>BQJG01000003.1 GCA_021604585.1 Hyphococcus sp.
CAGCGCCAGCGCCGCAGGCGTGACGCCTTCAATCCTTCCGGCCTGACCAAGTGTGGCTGGGCGCGCGTCAATCAGCTTGGAGCGGACCTCATTCGACAGTCCGGTGATCGCCGCATAGTCGAGATTGGCGGGCAGCCGCAAGCTTTCGTCCTTTTTGTAGGCGATGATGTCCGCCTCCTGGCGATGCAGATACCCGGCATAGAGCGCATCAAAGGCCAATTGTTCCGCCACCGGAACCGGCTGCTGGCTGAGCTCGGGCCAGATCGCGGCCAGCGCCGCCAGATCGACCTCGGGCAGGGCCAGAAGCTCGCTCACCGAGCGGCGGCGGCCATCCTGATTGATCTTGAGGCCGTGTTTTGCAGCCTCATTCGGCGTAATCGTGGTCTCGCGCGCCCATTTGCGAGCAGTTTCCAGCGCCGATTGTTTCACGTGAAACATCTCTGCGCGCGCCGGCCCTACGATGCCGGCGGCGATCCCGACCGGCGTCAGGCGCTGATCGGCATTGTCAGCGCGCAAGGTGAGGCGGTATTCGGCCCGGCTTGTGAACATCCGATAGGGTTCTGTAACTCCGTTAGTTACAAGGTCATCGATCATCACCCCGATATAGGCCTCAGCCCTGTCGAGGATGAACGGCTCGCCGCCATTCGCGCTGCGCGCCGCATTCACCCCGGCGATCAGGCCTTGCGCCGCGGCTTCTTCATAGCCTGTGGTGCCGTTGATCTGACCTGCGAGGAAAAGCCCGGGCAGGGCGCGGGTTTCCAGTGTCCGCGTAAGGGCGCGCGGGTCCACATAGTCATATTCGATGGCGTAGCCATAGCGGATCACCCGCGCCTCTTCGAGGCCCGGAATGGTTTTCAAGAACGCCGCCTGCACGCCCTCGGGCAGGGAGGTGGAGATGCCGTTGGGATAGACCGTGTGATCGTCCAGGCCCTCGGGTTCGAGGAAGATCTGGTGGCTGTCGCGCTCGGCGAAACGCACCACCTTGTCTTCGATGGAGGGGCAGTATCGCGGGCCGCGTCCAGAAATCATGCCGCCATAAACCGCTGATTTCGTTATGTTTTGTTCGATAATGCAGTGCGTCTCGGCGGTCGTATAGGTGATCCCGCAGGCGATTTGCGGCACCTCGACCTTGCCCGTCATAAACGAAAACGGCACGGGTTCGGGGTCGGCCGGCTGCATTTCCAGCCGGTCCCAGTCAATAGTGCGGCCATCGAGGCGCGCCGGCGTGCCAGTCTTGAGGCGGCCCATTTTGAGGCCCAGCTCATAGAGCCGGTCGGAGAGGGCGATCGCCGGAACCTCAACGTCGCTCCAGTCTTCCGCCATCCAGTCTTTATCGGTGGCGCGCGCCTTGGCCCGACCGGCGGGCAAGCGCTTGTCGCCGATATGAATGACGCCCTTGAGGAAGGTGCCGGTGGTGAGGACCACGGCGCGCGCGCGAATGCGCTCTCCTGCATCAGTGATTATGCCTGCGACGACCCCCATCCCCGGCTTCGCCGGTACTTCCCCCGTAAACGGGGGAAGAGGATGCTCCGTTTCTGTGCAACCTAATTCCTCCCCCGCCTGCGGGGGAGGTGTCCGCGAAGCGGACGGAGGGGGTGTTCCACGTGGAACATTTTCGACGATCAGGTCTTCCACCGCCGCCTCGAGGATCTCGAGGTTCGGATAATCAGACAGGATCGCCTGCATGGTCTGACGGTAGAGCCTGCGGTCGGCCTGGGCGCGCGGGCCGCGCACCGCCGGGCCTTTGGAACGGTTCAGCATGCGGAACTGGATCCCGGCCTTGTCGATGACCCGGCCCATCAGCCCGTCCAGCGCATCGACCTCGCGCACCAGATGGCCCTTGCCGAGCCCGCCAATCGCCGGATTGCACGACATCTCGCCGATGGTCTCGCGCTTGTGGGTGGCGAGCAGGGTCTTGGCCCCTGCGCGCGCGGCCGCCGCCGCAGCCTCACAGCCGGCATGTCCTCCACCAATCACGATGACGTCGTAGTTCTTCATCCTAGTCCTCTGGCCGCGGGATATAGGCCCGGGCCTGACGCAATGCACCTGTTTTCCGGACTGATGATCCGGAATGTTTCACGTGGAACAATTGAAAAGCGCCGTCAGTAGCCGCAAGCCTTGGCCGCGACAGTCACAACCAGCAGCCAGAGCCCGTTAATGGTCAGCGCCGGCGTGTGGTCGAACAACGCCTCAGCCCATGCGTCAGGGGTCTTCGCCTTTAAAGCCTGACGGATAAATTGCCGAAGGGTGAAAAGACAAAGCAACCCGACCGAGACCAGAAGGCCCAATCCGATCCAGAAAAACTGGCTATCCGGCGCAACACACATGCCTTGAGGCTTAGGACGTCGCGCTTTCCAATTCGTTCACGGGGGGCATCATAAGCGCTCCCGGGAGAGGGGGGATAAGTTTTCCGGTCACGAATTGTTTCGCGCTCTTTCACCGCGCCTCCCCGGGTCTCGCCGGGCCTTTTTTACAATTTGGAAAGCATGCAGTGCAGCAACAGCGCTGGGCATACTTGCTGCAATTCAGCCCTTCACTTGTGGGGAAACAACACAAAAGGGGCTCCTTATGGTGCAATCCGCAAAACTCCAGACCGTCAATCCGCTTCCGGGGGGAAAGCCATTATTCGGACCAAAACCATCTACAGCGCCAGAAAAAGCGCGCAGCCTTCAGGATCGGTTGCAGCGTCTCGTTTCGGCGCCAGCCCCAAGGCAAAGCCCAAAGCAAAGTTTTGTGGACCAGCTCAGTGAGCGGCTGCAGGAGAAATATCGTGAATATGAACGCGCCGCTCTCAGGTTGGAGCTCAGGGGCGAGCATGACGCCGCGAAAGTCCTGCGCCAGGCGGCCGGACGCGCGCGGTTGCTGCGCAATACGCACACGGAAGAGGGCGAAATCGCCTAAACCACCGTATACGGAAGATTCTACAATCCGGAATCGGTTCCTAGAATACCTTTACAAATCAGCAAGTTAGCCCTTTGGCGCCCGTTTCAGGCATGTGGGATGCAGCGAATTCGCGTGCCACACGAAAACAGCACAAAGGGGCTCATTATGGCGCATTTTACGAAAACCCGTTGCACTTTACGGCCGCTCTTCGGACCGGCCACCCCCCGGCAGAAGCCGACATGCGGTCCTGTGTATGAACTTGAAACAGCCATCGAACTCGACCGGCGGCTGAAGCAGAAATATCGCGGCTATGAACGGGCCGCCGCCAGGCTCGACCTGAATGGCGAGCGCGACGCAGCCAAGGTGCTGCGCCGGGCGGCGGACCGGGTGCGATTGCTGCGCAGCGTGGCGACTGAACGGGCGGTCGATCTTTCGGCCGGCCAGGCGCGCTGACCCTCCCTTGCGTGGGACGGCCGCCCTACCCGTCCTACGCCAGCGGCGCGCCGGAAGGCGCCGTGGGAGACCCTTCGCCATGGCTTACCGCCCCGGCCCAAGCCTGCGAAGGCGCATCGCCCTCCGCGCGCGCCGCACATTTTTCGGTTACGGGATGACCTGCGTATCCGCTAGTCCAAAACGTCTTTTGATAAAAATGACGTGTCGGTTTTCACGCCGCTGCAGCCCTGCCAGCAATAAATTGGGCGGCTGCGGACGCTTCTATGGATTTTTGCCCTGGGCGCACTCGTGGCCGGCTATGTTATTGGCGGCCGCCATGTTCCGCATCCGCTGCGCATCTTTCCGGCCAAAGGCTGCGTCATCAAAGGCAATGTCAGCCAAAACGTCGGCGCGCGCATCTATCACGTGCCCGGGCAGAAATATTACGCTGGCACGGTGATTTCACCCGAACGTGGCGAACGCTGGTTTTGTTCAGAATCAGAGGCGAGGCAAGCGGGCTGGCGGCGGGCAGGGCGGTAAGCCATACCGCTTATTTCCCAATGCAAAAACTCGAGAAAATCTCGCCCAAAACGTCCTCAACGCCGACCGCGCCGGTGATCTTGCCCAGCGCCCGGGCCGCAAGGCGGGCGTCCTCGGCGGCCAGTTCTGGGGCGCGGGCAATCAGGCTTTCCGCCCGGGAAAGCGCCGCGAGGGCTTCCTCCACCGCTTGAACATGGCGGATGCGGGTGAGGGCGGGGCCGTCCGCGAAGTCGCCGCCCGCCGCTTTCGCGGTCAGCGCCTCAACCAGTTTGGCCATACCGGCGCCGGTTTTCGCCGAAAGGGCGAGCTCCGTGAACCCGGACTGCTCCATTTTGGGAACACCGCCCAAGTCGGCCTTGTTCCACACGATGATGTCGCCGGGTTTCAGCAGGTCAGACCCCTCACCCGAATTTCCAAGAGGAAATTCGACCTCTCCCAAGGGAGAGGTAGGGCGTTGCGCATGAGGCAAGCTTACCTTTCCCTCGCGAGAGGTAATGGGTTGCGCTTGCGGCAGGTCTACCTCTCCCTTGGGAGAGGTCGAAGGCGCGCCAGCGCCTTCGGGTGAGGGGGCTGCGCCAGTCCACTCGGTCGTCAGATCCATAACCAGCACGCGAATGTCAGCCTCTTCGGCGCGTTTTCTCGCCCGTTTCATGCCCTCCGCCTCAATGGCGTCGCCTGTAGCCTCGCGCAAGCCCGCCGTATCGGCAATGGCCGCGACCACGCCGCCGAGATCGAGGCGGGTTTCGACAATATCGCGGGTCGTCCCGGCGGTCTCCGAGACGATGGCGACATCCGACCCGGCGAGCGCGTTCACCAGCGACGACTTGCCGGCGTTGGGCGCGCCGATCACGGCAATCGAGACGCCTTCGCGAATTCTCCGTGCACTGACCGATTGGTTAAGGAACGTGATTAACGACTCCTGAAGCGCGTCGATGGCCGGTCCGGCGGAGGCGGCGACCGCGGCCGGCACATCGCCTTCATCAGGGAAATCGATGTCGGCTTCGAGCGGCGCCATGACGGCCAGAATCTGCGCCCGCCAGCCTTCGGCCAGCGCCGACAGCCGCCCGTCAAGCTGACCCAAAGCCTGCTTTTTCTGCAGGATCGTTTCGGCATCGATAAGATCGGCGAGCGCCTCCGCCTGGGCCAAATCCAGCTTGCCGTTTTTGAGCGCCCGCAAGGTGAATTCGCCCGCCTCGGCCGGCCGGGCGCCGAGCCTCGCCAGCGCGTCATAGAGCGCCGTTTCGACCGCGCGCGAGCCGTGAAGATGAAATTCGGCGACGTCTTCGCCAGTGTAGCTTTTCGGGCCTTCAAAAAGTATGGCCAGGCCTTTGTCGATGATTTGGCCGTCCTCCGGGTCGCGCAGCACTCCCATTTCGGCTGCGCGATACTTAATCTGTTTACCAACCAATTCTTTGAAAATGCGAAAAGCATCCGGTCCAGACAGACGAAACACCGCGACTCCGGCTTTCCCGGCGCCGGAAGCCCGGGCGAAAATCGTGTCGGTCATTACGGCTTCTTCTTCGCACCCATGCCCATCATGTTCTGGAACTGCTCCATACCCTTGGTAGAGGTCGCCATCCATTGCGCCATGAAGCGTTCCGGATCGGCCAGGGTGTCCATATTGTCCTTGGCGCGCTTCATCATCTCCGAGACGATCATGTCGTTCATGGGCTCAATATCGGGTTGGCCGAAAAAGGCCCGCGCTTCGGCCGGGGTGCAATCGATGTTGATGGTCAGTTTCATGGGCGGGGCCTCCTCAATAGCGCTTGGGCAGGCTCTAGCGCATATAGAGGCGGCGGGACAGGGCTATCCCTTATACCTCGACAGGCGGAACGGGCTGCGGCGGCGCGCTGGGGTCAAGCTCGGGGACGTCGATGACGCCGCGCCCGACATGGCTGCGGCCGCGGCCGTAAAGGAAATAGACGGCCAGCCCGATCACCGCCCAGATGGCGAACAACATCAATGTGTAATGCGATAGGCTGAAAAACAGATAGACGCAGCCAATAATTGCAACCGGCGCGATTACATAAACCGCTGGCGTCCGGAAAGGCCGCGCCCTGGCCGGGTCTGTGCGCCGCAACACCATGACCGCAACCGACACCATGGCGAAGGCGAAAAGGGTTCCCGAGTTGGAAATGTCCGCAAGCGCCCCCACCGGAAAGAACGCCGCGAACACCGCCACGAACACGCCGGTCACGATGGTGATCACATGCGGTGTGTGAAAACGCGGATGAATTTTGGAGAATACGCCCGGCAACAGGCCGTCGCGGCTCATCACAAAGAAAATCCGGGTCTGGCCGAACATCATCATCAAGATCACCGAAGGCAGGGCGATGCCGGCGGCGAGCCCCACCAGATTGCCGATCTGCGGCCAGCCGATTTCGCGCAAGGTCCAGGCGATCGCCTCTCGCGAACACACCACCGCTTCATTGGCGATACCATTGCAGGCAACCGTCAGCGCGGCGCTGCCCGGCGCGAGACCCGATCCATCCGCCGCCAGCATGGGCTGCGCGCCGACCGTGCCGGTGACGCCGGCCGCCACCAGAATATAGAACACCGTACAAATCGTCAGTGAACCAATCAATCCGATGGGCATGTTGCGCTGGGGGTTGCGCGTTTCCTCGGCGGCGGTGGAGACTGCGTCAAAGCCCACATAGGCGAAGAAAATCGACGCGGCGGCGGCGGAAATGCCGCCAATCCCGAGCGGTGCGAATGGCTCGAAATTCTCGGCGTTCATCACCGGCAGAGCAAGAACAATGAACACCGTCAACGCCGTGATTTTAACGCATACGAGCACTGCGTTAACTCGCGCGCTTTCGGTGGTGCCGATCACCAACAGCCACGTCACCGCCAGCGCAATGAACGCTGCCGGCACGTTAACGATCCCACCGCCGCTGGGGCCGGCGATAAAGGCGAGCGGCAGATCGATTCCGAGAACGTTATGCAGAATGCCGACCACATAACCGGACCAGCCTACCGAAACAGCGCCAGCCGCCACCGCATATTCCAGCACCAGCGCCCAGCCCACCATCCAGGCGAGCACCTCGCCCATAACCGCATATGTATAAGTGTAAGCCGAGCCCGACACCGGAACCATAGAAGCGAGTTCGGCGTAGCAAAGCGCCGCCACGGCGCAGACGGACGCCGCGATGATGAAGGAGATCATCATTCCCGGCCCGGCCTTTTGCGCGGCTTCGGCGGTGAGAACGAAAATGCCGGTGCCGATAATAGCGCCGACGCCAAGCATGGTCAGTTGAAATGCGCCAAGCGAGCGCGGCAGCGCGTGTTTCTCGGCGGTCGCGAGAATCGCATCGAGCGATTTCACCCGGTCAAACAACATGTGAGGAGGATCTTTCGCGGCAATTGCGAGCGCGGACGCTACGCCGAATTCAAAAACACGCAAGCAGTATCTTGCGCAGGCCACAGAGATACAGTGGCGGCCCTCCCGCGCTCGTGACTTGCCGAGCCTCGCGCCTTGCCTATCTCCCGTCAATCATTGACGTTGCAAAAGCGCTGTTTCCTTAGGCGCAATAGAGGAGAGCCATGATGCCCCGCGACGCTGTTCTGATCGACAATCCGGCCCTTAAAGACTTGCCCTTTTCGCCCGCCGTACGTGCTGGCGAGCTCACTTACCTCAGCGGTCAGGTCGGGCTCGATCCCGCCACCGGCAAGCTCGCCGAGGGCGCGGGCGCGCAAACGGCGCAAGCCCTCGACAATGTCGCTGCTGTCGCCAAAGCGGCGGGCAAGTCGCTCGATGATGTGGTGAAAGCCAATGTCTTTATTGTCGACATGGCCGACTACGCCGCCGTGAACGAGGCCTACGCGAAAGGTTTTGCAAAACCCTTCCCGGCGCGCACCTGCGTTGCTGTCGCGGCGCTGCCGCTTGGCGCCCGGGTCGAAATCGAAGTCATCCTGCGCTAGACCTCATCCTTCACCCGGAGCATTTTCATGACCAAGGCTGTCTATCTTGAAGCGCATGGCGGGCCGGAAGGCTTCGCGTTGCGCGACTTCGATCCGCCCCCGCCCGATGCCGGCCAGCTGCGCGTCCGCCACACCGCCATCGGCCTCAATTTCATCGATATTTACAAGCGCACCGGGCTTTATCCGGCTTCACTGCCGGCGATCTTAGGCTCGGAAGCGGCAGGCGTCGTCGAGGCCACAGGCGGCGGCGTTGAAGGTTTCAAACCCGGCGACCGCATCGCCCATATTGGCGGCAGCGCCTATGCGGAGATCGCCAATGTCCCGGCGGTGCTGGCGGCGAAAATTCCCGATAGCGTTTCCGACGAGTTCGCTGCGGCGGTGTTCTTAAAAGGCCTCACCGTCGACATGCTGGTCAATCAGGTTTTCGCGCTCAAACCCGGCGATTCCTGTCTGGTTCATGCGGCGGCTGGCGGCGTCGGCACGCTCCTTTGTCAGTGGGCGAACCATTTGGGCGCGCGGGTCATCGCCGTCGTCGGCTCTCAAGAAAAGGAGACGGGCGCCCGCGCCAACGGCGCTCATGAGGTAATCATCCGTACACAAACGGATAGCATTGCCGCCGAACTGCGCCGCTTGACGAAAAATGAAGGCGTCGCGGTGGTCTATGACAGCGTCGGAGAAGCAACCTTCACCGCGTCGCTCGACTCGCTCGCCATGCGCGGCCATATGGTGACCTTCGGCAACGCCTCCGGGCCGGTCCCGCCGGTGGCCCCGCTGGAGCTTTCCCGGCGCGGCTCACTGACGCTCACCCGCCCGACGCTTTTCCACTACGCCACCCCGGAGCGGATGCCGGATATGGCGGCGCGGCTGTTCAAGATGGTGGCGGAAGGCGCGGTGCTTCCAAAAATCGGCGGACGCTTTACCCTTGCTGAAATCGCCGAGGCTCACCGATTGCTGGAAAGCGGCCAAAGCCAGGGCGCGATCGTTCTTAACCCCTAGAGTAAAAGTAATTTCAAATGATTAGATGGTTAACACTTGCCGGACTGATGGCGCTGGCGGGGTGCGGAGAGAGCGTAACCGTTGAGGGCGC
Organism: Hyphococcus sp.; assembly: GCA_021604585.1. Classification (GTDB taxonomy): domain Bacteria; phylum Pseudomonadota; class Alphaproteobacteria; order Caulobacterales; family Parvularculaceae; genus Hyphococcus. The sequence continues at coordinate 8,864 of BQJG01000003.1, forward strand.
AGACCGGACGTCGCGCTCTTCCAGCGGCTGGTCCATCGATGTGGACGAGGCCTTTGGCGGCGATCTCAATCAGTTTTTCGAGTGCCTTGAATTGTCCGATGCCGCGCTGGTCTCGGCCCATCGCGGCGGGCCCTATCCGGGTTTTCCCGAAAATGCTGTGGAGACCATGGATGCGCTGCTCGCCAGAATTCCGGCGATGATGGAAATCGACGTGGCGACATCCGCTGACGGGGTTCTCTTCCTCAATCATGACGACACGCTTGATCGAACCACGACTGGCGAGGGCGACGCCAGCGCCCGCAGCTGGAACGAGATCAAACGCTTAAAGCTCGAGGATGATGACGGAACGCGCACTGGTTTTGCGCCGTCTCGTTTTGCCGATGTTCTCGCATGGGCCAAGGGGCGCACCATCCTGCAAATCGATTTCAAACAATCGACGCGCTATGAAGACGTTGCAGCGGAAATCAAACAACAGCGCGCCGAAGACCGGGTCATCCTCATCGCCTATTCCATGGCGTCTGCGCAAAAACTCCACCGCCTGATGCCGGACGCGATGATCTCACTGTCGCTCGACACCCAGTCGGAACTCAACCGCGCTGTCGCCGCCGGCATTCCCGACGACCGCATACTGGGCTTTACCGGCATCGAAGATCCCCGCCCGCGTCTGTTCTCCATCCTCAACAGCCGCGACGTTGAAGTCATTTTCGGCACGCTGGGCGGACGCGATTCCATCGACAATGACATCGCCCGTTCCGGCTATGAGGCGCTCTATGCCGAGATCGCCGCGCAAGGCGCGGACATCATCGCCACCGACCGGCCGATCGAGGCTTATGCAGCGCTCGAAGACGCCGGCCGCACGGTCGAAGCTGGCGAATGCGGGGTCAGTTTTTCCAGCTAAACCGTCCGGCGGCGCACGGTATTGACAGGTCACCATCTTTATATAACAACTACGTTATATAAAGATGGTGCTATATGCAGATCGCAACAGACCCGCTTTCCGTTAAATTCGCGGCCCTTGCCGACCCCACCCGGCGCGCGATCCTCGCCCGGTTGTCGACCGGCGAAGCGACGGTGATGGAGCTGGCCGAACCCTTCGCCATTTCCCAGCCGGCCGTGACCCGTCACCTCAAAGTCCTCGAAGGGGCCGGTCTGATTTCGCGGTCGCGCGACGCGCAGCGCCGTCCGGCGAAACTGGAAGCAGGCGCGCTCAAAGGCGTTGACGACTGGCTCGAAGTTTATCGCCGCATGTGGGAGGGCCGTCTCGACCGGCTGGCGGACTATCTGCACGCGGTTAATGCGCCGCCACGCAAAAAGAACCGAAAGTCATGAGCCGGACAATCACTATCACTCCATCCGGTGAACGCCGGATCGTCACGACACGGACTTTTGACGCGCCCAAGCAGCAGGTCTTCGACGCGTTCACCCGGCCAAAAATGCTGAAATGCTGGATGTTCGGGCCGGACGGCTGGTCGCTGCCGCATTGCGAAGTCGACCTAAAGCCCGGCGGGCGCTGGCGCTATCTTTGGCGTCATGACGATGGGCGCGAAATGGCCGCCAGCGGCGAATATCTTGAAATCTCGCCGCCAGACAAACTGGTGCATACGGAGCGTTTCGATGAGGACTGGACCGGCGGCGAGACAATCGTCACCACCCGCTTCACCGAGAAATCCGGCCGCACCACGGTGACGCTGTCGATCGAATATGCGGCTGGCGAGACGCGCGACCGCGTCCTCAAATCCCCGATGGCGGCCGGCATGGAGGCGGGCTACGCCCGGCTCGACCGGATTTTGTTACAGCAACACGAGGCTTGAACCATGTTCGAAAAAGTCGCTTTCACCATGTACCCCGCAACCGACATTCCGCGGGCCAGAAAATTCTACGAAGAAACGCTCGGTCTCAAAGTCGGCAAGCATGGCGATCATGGACCCATATCCTGGGTGGAATACGACCTCCCCCGGGGCGGCTGTTTCGCCATCACCAATGCGACCGAGGACGCGCCAAGCGCCGCCGCCGGCGGCGCCATCGCTTTTGAGGTCGCAGATCTCGACGCGCTGATCGGCAATCTCAAATCCAAGGGCGTCGAGTTCAAATCCGACATCATCCACGGCCCGGCGTGCAGAATGGCGGTGTGTCTCGACACCGAAGGCAATTCGATTGTGATGCACCAGCTCAACGAGAAATAACTCCGACGCGCGCAGTCTGTTTCCAACCCTAACCAGAGACCCTTCATGCGAAAATCAAATGTAATCGGCCTCCTGTCGGCCGTCGCGCTGCTCGTCTCCTGCGGGCCCGGCGCACAGTCAAGCGCAAAGCCGCAAGCCGCCCGCACGGAAACGCCAGCCTCCTCGGCGCCTGTTGAAGACCTCACCCCGCCGGCCGGGCTCTACAAGCTCGACCGCTATCATTCGAGCATCGTTTTTCGCGCCGATCATCTCGGGTTCTCGTTCTATGCCGGCTCCTTCGCCACCTTCGACGCGGCGCTTAACCTGGACCCGGCTAATCTGGACGCAACCGAAATCAGCGCCTCTATCGACGTTACGTCGCTGCGCATCCCGACTCCGCCGGAAGGCTTCTTCGAGACGCTGATGGGCGAGAAATGGTTCAACGCCGACGCGTATCCGGAAATCAGGTTTCACTCGACCGCCGTCACCCAGACCAGCCCGAAGTCGGCGCGGGTGGACGGCGTGCTGACAATGCTTGGGGCGACAGCGCCGGTCTCCTTCGATGTGGAGTATCGCGGCGGCTATGCGGGCTATCCTCAGCTCGATCCGAATGCGCGGATCGGCTTCACCGCCAGCGGCTTCCTTAATCGCAGCGATTTCGGACTTACCGAAGGCATCCCGCCGGAAGGCTCCAATATGGGCGTTTTCGACACGGTCACTTTCCAGATCGACGCCGAATTCAACGGCCCGCCGCTACCGGAGCCCGCCGCCGAATAGCTCCCCACTGGCGCCGGGCTTGGCGGCGGGCGGGAAGCGCGCCTAAACTCGCTACCCATGAAACCCGGTCCAAAATTTGGCCTAAAACGCACTATCGCCCTTTACGCGCTTGGTCTGGCGCTCGCCGCCATGGCGCTCGCCTGGCTTGAATATAAATATGTGACCCGGGTCTTTACTGGCGAAATCTATGTGGTTCTCATCGCCCTCGGTTTCACCTCCCTGGGTGTCTGGGCCGGCCGGCGCCTCACCCGCAAAACCCAAGCAGCGCCATTTGAGCTTAATCATGCGGCGCTGGCCTCGCTCGGCGTTACGGATCGCGAGCATGAGATGCTGCTGGCGCTGGCCGATGGCCTCACCAACAAAGAAATCGCCCGCCGTTTCGACGTTTCGCCGAATACGGTGAAGACGCATGTGTCGAGCCTTTATGAAAAGCTCGAGGTTCAGAGGCGAACCCAGGCTGTGCAAAAGGCGAAAGACCTAGCGCTCATCCCGTAGGCCATACCCTGCCCAACGTCTTGTTTTTGCTGAAATCACCCATTCGGGCGATGGATTTCCCGCGCGTTTCGCGGAACTGTGGAGGCCAGACAGGGAGACATCGCCCATGGGAAATCCAGTCATCCGTTTCGACATTGGCTGCCGCGACCGCAAAGCGACCACCGCCTTTTATGAAAAGGTGTTCGGATGGTCAGGGCGCGAGGCGGGCTTCAATACGGAGATCGACACGGGCGGCGGCAAGGGCATCGACGGCGCCGTCACCGCGCTCGGCCATGAGCCGCATAATTACGTCATGATCTATATGGAGGTCGCCGACATCGACGCGGCCTGTACGGCGATCAAGGACGCAGGCGGCAAGATCACCATCGGCCCGGTTGAGATTCCTGAAGATAACGGGCCGGGGGATGGAGGAAAGTTCGCCTGGTTCAATGATCCGGAAGGCAACCTGCTCGGCATTTTCGAGCCGCCAGCGCAATAAAGAGGGACAACAAAATGCTCAAAATCGCGGCCATTTATGGGGCCATCGCCGGCTCGATCACCATCGCCGTCATGTGCGTGGGCTTCGTTCTCGACAGCAAAGGGCTCCATGGCGCCAGCAGCGCCGTCTTCGGCTATGCGGTGATGATTGTCGCGCTGACGATGATTTTCATCGGGATCAAACGCTATCGCGATCAGTCCCTCGGCGGAGTCATCAAGTTTGCGCCCGCCTTCGGTCTCGGCCTCGCCATCGCCGCCATTGCAGCTGTCTTTTACTCGACAGGCTGGGAGATTTATCTCGCCGCGACCGATTACGCCTTCGCAGAAAACTACGCCAATGCGGTGATTGCGAAAAAGGAAGCGGCGGGCCTTGCCGGCGCAGAGCTGGACAAAGTACGCGAAGCCATGGCGAGTTTCGTCGATAGCTATAAAAATCCGTTCTACCGCTTCCCCATGACCACGGTGGAAATCTTCCCGGTGGGGTTCCTTGTGGCGCTGGCATCGGCTGCGCTGTTGCGCAACCCAAAGGTCTTTCCAGCGCGCTAACGCATTGAATCCAATAGCATTCTCAAGGGCGTCAACTGGCTCAACAAGCCCGCCCAATCAGCGTCAGGAAGCTCGGCTTTGAGCTTGGCGAGGCCGGGCGCCACCGCATGCACGGCGGCGTCGCGAATGGCGCGGCCCGATGGCGTCACCTTCACACGCTTGATGCGGCGGTCATCCGCATCCGGAATAAATTCGATATAGGATTTGGCTTCGAGCTTTTTCACGGTGGACGACATGGTTGGCTGCGCCACTTGCATCGCCGAAGCAATCTCACCGATGGTCTGCAGCGCGTCGAGCCGCAACAGGTGATTGATCACGGCAAACTGGGCAAGGGTGAGGTCGCCGGGCATCACCCGCTCAAATTCGCGGTCCGCCAGATTGGCGATGATCGAAATTTCCGTAAAGACTTTGAAAATTGCAGGATCGCCGGGAAGGCCGAGCCCCGACGGTGTCGATTTTTTATTCATCAGCAAGAATCAACCGGGTTTCAAGCGGCCAGCGCGGCGCCGGCGGCGGCGTCTTGGCATAGCCGAAGCGGAACAGCCCTTGCAACCGCCCGTCAAGCGGCGCACGCGGCGTGCAAATGCCGGTAAAGTCATGTATTTCCTCGAATAATTCCGTCATTTCCGGATATTCTTGCAACGCCTGACTGAAAGGTTGCATGGCGAGACCCGTGGATGTCGCCGCCAGTTGCAGGCGCACCCAGCCGGCGCCCGCCCGCAATTGATCCGTACGCGAATTGCCTGACGTGGCGAGCCAGCCAAACGCCATCGCGCTGTCGATATTACTGTTGTAAAATTTGCGCGTCTCCGCATAGGCCGTCGATGAGGGATCATCCATTTTCTCCTGTGTCAAAAGTCCGGCGGCCCCCATGGCCTCCATCACCGGACCTGACAGGGAGATGCCGTCAGGCGCTGCATTGATCTGAACCTCGCCGATGCGCGTCAGCATGGAAGATTCATGCAAGGCTTCCGGCGTTTCCATCTCCACCGCCCAGGCCTTGCGGCAAATGTCTTTAAGGGCGGCGAGATTCGTCCCGTCATTCACCCATTCAAATTCGCCGTCGCCGGGCCGCAAAAACTCATCCAGCGCGTTGAGCGTTTCAGCGCTGACGTCGCGCGTCTGATCAAAAGGGGCGCGCGCTGTGCGGCGTGCGGCAATGGCTGCAAATAAAGGGTCTTTGGCTGTCGCGGCGGCTTCGACAAACCGCACAGAAGCAACCGGCCTCGCATCGAGGCGCGGCTGCGGCTCTCCTTCTGGAAACGCCGCGATCTCAAGCGCAAATCCTTGCTCCGCAGCAGCAATCCGCATCAGCTCCACAAAAGCGCCGAGACCAATGCAGATCTGACGGTCGGGCGGATCGGTCACCGGCAGGCGCCGGTCGAGATCGCAAAACAAGGTCAGCGAATGAGCGTCATCGAGCCGGACCAGCCAGGGCTGGCGGTTATGCGGGTTCGGCGCCAGCACCGCCCAGGAAAGCGCATCAAGACGCGGATCACCGAAACCCGTTCCCGCCGCTTTCCAGGGCGCCCGCGCCGCCGACAAATCTGAATGCAGCAATTTCGCCACGCCGGCGCCAACCAGCGCGAGCCCTGCGCCGCCGGTCGCCAATATGACCCGCCGTGAAACCATAATCGCTCTCCCGGCAGAGCATATAGCCGCCTATTATATAGATGTCTATATTTTCTTTAAGCAGAAACTTATCAAAGCCGCTGCTCTCATCCCAACTAAATGGCGGATTTATACAATCCAGCGGCGCCGGAGAGGCGCAAATAAGTTTCATTGCAGCCTTGCCTTAGCAAACTCGCAAGCCATCTTTCGGGGGAGAGATGAACGCCGCCAGGCTCAAGCCCGGCGGCGTTTTTCATTTCTATACGGATTAAGGCTTCAACGCCGTTGCGCGCTTCCACGCCTCTCTTGACGTCAGCCGCTCAAAATAGGCGGCGGTGCGCGGGCCCATCAACTCGCCATTACGCATTAGCTGAGTCAGGAAGAGAATGTAGCCAATGGAAATATCCGCCAGCGAGAATTCGCCCAGCAAATAATCCCGCCCCTCAAGCCCCGCCTCAAGAAAATCGAGGCAGTTCTTCATCTCGCCCACCGCCCAGAGCCGCATGGATTCGATCCGGTGCTCCTTTGGCAGCAGCATCGTATGGCCCAAAAGCTGGCCCACATAGCCGCCCATGCCGGCCTCGCCAAACTCCATCCATTGCAGATAATCGCCATAGTCCGTATCCTGAGCATTCCGGGAGAGCTTTCCGTTGGCGTATTTGTTGGCCAGATATTCAATGATCGCAACGGATTCGATCATCCGTTTGTCGCCATCGAAAAAGACCGGGGTTTTGCCGAGCGGATTGAGAGCGCGGTATTCAGGCTCTTTCAATTTCGCGCGGTCAAACACCCGCGTTTCGATGTCCGCATCAATTCCCAACTCATCAAGCGCCCAGACAATGCGCAAGCTGCGGGTCATTGGAAAGTGGATGAGTTTGAGAGTCATATGCGGGCCCTGTTTTTCAGTTTCATTTGCAATTAACAGCGCGCCAGCCGATAAACGCAACGCTGTTGCGCAGTCAAACATGCGCAGCTTGCGACATGCCGCCGCTGCGGCGTTCGCGACCCTTATGCCGGGCCGGTAGCGTACCTAATTTGCAGTAAAACAAAGAGGGGCGGCTCATGGAACTCGACGCGCTTATTCTATCCCGGTTGCAGTTCGCGTTCGTCATTGCATTTCACATCATGTTTCCGGCTTTCACCATCGGCCTCGCGGCGTTTCTCGCCGTCTGCGAAGGCTTGTGGCTGAAAACCCGAAACGACGTCTTCCTCAAACTCTATTTGCACTGGGTCAAAATTTTCGCGCTGGCGTTTGCCATGGGCGTCGTCACCGGCGTCGTCATGAGCTACCAGTTCGGCTCCAACTGGTCGGTCTTTTCCGACAAGACCGGCAATGTTTTAGGCCCCTTGCTCGGTTATGAGGTGCTGACCGCCTTCTTTCTCGAGGCGACGTTTTTGGGCGTCATGCTGTTTGGCTGGAAGCGGGTCGGGAGGAGGCTGCATTTCATCGCGACGCTAGCGGTCGCCATTGGCACCATGATTTCCGCCTTCTGGATTCTCTCCGCCAATAGCTGGATGCAAACCCCGCAAGGTTTCGCCATCGACGCAGACGGCAGGTTTTATGCGACCGACTGGATGGAGGTGATTTTCAACCCCTCCTTCCCGTCGCGCTATGTTCACATGATGCTGGCGGCCTACATCACCACCGCCGCTGTCGTGATGGCCGCCGGCGCGGCGCAGGTGTTGCGCGGCCGGATCAGTGAGCCAACTCGCTGGCAAATGCGCATGGCGGCGGGAACGCTTGCCGTCCTCATGCCCCTGCAAATCTGGGCCGGGCATTGGTCTGGTGAGGTCGCCCATCACTATCAGCCAGCGAAAGTCGCCGCCATGGAAGGCTGGTGGGAGACCAGAGAGGGGCAACCGACAATTCTGTTTGCGCTTCCCGATCAGGAGAACAAACGCAATATCGCCGAGATCGGCATTCCAGGATTGGGCGATGTGGTGGTCGGCGGCGAAAAACCGTTGAAAGGCCTCGACGCCTTTCCCGACAGCGAGCATCCGCCGGTCTTTATTGTTTTCTGGGCGTTCCGGATCATGGTCGGCGCCGGGCTCGGCCTCCTCGCCATCGGCCTGTGGGGGCTTTATTTGTGGCGCGCGAAAAAACTGACCAAGCCGGGGTTGTTTCACTGGGTCGCCATTCCCGGCGGCGCGCTCGGTTTCATCGCGGTCATCTCCGGCTGGGTCGTCGCCGAAGTCGGCCGCCAGCCTTACACCGTATATGGAGCGCTTCGCACAGCCGACAGCGTTTCGCCGGTTCCCGCCGGGCAGGTCGCGTTTTCGCTGCTGGTGTTTATGAGCGTCTATGCGATCATCTTCACCGCTGGCGTCGTTTACATGTCGCGGATCGCAACGCGCGGGTTTGACGATCAGCCTGCATCGCCGCCCGAGGACGAAAAACGCGCGCCGGGCTCCGCGCTGGGCGCCGTCCACGAAATGGCGGAAACGCCGGAAGACCGTCAGAAAGGCGGCGATTCCGGTCCTTCGCCGGAAACCGCATAAGGGAGGAATAACATGGACTTACCTCTGATTTGGGCGGTTTTGATCGCGGCCGCGGTGATGCTGTATGTGTTGCTCGACGGCTTCGATCTCGGCATCGGCATTCTGACCGGGTTCGCCGACGACGAAGACGAGCGCTCGATGATGACCGCCTCGATCGAGCCTGTATGGGACGGCAACGAAACCTGGCTGGTCCTCGGCGGCGGCGGTTTGTTCGCGGCCTTTCCGCTCGCCTATTCAATTTTGATTCCGGCTTTTTATCTTCCCGTCCTGATCATGCTCGCCGCGCTCATCTTTCGCGGCGTTGCGTTTGAATTTCGCCACAAGGCGGTTCGTCAGCCTACGAAGCGTTTCTGGAATGGGGCCTTCTTTGGCGGCTCGCTCATTGCCGCCCTGTCGCAAGGCATTATCCTCGGCGCCTTCGTGCAAGGGGTGGAGGTTGACGGACGCGCCTATGCAGGCGGCGGGTTTGACTGGCTGACGCCGTTCTCCCTGCTCACCGGTTTTGCGGTGGTGATCGGCTATGTGCTGCTCGGGTCTTGCTGGTTGATCTTGAAAACCGAAGGACCGCTACACGATGGCGCGCAGAAATGGGCGCGTCGATCGCTGATCGGCGTGGCGCTGGCCATGGCCGCTGTCAGCCTGGCGACGCTTTCCATTGACCCGCGCGTCACTGCGCGCTGGGGCGTTTCCATGGCGCATATCGATTTTTCAAAGTTCGCCGCTGTCGCGCCAATCCCGCTGATTGGCGGGGTTCTGATCGCGGCCCTGTGGCGCGACTTGAATTTGAAAGCCTCTCCTGCGCCCGATTGGCGGCCCATCTTGCTGGCCGCCGGGGTTTTCCTCACGGGCTATCTTGGTCTCGCCGTATCGCTTTTTCCCTACAATGTGCCCTTCGCAAAAACCCTTTGGGAGACGGCGGCGCACGACAATGCGCTGGGGTTTTTGCTGGTTGGCGGCGGTGTAATGCTCCCCGTCATCCTCGGCTACACGGTCTATGTGTATCACCTCTTCTGGGGCAAGGTGAAAGCGGGCGAGGGATATCATGGCTGAGCGGTTTGAACCAGTTGCTCCGCCCACGGACCATGAAAAACCGGGCCCGCTCGGCGTCCGGTTGTTCTGGTTCGCGCTATTCGCTCTCGGCGGACTACTTGCCGTCGCTGCCGCCGCTTATTTTCTCCGCGCATTGTTGCTGATCGGCTAGTCTTGCGATGAAGCGAGCCAACGCAGCGTCAAACCGTTCAGCGCTGGCCGCGTAACGCGGTTACCATGACGCCTGCAGGCAAAAAGGGGCGATCGCAATGGCCAGGCTTAAAATCAACGGCAAGGCTTTCACCTTTAACGGCGACGAGACCATGCCGCTCTTGTGGTATCTGCGCGATTTCGCCGGCTTCAAAGGCGCCAAATTCGGCTGCGGCGCCGCGCTTTGCGGGGCCTGCACGGTGCATGTGAATGGCGCGGCGGTGCGCTCTTGCGTCATGCCGGTTGGCTCGCTCGACGGCGCCGAGATCACCACCATTGAAGGGCTGAGCGACGGCGAAACCCTTCATCCGGTGCAGCAGGCGTGGATCGATGAAGACGTCGCCCAATGCGGCTATTGCCAGGCCGGTCAGATCATGGCGGTGGTTGAACTCCTGTCGCGCATGCCGAACCCAAGCGACGAAGATATTGACGCCAACCTCACCAATATCTGCCGCTGCGGCACCTATTACCGGTTGCGAAAGGCGGTGCATCGCGCAGCAGCGGCCATGCGCGAGAATGGCGCCGCTCGTCAGACCGGAGGCGCAGCATGAACGCACCCTTCAGCACAACCCGCAGAGACCTTTTCCGTTACGGCGCCGCCGCTGGCGCGCTCATCGTCGCCGCGCCGCTCGCCGCCTGTTCGAGGCCACGCGACGAAGCCGCCGCGGAACCCGCCGGGCCTTTTGCCGGAACCACCGGGCCCTTCATCATCATCCGTCCCGACAATTCCGTGACCATCGCCTTCCCCAACCCCGAAATGGGTCAGGGCGTCGACACATCCTTGCCAATGCTGGTCGCCGAAGAACTCGATGTGGATTTTGACAAGGTCGATACAGTGCAGATGCCGCTGGAGCTCGCGGCCAATCCCGAAGGCGGCTTTCAATGGAAATATATCGGCCAGGGCTCAGGCGGCTCGACATCCGTCTCCGAAACCTTTGAGCCCTTGCGCCAGGCCGGCGCGCTCGCGCGCCATCTCCTTGTCGCCACCGCCGCTGCGCGCTGGAACGTTCCCGCCAGCGAACTTTCGACCGCCAAGGGCGTCGTCACTCACGCCGCATCGGGTCAAAGCGCGACTTATGGCGAACTGGCCGAAGCCGCCGCCGACATCGCCCCGCCGGAAACCCCGCCGCCGTTGAAAGACGCAAAGGATTTCACTCTTATCGGCGCGCCGCAAAAGATGAAAAACGCCCGCGCCATCGTCACCGGCAAGGCGGTCTACGGCATCGATGCGGAACTGCCGAACATGCTGCACGCCGTGATGGCGCGCTGCCCCTATTTCGACGGCACAGCGCGGTCAGTGGACGACAGCGCGGCCCGCGCAATCCCCGGCGTCGTCGATGTCATCAAAGTGCGGCGCCCGCCGCTGGACGGGCCTTACGACGTACAGGCTGAAGGTTACGCCGTGGTGGCCGAAAATCTCTGGGCGGCGATGAAAGGCCGAGACGCGCTCAATATCGACTGGGACCATGGTCCGTATGCCGATGAAAGCTCGGAAAGCTTCCGCGCCCATTGCGCCGAGTTGCTAACCGGAACCGGTCAGATCGTGCGCGAGGACGGCGATCTCGACGCAGCGATCGCAACCGCCGACACGGTGATTGAGGCGACTTACTGGGAGCCCTATGTCAGTCACGCGCCGCTCGAGCCGCAAAACTGCCTCGCCGATGTGCGCGAGGACGGCGTCGATATATACGCCCCGACACAAATGCCGAGCGGCGCCAATCGCATGGTGGCCGGCGTTCTGGGCCGCGAAGACCGGCTCAATATCAAGGTCCAGCCGACAAGGCTTGGCGGCGGTTTCGGGCGGCGGTTGAGCAATGATTATGTCGGCGAGGCGGCGCTGATCAGCCAGGCGGCCGGGCGTCCCGTAAAGCTCGTCTGGACCCGCGATGATGACCTGCAGCACGATTTCTACCGCCCATCGGGCATGCATCATTTAAAGGCCGCCTTTGACGCTGACGGCAATCTCACTGGCTGGACTCATCGGCTTGCCAGCGCGTCAAAATATTACCGCCGCCCCAATCTTCCGGAAACGGATTATTGGCAGGCCGAGCTCTATCCGGACGACTTCCCGTCGCGGCTGGTCGACAATTACCGGGTGGAATATTTCTCAGCGAAATCCGGCGCCCCACGCGGTTCCTGGCGTGCGCCGGCGCACACGGCAAATGCGTTTGTGGTGCAGAGTTTTCTCGACGAGATCGCACATCAACGCGGCGAAGATCCGCTGGCTTTGCGCCTGCGTCTTCTCGGCGAACCGCAAGAGCTGACCTACGACCAGCATGGCGGACCGGTGTTCAATCCCGGCCGACTCGCTGGCGTATTGCGCCTCGCCGCGGAAAAGGGCGGCTACGGAGAAACATTGCCGTCAGGCGACGGCATTCGCCGCGGCCGCGGCATCGCCGGCCACTTTACGTTTGGCGGCTACTGCGCGCAGGTTGTCGATGTCGCTGTGGACGATCAGGGAGGGTTGCGTGTTGAACGCGTTGTCGGCGCCATCGATATCGGCACGGTGGTCAACCCCAACGGCGTCGCCGCGCAAATGGAGTCCGGCATCAATGACGGGCTTTCGACGGCGCTGCGCCTTGCGATCAATGTCGAGGGCGGGCGCGTTGTGAACGCCAATTTCGATACTTACCAGCTGATGAAAATCACCGACGCCCCGCCAGTGGTCGAGACGCATATCATCGACAATGGCGAGCCGCCCGCCGGGATGGGCGAAATGAGCCTGCCGCCGCTGGCGCCGACGCTCGCCAATGCGATTTTCAACGCCACCGGCCAGCGCATTCGCGACCTGCCAATTGCCGGTCAATTGCGCATCTGATGGTTCTTTTTGTGCGATCGCCGATACTCCTTGCTTTCAAACAAAACGCACACCTTTAGAATACGCCCCGCAACATTTGGGGAGAGTGCGATGTCAAAACCGTTGATTGCGTGGGACAGCGCCGGTGCGCCGACGATTGTCCGCGCAGAAATGAATGCGTTGCGTCAAAGTCTCGATGCGGCGATCCCGCCAAAACGCGACGTCAACCGGAATCTGTTGGTTGGCACCTGGAATATCAAGTCATTTTCCTCGCTATCAGAAAAATGGCTCGCTGAGGACAATGACAGCCCTAAACGCGATTGGCGTGCGCTGTGGGCGATCACAGAGATCATTTCCCGCTTCGACGTCATCGCCGTTCAGGAAATCATGGGCGACCTTCTCGCCCTGCGCACGATGATCAAGACCCTTGGGAAGGACTGGGCGTTCCTCATCACCGACGTGTCGCGCGGCGACGCCGGCCATAATGAACGCATGGGATTCATCTTTGATAAGCGACGCGTCGAGCTTTCGGGCCTCGCAGGCGAGCTTGTCATTCCTCATGACTGGGAGACTGTCATTCCCTCGGGCGCTCTGCAACGCCAATTCGCGCGCACGCCCTATGCGGTCAGCTTCCGCGCGGGCAAGGAAACCTTTATCCTCGTCACGCTGCATATCGAATATGGTGGAAGCAGCGCAGGGCGCATTCCGGAGCTGACGGGCATCGCGGAGTGGATGAACGACTGGGCTCGTCAGACCAATTCCTACGGACAGAACTTCATGGTCCTGGGCGATTTCAATATCGACCGCTACGATGACGATTTGTGGAATGCGTTCACCTCAACCGGCCTCACGGTTCCGCAACAACTAAACGCCGTGCGCCGGTCGATTTTCGCCGACGCCAACGATCCTATGCGTGAGAAATTTTACGACCAAATCGCCTGGTTCACTTCCGGCGGCCGCCGCCAGCTCAACATGGAATTTCTTGGCGGCGGCGGATTTGATTTCGTGCCGCTGCTCTACACCGATCTCAACATGCCCCGAAGCTCGATGCAGTACAGAATGTCAGACCACTATCCGCTCTGGACGGAGTTCCGCTGTCAGGACTGACGCCGCAACCTTTACGTATTCATCGAGTCGAAGAAATCGCGGTTCGACTTGGTTTGCTTGAGCTTATCGATAAGGAATTCAATCGCATCCGACGTGCCCATCGGCGCCAGAATCCGGCGCAGGACGAAGATTTTCTGCATGTCGCCTTTCGGCGTGATGAGGTCTTCTTTCCGGGTGCCTGACTTGGCGATGTCGATGGCCGGATAGGTGCGCTTGTCGGCGACTTTACGGTCGAGAATAAGCTCGGAGTTACCTGTGCCTTTGAATTCTTCAAAGATGACTTCGTCCATTTTCGAGCCGGTCTCGATCAGCGCGGTGGCGATAATCGTCAGCGAGCCGCCTTCTTCGATATTGCGCGCCGCGCCGAAGAAACGCTTCGGGCGCTGCAGCGCATTGGCGTCGACGCCGCCGGTCAACACTTTGCCCGAGGACGGAACGACAGTGTTGTAGGCGCGGCCGAGACGCGTGATCGAGTCCAGCAAAATCACCACATCGCGGCCATGCTCAACCAGGCGCTTGGCTTTTTCGATGACCATTTCCGCAACCGCCACGTGCCGGGTCGCCGGCTCGTCAAAGGTTGAGGAGACAACCTCGCCCTTCACCGAGCGCTGCATGTCGGTCACTTCTTCCGGGCGTTCATCAATCAGCAAGACGATCAGATAGGCTTCCGGGTGATTGGTGGCGATGGCGTGGGCGATGTTCTGCAGGATGACCGTTTTACCGGTGCGCGGCGGCGCGGTGATCAGCCCGCGCTGACCTTTGCCGAGCGGCGCCACAAGATCGATGACGCGCGCGGTCAGATCTTTGGTCTTCTCGCCTTCGACTTCCATCTTCAGACGCTCTTCAGGGTAAAGCGGCGTAAGGTTGTCGAAGTGAACCTTGTGGCGGGTCTTTTCCGGATCTTCAAAATTGATCGTGTGGACCTTGAGCAGCGCAAAATAGCGCTCGCCGTCTTTCGGGCTGCGGATTTCGCCCTTCACCGTGTCGCCCGTGCGCAAGGCGAAGCGGCGAATCTGGTTTGGCGAAACATAGATGTCGTCGGGCCCTGCGAGATAGTTCGCATCGGGCGAGCGCAGAAAGCCGAAGCCGTCCGACAAAACTTCAAGAACGCCGCCGCCATGGATTTCAACTTCGAGATCGGCAAGCTCTTTCAGGATCGAAAACAGCATGTCCTGCTTGCGCATGGTCGAAGCGTTTTCGACCTCCAGCTCTTCGGCGAAAGCGAGAAGTTCGGCGGGGGTTTTTTCTTTGAGCTCATCGAGCGTCATGGTTTTAGGCAGCATGGGTAGCCTCAATCAGGGAAATGGCCTCGCGGACGGACGCCGCGGAGGAGGGGAAGGTCAACGATGGAATTACGGGGCGCTGGGCGGCCAAGGCCGGGCGGCGCTCAAAAGGAAAGTTGGGCTAGATATAATCCCGCCTGGCGGTTCGTCAATGCCGCTCAAACCGCGCAGCCCGGCATTTAGCCCCTCTTTACCGGTTTGCGGTCTAATCGCGGGCGCAAAACCCCCGGGAGCATGATCCTTGACCCGCAAACTGTTCCGCTTTGGCGCAATCGCCCTGATCATCGCCGCCGCCGCCGGATGTGGCGAAAGCGGGCCGAAGCGCACCTTGCTCGACGCGGCAGGCCTTTATTCAGAGAACAAGGCAACCTTCCAAACCATTCGAGCGGCCTATCCGGGTCCGTTTGAAGATTTCGCGCGCATCCCGGCCCGCGACCCGGCTGATGATGATGGTCTCGACCGCGAGTTCCTGAAGATCTTGCGCGAGCAATTTCCAGTGGAGCGCATCGACTTTTTCCCGATCGGAACGACCGGCGATGAAATCGATGTGGTGATCGACCGCTATCAAGACGGCGATCATTGGGTGACCGTCAGTCTGGTTTATTTCAGCACTCCGCTGACTCTCTCCAAGCGGGATCCGAAAGTCAGGCTGTT
The DNA here is from genome assembly GCA_021604585.1 of Hyphococcus sp. Classification (GTDB taxonomy): domain Bacteria; phylum Pseudomonadota; class Alphaproteobacteria; order Caulobacterales; family Parvularculaceae; genus Hyphococcus. The sequence continues at coordinate 24,511 of BQJG01000003.1, forward strand.
CAAATCCTGCGATCAAAATGCGGTGGATTGGCTCAACGGCAAATCAGAAGCCGGTGCGCTGATCGCCTTCTGCCAGCTCGATGCATCCTGGTACGCCTATCAGAAAGTGGAATAGCGGCGGGGTTATTCCGGATGGTCGAACCACGCCTCCATCATCGGCGCGATTTCATCAGAGTAGAACAAGACTTCCGGCGGCTCTTCGCGCCAGGCCGCATCGGCCTCAGAAAACGCGATGAACATCTGCGTGTCATGCGATGGCGCACCATAGTGTTCTTTCAGCGCTGCAACGACTTTCGCCTTGTCTTCAGCCTCAACCATCACCCAAACCATTTGCAGCCTGTCGTCGCCGATGACGAACTCTGTCCAGCGTGGCGCGCCCATAAAATCGAGCCCGTTGCAATCGATCTGAACCTGTTTGGCCGGTTTGTTGGGCAGGAACGGCGGGTCGATCGGCCGGTTGACGAAACCCTCGGCGCATTTGCCCTCAAGCGCCGCCTCAATCTCTGCAGCGCTTGCGCCCCATTTGATCACGCCGGGTTTGAGCTCTTCTGCGGTTGCTGACGTAAAGCATGACGCGCTCATCAGCGCAGACAATGCAGCAAGTTTCATTTTCATAGTTTTCGCGCTCCCTGAAATCATCGGCTACGGGGTTACACCCGCCAATGTGGCGTGAAAACATCGCCTTCGCTGACGAGAGGTCTCGCTGCGATGAACGGACCCAAACCCGGTTAAAACGCCGCCGCGCCGATCGGCTCGACAAGTTCGGGGCCAGTGTTTTTCACCGATCCCACAGCCTTGCCCACCGGGTAGGCGGTCAACACATCATCAGCGCAGGGCCGCAACAGCGCCCGGGCTTCCTCGCCCCACAGCGTTGGGCCTATCCATAAACCCACATCACGCGGGTCTAAAATGACCGGCATTCGTGGATGCAGTTCGCTCATGGCTTTGTTGGCGGGACAAGTGATAATGGTGAAACTGCGCATGCCGTCCGGGTCGATCTTGGCGTTGTGCGCCCATAGACCGGCGATCAGCATGGGTTTTCCATCGCGGCGGCGAATATAAAACGGTTGCTTGGCGCCTTTCGGGCCGCGCCATTCGTAAAACCCGTTGAACGGAATTACGCAACGCTTCTTGTTGAGTGATCCTTTCCAGGTCGCTTTTTCTTCTATTGTTTCGCACATGGCGTTGATCGTCGCGTATTTCGGCGGCTCGCTCGCCCAGGCCGGAATCAACCCCCAGCGCATCCGCTGTACCGCGCGTTGGCCGTCTCGCAGACCGCACACCAAAACGTCATGGGTCGGCGCAGCGTTGTAATTGGGGCGCATATTGTCTGGCGGCTCGACGCCATCAATTTCCAGCGCCGCGCAAATCTCGCTCCAAGTCAAAGATTGATTAGCCCGGCCGCACATAATTTCTCTTCTTTCATCTAGTTTGGGCGGCAGGGGCCGGCGCCCACCCGGAAGGGCGGGCGCCGGTTAGTGTTTACGGACAGCAGTCCGAAGAACCGCCGCAACAGGCTGCAACAAAGTCACAGCATGCAGCAAACGCTGAAGCGACGGCCTCCGGTGCGGCGGCGTAAGCCGACGTTCCCGCAAGAGCCGTGACCGCAACAAAGATCAAAGCAATATTCTTCATGGTTATCTCCATAATGATTGAAAAATAAGGTTTCAAACAGATCGGAGCTTTCGTGGAGGCGGATCAGGAGGGGCAGGCGCCAGCGCGGCAGGCCTTTGCGCCCGACTTGGCTGAACGATTGTATAATTGAGCGATGCAACCATGATTGGATTGGGCGACGGCATCACGCCAATGCAAATCTGAGCGCACAGCACGATGTAAGAGCAGTCTCCATTGACCTCGATCTTGCCGGGCTGGCAGTGCTCTGCGGCGCTGGAATGACTTATCATTCCCTTGCTCTCGCCAGCCGCTTTCACCGCCGTTAATGCAAACGGCCAGGCCAGCATAACCAGCGCGGCGAAAATCGCTGCATAGCGTCCAAGCGTCATGGGCGAATGTTATCAAACAGACTTCGCCGCCGCCAGACACGCCTGTGTGAAGTCTAAAACGGCTTCACGATCACCATGATGACGATGACGATCAAAGCAAGGAACGGAACCTCGTTCATCAGGCGCCAGAATTTTTCGCTGCGCGGTCGTTCGCCCTTTTCAAACTTCCGGCGGGATGAGGCGTAAAATCCATGCACGGCAGATATCCCCACCACCAGCGCCAGTTTCACATGAAACCATCCAGCCGAAAGGATTGCCGGGTTGGCGATCAGCATTAAAATCCCCAGCACCCAGACAAGGATCATCGACGGATTGATGATCCCTTTGAGAAGTCTGCGCTGCATCTGGATGAAATAGCGCTCGGCTTCGCCGCCTTTTTCCGACTGGTGCTGGTAAACGAAAAGCCGCGGCAGATACATCATGCCAGCCATCCAGGCGATGACGAAGATGAGATGCGCGGATTTGATCCACAGATAGATGCCGCTCAAGAATTCCACCATCAATCGTTCCTTCTGACAAACTCGACCAGCGCCGCGACATTTTCCGGCGGCGTTTGCGGCGTGAAACCATGTCCGAGATTGAAGATATAAGGCACGTCGTGAAAAAGCTTCAGATAGATATCCGCAGCTTTGGTCATCGCATCGCCGCCGGTAATGGTGAGCAACGGATCAAGCCCGCCCTGGACCACCACGCGTTCGCCCAGAGCCGTGCGCGCCCAAGAGGGGTCCATAGCGTAATCGATCCCAAAACCGTCGCAGGCAGACAGCATGGCGTATTCAGACGCCTTCTCGCCGGCGCCTTTCGGAAAGAGGATCACCGGCACACCGGGCCGGGCTTTTTTCACGGCTTGGGAAATTTTATCGAGCGGCCGGACAGACACTGCGTCGAGGACAGGCCACGGCAACCCGCCCGCCCATGTGTCGAATAACTGCACCGCGTCCGCACCTGCGTCGATTTGGGCGATGAGATAGTCAATCGTTTTATCGACAAGAATATCGATCAGCCCGTCAATCAGCGCGCGTTCTTCATAAAACCGCTGGCGCAAGACCGCCGGGTCTTTCATCGGGCCGCCAGCCAGCATGTATGTCGCCACTGTCCAAGGCGCGCCGGCAAAACCAATCAATGCTTTATCCGGGGACAATCCGGCGCGCGTTTTTCGCACCGTTTCAAACACCGGCTCGAGCATATCCAAGATGTTTCTGTCACGAAATCGATCAAGGTCTTTCAGGCTTACGACCGGCTCAAGCTTCGGCCCTTCATTCTCAACAAAGCTCAATTGCTGACCCAGCGCATGCGGGATCAAAAGGATGTCCGCGAACAAGATCGCCGCATCCAGATCGAACCGGCGGATTGGCTGCAGCGTCACCTCACTCGCCAGCGCCGGATTAAAACACAAATCCAGAAATGATCCCGCTTGCGCTCGCAGCTCTCTGTATTCTGGAAGATAACGGCCAGCCTGGCGCATGAACCAGATTGGCGGTGATGCGAAAACCTCGCCTTCAAAGCTTCGCAAGAATTTAGAGTTCGTTGTCATCAGATGCGAAGCTTCCTTCTTAACCTTCTATAAAGGATTCTTAATAAAGGATTAATATAAAGAGTCAGGCGGGAAACCGGGGAAAAATGCAAAGCGCGCGTATCTCCCGTAGGTTTGCTGTAAAGACTCACAGATTTATCAACGGGGAGTAGTGGCTTGAGGGGATGTTGGAAAGCGAGCTAATCGACGCATCTTCAATGGAAAATTTTGAAGACGCTGCTGGGGAAGCTGGATTCATCCCATGGATTTTGAGAATGCCAACAGAAAAGTATGACCAGTATGACTTTGCCCGTAAGGCTGGGCGCCGAGCTGGTATGACTCGGGAGTTTTACCAGCCCCGAAAAAGGCGCTCGCGATTTACGCGAACTTTCCCCTATACTTCCCCATTATGGGTGAGGCGCAATTGAATACTCCGGAGAAAAAAAGATCCGCGCGCAAACGGGCGCCGCTGGCGACGTATTTTCACGTGCACCTAGTGTCTGACTCCACCGGCGAGACTCTCAATGCGATGCTCAAAGCGACAGCCTCCCAATTCGCTGCCGCAAAGCCGCTTGAACATATTTATGCGCTGATCCGCTCGCGCGCACAGATGGAAAAAACCCTCGCAGAGATCGAAGCCTCGCCCGGCCTAGTGCTCTATACGGTCCTGAACCCGGAGCTTCGCCGCCTACTCGAAATTCGCTGCAGTGAATTGCAAACACCTGCCATTTCCGTCCTTGATCCCCTGCTGCACGCCTTCACCGATTATCTCGGGCTTGAGCAGACGTTGAAAGCCGGCGCGCAACACGAGCTGAATGACGCCTATTTCCGCCGGATCGCCGCCCTCGATTACACGCTTTCCCACGATGACGGGCAAATGGTCTGGGATCTGGAACCCGCAGACGTGGTCGTGGTCGGTGTGTCACGAACCTCGAAAACCCCAACCTGCATGTATCTCGCTAATCGCGGGATCAAGGCGGCGAACATTCCCCTCGTGCCGACCGCAGACCCGCCGCAGGAATTGTTCGCATTGCGAAAACCCATGGTGGTCGGCTTGGTGGCGAGTCCGGAACGCCTGTCGCAAATACGCCAGAGCCGGCTTGGAAATATGAATGCGGAAGGCGCGGCGGAAGAGTATTCCGATCTCGATCTCATCCGTCAGGAAGTGTTGAACGCAAAGCGGTTATTCGCCAGAAACCGCTGGCCGGTGATCGATGTGACCCGTAGGTCGGTGGAGGAAACCGCCGCGGCCATCCTCACAAAACTTTCCGCCCGTCAGAACCAGGCCTAGATCCTATTCATGTCGAGACCGCGCATCATCCTTGCCTCAGGCAGCGCCATCCGCCGGGATATCCTTGCGAGTGCGGGCGTGCCGTTCGAGGTGATGAAACCGGACGTCGATGAAGATCTCATCAAGCACGAGGGCAAACGCGACGGTCTCGATCTGGAAACGCTGGCGATGCGTCTCGCCGAAGCCAAGTGCCTCCAGATCGCCGCCAGAACCGATGCGATCGTCATCGGTTCAGACCAGATCATGGAATTTGAGGGCCGCTCATACGACAAGCCAGCCTCTATGGCCGAGGCGAAAGCCCGGCTGATGGAGATTCAAGGCGCGCCGCACACGCTGATCAATGCGATTGCGGTCGCGAGGGGCGGCAAGTTCATCTGGCGCAATCTCGATCGCCCGACATTGGTGATGCGGGCCCTTTGCGAACAGGAGGTGGATGACTATCTGGCGGCGGCCGGTCCGGAAATACTCCATTCGGTCGGCGCATACATGGTTGAAAAGCTCGGGAGCCGCCTGTTCGAGTCCATCGTCGGCGATCATTTTGCGGTGCTAGGTTTGTCGCTGTTCCCGCTGTTTGATCTCTTGCGCCGCGAAGGCGCGCTGGATTTTTGATGCCGAAAGACAGCACACAAAAACCAGTCCTTGCCGGCGTGATCGGCCATCCGGTTAGTCATTCCCTGTCGCCCTTGATCCATACGATTTGGGCCAAACGCGCTGAAATCGACGGTTTTTACATCCCGTTCGACGTGCCGCCAACCTATGATGATTTCGCTCGCGCCATGGACGGGTTGCGCGCCGTAGGGTTCGCGGGCGTCAACGTGACCTTGCCGCATAAAGACAATGCATTGCGCTATGCGGACACGGCCAGCGAGAACGCCTCGCGCGCCGGCGCGGCGAATATGCTGACCTTTTCTGACCAGGGCGCGGCGGCCGGCAATTCCGATATTTCCGGTTTTGCAGATGCGGTTCGCAAGCAATCTTCCGCACCCGGAAAATCTGCGCTGGTGCTTGGAGCCGGCGGCGCCGCGCGCGGCGTTGTGCTGGCGCTGAAAAGTCTCGGCGTGCCGGAGATAATGATTTCCAACCGGACGCTGCAAAAGGCGGGAAAGCTTGCGGCTGATTTCGGATTGGTTGTTATTGACTGGCAGGAACGCACGCAGTCAATTGAAAAGATTGACATATTGGTCAACACCACCAGTCTCGGCATGGGCGGCCAGCCCGGGCTCGACATGTCCCTTGCGGGGCTTAAGCAAAGCGCCATGGTCGCTGACATCGTCTACTCGCCGCTCCAGACGCCGTTGCTCAAAGAGGCCGCCGCCGCCAAACACAAGACGATCAACGGTCTCGCCATGCTCATGCATCAGGCGGCGCCTGGCTTCCGGCAATGGTTTGGCGGCGAGGCTGTTGTTGACGATAGTCTGCATACAGATCTTGTGAAAGAGCTGAAGAGACAAGGCCGTGCTTAGACCGCCAGACGCGAGGAACCCAAAATGATCAAAATCGGCCTCACCGGCTCCATCGGCATGGGCAAGTCGACGGTGCTCGCCATGTTTTCCGATCTTGGCGCAGCGGTGTGGAACGCCGATGATGCCGTGCATCGGCTCTATTCAAAGGGCGGAACGGGCGCAAAGGCGGTCGGCTCGATGTTTCCCGATGCAATTGTAGATGGGGCGGTTGATCGCCGCGCACTGGCCGGTCTCGTGTTGGGCGATGCGCAGGCGCTGCAATCGCTGGAAGAAATCATTCATCCTTTGGTGGCGGCCGATCGCGAAGGGTTTATGGACGCGGCCGCGCATGCTGGCGCGCTTGTCGCGGTGCTCGACATTCCGCTGCTTTTCGAGAATGGCACGGAGAAATTTTTCGACGCCACCGTGGTGGTCAGTGCGCCCGCGGATATTCAGCGCGCCCGTGTCCTGGCGCGGCCCGGCATGACCACAGAAAAATTTGAAGCGATTTTGAAACTGCAAACGCCCGATGCCGACAAGCGCAAACTCGCCAATTATGTCATCGATACAGGGGTTGCGATTGAAGAAACAAAGCGCCAGGTCGCCGCCGTTTATACCGATATTGTGAGCGCGGCGACAGGCGATTAGGGCAGGGACTTCAAAAACGCGTCATAGCGGCTGACCGCATCCTTGAAATATTCTTCATTGTACCAATGAATATAGTCCGGTTCTAAAAACGGGTCGTCGAACACATGATTGGCGTTCGGATAGACGACCATCTCCAGATCATCGCCCGCGCGTTCGCGCTTTTCAAAATAGCGGATGCATTGCGACGCATCGACAACCTCATCGGCGCCGGCGACCAGCGCTAAAATTTTCGGATGTTGCGCCTCGGGAGCAAAACGCGATCGCGTGCCAACGCCGCAATAGGGATAGAACAGGATCGCCGCTTCCACGCTAGGCACGTTCATCAGTGGGCGAACAAATCCGGGTGGCGCGTTGGCGGGGAGGTCCATGGTCAGGTAATCCATCACCGTCCAGGCCCCGTGCGACCAGCCGGCGAGGACCAGCCTTGAGGCGTCAAGACGTTGATCCTGCTTGATAATTTCGAGCACCGCTGCAATATCGCCAGCCCGTTCCTGGCCCAATAAGGTCTTGCCGCCGCAGACCTTTTCAAGTCCGGCTGCGCGATCCATGCCGCGCGCGCCATTGGAATCGATGATCACCGCGGCGTAGCCAGCCTTGTTGGCGACGTCCGCCCACTGATGTTGAAACGGTGCGCGTATGCCCGCGCAACCATGCAACTGAAGCACCACGGGAAACGGGCCCTCGCTCTCAGGAACGACGATTTCAATATGATCTTGCAACAGCGCCACATGATCTTGCAGCGTCGTTTTTTCGAGTTTGGATGCGAAATAGGCCATGGCCAAGGGTTCGCGCTTCCAGACTAAAATGCTGGCGATCACCGCAACAACAATGAGTGCAATCCGCCAGCGCTTCATCGCATCCCCCTATGCCAGCCTCAAAGCAGGTTGGACTCTTGCGCCAGTTTTTTCAACGATGTTTCAGGGCGCGCGCCAAAATGGCTGATCACTTCACTGGCCGCCAGCGATCCGAGCGCGCCGGCGCGCGCAAGCTCGAAACCCTGCGCCAAGCCATATAAAAGCCCTGCCGCGTAAGCATCGCCGGCGCCAGTCGTATCCACGAGCCTTTCCGGCGCCACGGGGTCAATTTTCACGACCTCGCCATCGCGCGGGATCAGCATGGACCCCTTTTCCGATAGGGTTACAGCAGTCAGCGGGCAAAGCTTGCGGGCCTTGTCGGCGATCTGGGCGACATCATGCGAGCCGAACAGCGCTTCCGTCTCGCGATCATTCGCCAGCAGGATATCGATATGTTGCGGGATGAAGTCCTGCAGAACATCGAACTGGCGCTCAACGCAGCTTGCATCCGACAAGGTCAGCGCGGTGCGCTTGCCTTCGCGTTTGGCGACGGCGCAAGCGCGAATGAAGGCCTTGCGCGCCACCGGCTGTTCAAACAGATAGCCCTCGAAGAAACTGATCGCGCCCCGCGCAATCTGACTTTCATCAATATCATCCGGCGCCACCAGGCCCGCCGCGCCAAGAAACGTCGTCATCGAACGTTGCGCGTCGGGCGTCACATTAATCAGACAACGTCCAGTCGCCGGGCCTTCGCCGAGCGGTTTGGTGTCAAACTCAACGCCCATGGCGCGCAGATCGTGACGGAAAACTTCGCCGAAATTATCGTCTGAGACCTTGCCGACAAAGCCGCCCTTGCCGCCCAGCGAGGCGATGCAGGCGATCGAATTCGCCGCCGAGCCGCCGGAAATTTCAACAGCCGCTCCCATGCCTGCATAAATATTGCGGGCCCGCTCCTCATCGATCAGGAGCATGCCGCCCTTGGGAATGTCGTGTGATTTCAAAAAGGCGTCGTCGGCTTTAGCGAGCACGTCAACGATGGCGTTGCCGACGCCGATGACGTCAAGGTTGCGGGCGTCGGAGGCGGGTCCGGTCATGTAACTTCCTTATGGGCGCGTTAATCCAGCGGCGCTTATAGGTAGGGGGGTGCAATGAGGCAAGGCGCGAGCGCTCAGGCGCGGCTCCGCGGCGCGTCTGTCACGTTTGTCATCACTGCGCGCCTTGATGCGGTCAGGGGGCCTCTTTATCGTCCGCGGCGGTTTTTGACGCGGAATTGAAAGGTCACGGATTTAATGTTGCAGTTAAAGAGTCTAGCTCCCTTCGTGCTCTCAGCGTCGCTTGCCGCTTGCGCAACTGCGCCCAATACGTCCACACCGAAAGCGGCAAAACCCGCCGCCCCTGCTGCTCCGGTGTATGAGCTTGGCGACCTTCAGGGCGCCCGCGCCGGCGATGTTGACGCGCTGCTCGGCGCGCCTGCGCTGACCCGGCGCGAGGGGGATGGCGAATATCGGCGCTATGCGCTCACCACCTGCACACTTATTGTTATTCTGTATCCGGATGAAACAGGCGTCGCAAAAGTCGCCCATGTGGATGCGACGGCGACCAGCTCAAATGACGCAAAGCCGGATCTTTCCGCCTGTCTGGCGGCGGGTTAATCCGCCGCCTCCAGTTCAGCCGCCGTTTTTTTGGTGTCGAGCGTAAATCGCTCTTCTGAATATTTCAGGAAAAAAACCAGGATCGCCGCAGGGATTCCAACCAGCGCGGTGATGACAAAGAACCAGGCAAAGCCCGCCGCTTCCACCATGTAACCGGAAAAGCCTCCAATAAACTTGCCTGGCATGGCGTAAAATGAGCTGAACAATGCATATTGGGTCGCTGTAAAGGCGGTGTTGGTGAGGCTCGACATATAAGCGATCAGAATGGTTCCCGCCGCGCCATAGGCGATGTTGTCGACGATCACCGCGAAGGCGAGGCCGCCTGTCGTCGCGTCGGAAAGGGCAAGCCAGCTATAGATCAGGTTGGTGAGCGATTGCGCCAACACGCCGATCAACAGGCTCCATTTGAAACTAACGCGCGATACCAGAAGTCCGCCAAGAAAGACCCCGCCCAGCGTTGCGAACAAGCCGGCGCCGGATCTGATCGCGCCAATGGTGGTCTTGTCATATCCGAGATCGATATAGAGCGGGCCCGTCATGTATCCCATGAGAAAGTCAGGCACCCGGAACAGTGCGATGAAAAGCAAAATAACAAGAGCGTGCACGCCGTAACGGGTGAAGAAATCGCGAAACGGTCCGATCACGGACGTCGAAATTGTCTCTGCAAAGGGGGCGCTCGGCGGCGGCGCGTATTCGCGCACCTCAACTTTTGGCGCGAGCAAAACCGTAAGCAGACCAACGCCCATGAGCAGCGCCATAAATTGATAGGCGGCCGGCCAATTCACATTGTCAGCGACGATCAACGCGCCGGCGCCCGCGACCATAATCGCAACGCGATAACCATATTGATACATGGCCGCCATAACGCCTTGCTCTTCATCGGTGGCGGCTTCAATGCGCCACGCGTCAATGGCGATGTCCTGAGTCGCGGCCATAAACGCCATGACGACGGCAATGGCGGCGACGATCCAAAGGTTTCCGGCCGGATCGGCCATGGACATGGCGACCAGCGTCAGCGCAACGCCGATCTGTGCAGCCGCCATCCATGCGCGGCGGCGCCCGACAAATTTCTCGAGGATCGGAACTGGCGCGCGGTCAACCATCGGCGCCCAAAGAAACTTGAATGAAAACGCAAAACCGGTCCACGCAAACAGGCCGATCTCACCTTTTTCAACGCCCGCCTCGGCAAGCCAAAGCGAGAGGTTTTGATAGATCATGTAAAAGGGCAGCCCGGCGGAAAAACCGAGCAGCAGCATCACCAGACTGCGGGCGCGCACATAGGCGGCGAGCGATGCAAAAAATGATTTCTTGCCGCCGGAGTCTGTCGTGGGGGCGCCTGAGTTGGATGCGTTGGGCGGAACGCTTGTCTGATCTGTCATGGCGCGAACGCTACTGGCGTTTTCCGGCTAAAGAAAGGCGCTCGAAGCGTCTACGACGCCTCGCTCCATTCGCTTTTGCACTCGCCCCATTTGGCGAGAAGCGAAGTGAGGTCAGACGGCTCAAACGGTTTCGAGAGGAAATCATCCATTCCGGCGGCGATGCATTTTTGCCGGTCTGCGGCCATGGCGTTGGCGGTCAGCGCAATGATCGGCGCCCGGCGCATGGGCCCGTCAAGACGGCGTATGCGGCGCGTCGCTTCAAGGCCGTCCACCTCCGGCATGTGCATATCCATCAAGATAATGTCGTATTCAGCGAGCATCACCGCGTCGACAGCCTCGGCGCCGTTTTGCGCGACTTCAACACTGTGACCGGCGCGTTTGATGATGGTTGTCGCCAGCACGGCGTTGATCTGGTTATCTTCGGCGAGCAGCACGCGATATGTTTTGTTTTGTGATGGCGCGGGAGAGGCGGTGGCGGGCGTTTGGGCCTGCGGCGCCGGGGTCTCGGTTTCGTCGTCAGTCAGCTGTTTGTGCAGCGACGACTGGCGAATGGGCTTGATGAAATAGCCATTAAATCCAGCCTCGCGCAATTCGTTGATGCGTCCGCGCGCCATAGGCGACAGCAGCACATAAGATTGCACAGCCTTGCGGGCGAGCGGTTGGGCGCTTTCGCCGGCGATGTAGATGTCGCAGAGCAACATTGCATTGGGGTGCTTGGCCATAGCGTCGAGGGCGCCGGCGGGCGTTGAAACGGACAGTACGTTTTCGGCGCCGATGGCCGCGAGTTGCAATTCAAGGCAGCGCGCCAGAACTGTAGAGCGCGTGGCGACGATGACCGGCGTTGTGAATGGCCGCGGACGCGCGGGCGCCTTCCCGTCAAATCCCAGCGACACATTGAACGTGAACGTGCTGCCTTCGCCGAGCTTGCTCTCCAGTGAAATTTCGCCGTCCATGGCGCGAACAATCTTGCGCGCAATGGCGAGGCCAAGGCCGGTGCCTTCGCGTTTGCGTTCGCCGACGGAATCGCCTTGCGAGAATTCTTCAAAAATAGATGCGAGCTTGCCTTCGGAAATGCCGACGCCCGTGTCGCGTACTGAAAACGCCACTTGGGCGGCGCCGTTTTCCGCCGAGACAAGGCGCGCTTCGATGGCGACGCCGCCGGTGTCGGTGAACTTCACGCCATTGCCCGCGAGATTGATCAACACCTGCCGCAGGCGCGCTTCATCGCCAAAGAGCTCCGCCGGGACGGCGCTATCCACATAGGCGGTGATTTCAATGCCTTTATCCGCCGCCTTTGGCGACAATAATTCCGCCACGGATTGAATCATGTTGAGCGGCGAAAACGCCGCCTGTTCGATATCGAGGCGGCCGGCCTCGATCTTTGAATAATCGAGAAGATCGTTGATTAGCGCGAGCAAGGCGACGCCGGATTCACGCACGGATTCGGCATAGGCGCGCTGGTTTGGTTCAAGACCGGTATCCAGCAGCAGCGACGTCATGCCGAGAATGCCGTTTAACGGCGTGCGCATTTCATGGCTCATCGTCGCCAGCAATTGCAGCTTTGGATCGGTTTCGCCTTCAGCGGCCTGGGCGCGGGCCTCAGCGATCACTTCGTATACAGACGAAGAGGCCGGGCCGCCTCTTTCCACGCCGTCCGGCGCGCCCACATAAAGGCGTTCGCCGCCCGAAAGAACGGTCTCAGTCCAGTCGACGATAAAGGCGCGGCCGGCGGAATGGGCCTCTGTGCGATAGCTGGCTGGCGAGCCTGGCTCAGCGGCGCCGCCGCCCGGCGCGAAAGCGCGGCCATGCCAGCTCTGGGCGGGCGCGCCGAAAAACCCGGCGAAGCTTTGGGACACGAAGCGGATCAACCCGGCTTCATCGCAAACAACAATCAGTTCCCTGACATTTTTGGAAAAGGCGCCTGCCTGCTGCATTGATCGAGATTTCCCCATTGCACAACCGGGGTCATCATGCGGGTTTGGCCTTGAAAAATGATTGACGAGCTTGGTTAACGGCGGCTGAAAATCGGGCCGATTTCGCTTGCGGGCTGGGGTTGGGCTGTTCCGGCGGCGCTGTTGGAGATGCTGTCGGAGGCGCGGCGGAAGCTGACCGCTTCGGCGATATGGCGGCGCTTGACGCCGCCGCCGCCATCGAGATCGGCGAGGGTGCGCGCGACCCTTATGATGCGGGTGTAAGCGCGGGCGGAAAGGCGCAGCGCTTCGGCGGCGCGGGACAAAAGGGCTGCTCCCTCTGCATCAGGCGCGGCGATTGTTGTCAAATCGGCGTCGGCCAACGCTGCATTGGGCTTGCCGTTTTTACCATTAGGGCCGCGCGCGGCTTGTGCGGTGCGAGCGGCCGCGACGCGCGCTGCGACAATGGCTGTGGTCTCCCCCGTCGCGGGCGCGGCGAGGTCGGCCGGCGTTACAGCTGGCAATTCAATCGACAGATCCATGCGATCAAGCAGCGGACCCGAAATCCGGGACTGGTAAATTTCCTCGCAATTGGGGCCTTTGCCGCATTGCCGGCCGCTGGCCCGGCCATAGCCGCAACGGCATGGGTTCATCGCGGCGACAAGTTGAAACCGGGCCGGATAGCGCACGTGAAAATTCGCCCGCGCGATCAGCACATCCCCGGTTTCCAGCGGCTGGCGCAAACTGTCGAGCACTGGTGCGGTAAATTCCGGCAGCTCATCAAGAAACAGCACGCCGTGATGGGCGAGAGAGGCTTCACCCGGCTTCGCCCTGATGCCGCCGCCGATCATCGCGGCCATGGAGGCCGAGTGGTGCGGCGCGCGAAACGGGCGCGCGCGGGTTAACCGTCCGCCTTCAAGCAGCCCGGCCAGCGACTGGACCATGGAGATTTCCAGCATTTCCGACGGAGAAAGCGGCGGCAGCAACCCCGCAAGCCGGGCCGCCAGCATGGATTTGCCGGCGCCTGGCGGGCCCACCATCAACAAATTATGGCCGCCCGCCGCGGCAACCTCGAGGGCGCGTTTGGCGGTCTCTTGACCCTTGACGTCGATCAGATCCGGTATGGCTGGCGGCGCCTCCAGCGCGCCCGGCGCCGGAGGCGATAAAACCTGCGTTCCCTTGAAGTGATTGACCAGCTGAATCAGTGATTTCGGCGCCAAAATCGTCGCGTCCCCGCCCGCCCATGCGGCCTCCGCGCCACTTGCCGCCGGACAGATCAGGCCAAGCCCCATGGCGTTGGCCGCGACCGCCGCCGGCAGCGCCCCGGCGCAAGGCGCGATGGAGCCGTCTAGGCCAAGCTCGCCCATCACAGCGAATCCGGCGGCGGCGTCATGCGGCGCCGCGCCCATTTCCATGAGCAGGCCGAGGGCGATGGCGAGATCGAAGTGACTACCCTCCTTGGGCAAATCGGCCGGGGCGAGATTAACGGTGATGCGTTTGACCGGAAGTCCCAGACCAACAGCGCAGAGAGCGGCGCGCACTCTTTCCCGCGCTTCAGAAACCGCTTTGTCCGGCAGGCCGACAATGGTGATCGGGCTGCTGCCGCCATTGGTGAGCTGGACCTGGACGGTCACCGGCCGGGCGTCGACGCCATGAAAGGCGAAGGTGGTGATTTGCGCGACCATCGGTTCTCCCTGCCCCCGGAACAGTTTAACTCGCAAAGAACATAACAGGAACGATTTGCTTTGGAAAGCTGCAAAAAGCCGCCGGTCGCGGCCGCTTTTTCCACAGGATTTCTTGCAAAACTTTTAGCAAACGCGGCTCGGCCCCCTATCGGCATTTGGGGCCGATTCGCCCTAGAAGGGCGGCTGGACCGTTTTGCTCTGCCTATTGGCGAACGGCTTGTTCCGATTCAGAAACGATTTCGATGTCCTCAGTTTCAATCCTGCACGCGCCAAAGGACGAGGCGCTCGGCGAAAAGATCGCGGCGGCGCTGGCGAGCGCCGGGCTTCATGCGTCGCGTCCCGGTGACGGGACCGGCGGGCATGACGATGCGGCGATCATTGTCTGGACAGAGGCGGCGGCGAAGCTGGTGCAATTACACGAGCAGGCCCTGTCAGCCATGACGCGCGGCGCGTTGGTGCCGGTGGCGGTTGGCGGGGTTTTGCCGCCTGACGAATTTGAAAGCCTGCCGCCGGTTGATCTTTCCGGATGGACCGGCTCAAGCGACGATCCGCGCTGGCGATTTGTGCTGGAGGAAATCCAGCTGACGAAACAGCGCTTGGGTCTGCGCGACGGCGTTGTCTGGAGCGCGGCGGAGAGCGAAGCCGATCCGGTTGACCTGGAAGCGGAAAACGATTTGGAGATTTCAGCGCAGCTCAAACGCGCACTGCCTCCTAATGATGCGCCGCCGGCGTTTCTGACGCCAGCGTCAACACGCCGCCGGTTCAGCGCCAAGGAAGTCGCGATTGGCGCGACGGCGGGACTGGTCGCCCTGACGGTCGCAACCGCCTTGCTGGCGCCCATTCTGTTGCCTGCGCCCAAAGCGGTTCCGCCGCTCGCCTCAACGCAAAAAGAGCCAGCGGTGCAAATCCCCGACCCGCCGGAACAATCTGCTTCGGCGCTGGCTTCCTTGTCTGTCTCCGGGACAGAGGCAGATGTTCCGCTTACGGATGATGCGCCCGCCGCCCCTGCACTCGAGAGCGCAGCCACAAATCGGGACGCCATTAAGGATTTGATTGCGGCGGTGGATGCGGAAACCATCGAGGCGGGATCTGCGGCCGCCGCTTCGCCCGAGCCCGCCACAGCGCAAGCCGTGGTCGGCGACGCGTTCAAGGTCAATACCTTCAAGGATTGCGCGCAATGCCCGGAAATGGCGTCGCTGCCAGCGGGGTCGTTCCAGATGGGCGCAGCGCCCGGCGAGAGCGCGAAAGCGAAGTCGGAAAGTCCGCGACGCCAGGTCGCCATCGGCAAAAGTTTTGCGCTTGGCACGCGCGAGATCACCTATGCGCAGTGGGATGCGTGCGTCGCTGATGGCGGCTGCACAATGGCGCCGCCCGATCATGGCTGGGGCCGCGGCGACCGCCCCGTGGTCAGCGTTTCTTTTGACGACGCGCGTTCTTATGTGGCGTGGCTGTCGGAAAAAACCGGACAGTCCTATCGCCTGCCGAGCGAGGCTGAATGGGAATATGCGGCGCGCGCCGGGTCCGATGCGGCCTTTGCAACCGGCGCCGGGATTTCCACAGCGCAAGCCAATTATAACGGCCAGTTCCCCTATCGCGGCGCAAAAGAAATCTTCCGTCAACGGACGGTTCCGGTCGCAAGCTTTCCGGCAAATGCGTTCGGCTTGTTTGATATGAATGGAAATGCATGGGAATGGACTGCTGATTGCTGGAAAGCGAGCCATGCCGGCGCGCCGGCGGATCAATCGGCTGTTGTGGATGGCGATTGCGCCAAGCGCGTCTTGAAGGGCGGCGCGTGGAATACCGGCGCCTGGCGCTTGCGTTCCGCGCACCGAATTGGCAAAGCCAAAACGGCGCGCGAGTTCGATAATGGGTTCCGTGTGGCCAAGGATCTTGGATCATAGTGTACATGCAGGCGATGTCTGGTCAGAAGACATCCAGGGTAGCGTAATCAAGTCGTGCCGGTTCGGTCGCAGAACGCCATTGCATAGCGAAGCGATGGGTTTTTGGCCTGTTGGGGAAAACGAAGAGGGGTGTCGTCAGCAAAAATGACGGTGCAACAGAAAATCGATAGCGCGCGGCAATCCGAAGCGCGGGGCGTGATTCAGCTCCTCGCTGCTGGAGGCAACGCCAATTTCGCCGACAAGATCGCGGCGGCGTTGTTGCGTGCGGGCTATCGTCTCGATCCCGGCGAGTTTGATCCGCGCCGCATCGATGCTGTGGTTGTGCTGTGGACAGGCGTCGCCCTCGACAAGCCCGAGCTGATTGCGGTGGCGCGCGAGGCATGGAAAGCCGGCCGCCTGGCGCCGGTCAGTATCGGCCGGGTCGAGCCGCCGTTTGGCGCCCGTGACGCCGCGCCCATGGATCTCGCCGGCTGGCGCGGCGACGATGAAGATCCGCGCTGGCGCTTTGTTTTGTCTGATCTGGAATCGATCAAGATTCGTCAGCGCGTGGCGGGCCCGATTGATCGTCCAACTGGTATGCCGGCCGTCGAAACATCAGACGCCGCCGGCGATCTGAGCGCGCCGAACGCGCTCGCCAATGATGATCCGGTTCGCATCCATCATCCTGCGCGCCATCTCTGGCGCAATCATATCCGCCCCTCGGCGGCGCCTTTTGTCGCGGGCATGGCGGTGGTTAGCGCCGCCGGACTCGCTGCGTTCTCACTTGGCGCGCGCAATGATCAAGATGTTGCGCCGCAGGCGCCGCCAATCGCAGCGCAATCCGGCCCATCGGAAACCAAGCTGGCGCAGGCGAGATTGCGCGAGGGCGCCAGCCTGAAGCCGGCAACGCCGACCGCTGGCGAGCCAGCGCAGACAAGCGCTGACCTGGCGGCCGAACCGGGTGTTCTCGAACAGACCGGCGAAGCGCCGGGCGAGGCTGCGCTGGCCTTTGTGCGCCTGGCCGATGGCGTCGCGCCTGACGCGCCGGATGCAACGTCTGTGGAGTTGGTCAGTCCGGATGGCGAGCCCGGAACCAATAGTGATGAGGTAGAAACCGGGATCGAACTGGAAGCGCTGCCGGAAGAATTCGCCGCGATCCTCCCGCCACGCCTCAAAGCGGATGCGCTGACATTGTCTGATACAGGGACTGCCGCCGCCCAGACGGAAGAACCAGCCATAAATAATCCGCAAACGGAGCAAATACCCGCCAGCGATCTCAATCAACAGGCGTTGAACGCGCTGACTGCAGGCGCGACGCCCTCGTCTGCGCCCGCCGCCACCGAATATCTTGGCGACTATTTCAGCGATTGCGCCATGTGCCCGGCTATGGCGGCGCTCGACGGGGGCGCCTTCACCATGGGCGCGGCGCCGGGCGAGGCGGGGCGCGACCCTGCTGAAAGCCCGCAAAGACGGGTCACTATCGCTTATCGCTTCGCCATCGCCACGCGCGAAACGACCTTCGATCAGTGGTCGGCTTGCGTCGCAGATGGCGGATGCCAGACTTATGCCCCTTCGGATGCTGGCTGGGGCCGCGGCGCGCATCCGGTGATCAACGTCTCCTACGAAGATGCGAGCGCCTATGCGCGCTGGCTCTCGGCCAAGACCGGAAAATATTACCGCCTGCCGAGTGAAGCGGAATGGGAATTCGCTGCGCGCGCCGGAACCGCAACGCCGTTTGCGTTTGGGCGCGGCCTCAGTTCCGACGCCGCGAATATAAATGGCCGCGAGCCCTATAGCGCTTCGCCCGGCATCTTCCGTGCACAGACGATCGCCGTCTCCGGATTCCAGCCGAATGTTTACGGCTTGTTCGACATGCACGGCAATGTCTGGGAATGGACCTCCGATTGCTGGAGCGCCAGTCATAATGGCGGGCCTGCCACCGGCGCCGCGCGCATTGACGGCGACTGCTCGCGCCGGGTGATCAAGGGCGGCGCGTGGAATACTTCCGCCAGCGCCGCGCGCTCGGCCCACCGGCAAGCCGCGAGCCAGATGGCGCAGACCAATGACATCGGCTTCCGGGTCGTGCGGATTCTCGACTAGAGCGCATTCCGAAAAGTGGGAACCGGTTTTCGGATCAAATGCGCGACAAAACAAAAAACTAGAGCTCTTTCTCTGACTCGTATTCAAATGGACATGCTCCAGCGCCCTAATTTCGCCTTTTCCGCCCGCAAGGCTAGGATCGGGCGAATTCGCAGGACGGGAGAGACATTCATGCGGAAATGGATTTTAGCGGCGCTGCCGCTGGCGGCGCTGGCGGCGTGTGCAACGCCCCCTGAATCGGGCGCAAACCGCACGAATTCCAGCGCTAGCAAATCATCGCCCGTCGATGGGCAGTGTCCGGGCGCCGATGCCTCATCTGCTGTGGTCGTGACAGGCAGCCGCGTTTCAAGGCCGCAATTGTCGGCGCCGTCACCAGTCGCGAGAGTGGACTCTGAGCAGTTGAACTTAAAAGGCGCTGTTAAGAGCGAGCAATTCTCAAGTGCGTTGCCGCCTGCGAGCGCTTCGCCGCCGCCAGAACCGCAAATCACCGAACAATATGAAAAGACCGACCCCAACCCAGTGAAGCTGACCACCGAAGAGCCGGTCTCAACCTTCTCGTCTGACGTTGACACCACCGCCTATTCGGTAATGCGGCGCTATATCTCCTCGAACAACCAACTGCCGCCATCCGACTCGGTGCGGGTCGAGGAATATGTCAATTATTTCGATTATCAGTATACAGAGCCAAAAAGCGCCGACGCGCCCTTTGCGCCGACGATTTGGGTGACGCCGTCTCCGTGGAACGCCGGCACGCGGCTTCTGCACATAGGCGTCAAGGGCTACGATCTTAAACCCGAAACCACGCCGGATGCGAACATCGTTCTCCTGCTTGATGTGTCGGGCTCGATGCAGGCGGAAAACAAGCTGCCTCTGGTGAAGAAGTCCGTCGAGTTGCTCGTCGATGAAATGTCGAAAGACGATCGCATCGCCATCGTCGTTTATGCTGGCGCCGCAGGTGTGGTGCTCGAACCGACGCCGGGCAACCGGAAAACCAAAATCATCGCAGCGCTAAACTGTCTCGAAGCGGGCGGCTCCACCGCTGGCGGCGAAGGCCTCGCGCTGGCTTACAAGTTGGCCGAAGAAAACTTTGCGAAAGACAAGGTCAACCGCATCATTCTCGCCAGCGACGGCGACTTCAATGTCGGCGTTGTCGATGCGGATTCACTGGAGGATTTCGTCGCCCGCAAGCGCAAGACCGGGATTTACCTGACCATTCTCGGTTTTGGCGAGGGCAACTATAATGACGTTATCGCGCAAAAACTGGCGCAAGCGGGCAATGGCGCCGCCGCCTATATCGACACGCTGAACGAGGCGCGCAAAGTTTTGGTGCGCGAGTTTCGCTCGACGTTGTTTCCCATCGCCAAGGATCTGAAATTCCAGGTGGAGTTCAACCCGGCGGTGGTCGCGGAATATCGGTTGATCGGTTATGAAACGCGCCTGCTCAACCGCGAAGACTTTAACAATGACGCCATCGATGCGGGCGATATTGGCTCCGGCCATACGGTGACAGCGCTTTATGAGCTTGCGCTTGTCGGCTCGACATCGTTGATCGATGATCTGCGTTATCAGCCACGAGAAGTGCCGACAAAAGTCTCCGATGAATGGGCGTTTGTCCGTTTACGCTATAAATTGCCCGGCGAAGAAACCAGCCGTCTTATTGAGGTGCCGTACACAGGCGTTGATCCGATACTGGAACCGAACCTGGCGAAAAGGCATGCCCCTGCGCATAAGGATGCAGATTTCGCCGCGGCTGTCGCGGCGTTTGGCCAAAAACTGCAGCGCGCCGGTTATACGGACCGCTATTCCTATGACGAGATCATCGCGCTGGCGCAGTCCGCAAAGAGCGACGACCCTTACGGCGACCGCGCCGAGTTCATCAATCTCGTCCGCGCCGCCGCCAAGATCGATGCCGATCAAAAAGATTAGGACGGCTAGAGCCTCATTTTCGCCCCATTGCCCGCCACAACTTTCAATCGGGCAATAGGGCGAATTGCATACGGGGCCAAAAGAAGGGGCGAGAGAGAATGCATTTCCTGAAAATTTCAGCAGCGGCGGTCATCGCCGCAATGACGTTCAGTGTTGGCGACAATAGCGCAAACGCACAGCAACTATCGGACGCCGATTACGAACTTTGCAGCGTCTATAATGGCGACGATGATTTTGTCGGCTATGACAGCGTCTGTCTTGAGCGCACGCGCGCGCAGCTGCGGCGCTATCAGCGGCAATCGGCGAGCAGCGCTTCAAGCTCATCATACTCGGGCGCCTATTATTGCCCATATTACGCCAATGGCGGACGCGGCTATCCGGGCACGGTTTATACGGACGGGCGCCCGCCTTCGACCGATCCTTATGGGTCGTTTGATCGCTCCGTGAATGGTGTCCGCTGTATTTCCCGCCCGAATTACAACAGCGCCGGTTATTACTGACCTGCGGAACAGAATGCGTTAGCGGCGGCGGCGCTCTCCGTTTCCGGGGCTCTTGCCGCGAGGTCTTGCCGAACTGTAAAAATCCCGGCCCCATGGGGACAACCCATGCCGGGATTTTTTGCCGCGCCAGACCCGCTGACGGGTTGCGGGTCCCAAACCCCCTCCTTATATCCCGCCAGAACGCGGGGCTTGGCCTGATGACGGGCCGCAGCATCGCATCTGTCAAATGTCACAATAGGGGCGTGTCCGCTTCCGGCGCTTACTCGGCGCCAATCGTCTGTTGAGGGCCAAAAGGCCGGAAATAACGGGACAAGCTCGCTGAAACGGAGAAGAGACGAAAATGGGCAAAGTAATAGGCATCGACCTTGGGACGACGAACTCCTGCGTCGCCGTCATGGACGGCAAAGAGCCGAAAGTCATTGAAAACGCTGAAGGCGCACGGACGACCCCCTCGGTCGTCGCCTTTACCGAAGACGGCGAGCGCCTCATCGGCCAGCCAGCGCGGCGCCAGGCGGTGACCAACCCCGAGAACACTTTCTTTGCCATCAAACGCCTCATCGGCCGCCCGTTTACGGATCCGCTGGTCGAAAAAGACAAGGGCATGGTCCCGTATCAGATCATGAAGGGCGATAATGGCGACGCATGGGTTTCGACCCGCGGCGACAAAATGGCCCCGTCGCAGATTTCAGCTTTCATCCTCCAGAAAATGAAAGAGACCGCCGAGGCCTATCTCGGTCAGGACGTGACCCAGGCCGTCATTACGGTTCCCGCCTACTTTAACGACGCCCAGCGTCAAGCGACCAAAGACGCCGGCAAGATCGCCGGCCTTGAGGTGCTGCGCATCATCAACGAGCCGACCGCAGCGGCGCTCGCCTACGGCCTCGACAAGAAAACCGGCGGCCAGAAAATCGCCGTCTACGACCTTGGCGGCGGCACGTTCGATATTTCGATCCTCGAGATTGGCGACGGCGTTTTTGAAGTTCTCTCCACCAATGGCGACACCTTCCTTGGCGGTGAAGATTTCGACATGCGCATCGTCGAATATCTCGCGGCTGAATTCAAAAAAGATCAGGGCATTGATCTCAGGAAAGACAAGCTCGCGCTGCAGCGCCTCAAGGAAGAAGCCGAGAAAGCCAAAAAAGAACTCTCCTCGACCTCTTCTTACGAAGTGAACCTGCCGTTCATCACCGCTGACGCATCCGGCCCGAAACACCTGACCATGAAGCTGTCGCGCGCCAAACTGGAAAGCCTGGTTGAGGATCTGGTCAAGCGCACGGTCAATCCATGCAAGGAAGCGTTGAAAGACGCTGGCCTGTCGTCGGGCGACATCGACGAGGTCATTCTCGTTGGCGGCATGACCCGCATGCCGAAAGTGCAGGAGACGGTGAAAACCTTCTTCGGCAAAGATCCGCATAAGGGCGTCAACCCGGACGAAGTGGTCGCGCTCGGCGCCGCGATTCAGGCCGGCGTGCTGCAGGGCGATGTGAAAGACGTTCTCCTGCTTGATGTGACGCCACTGTCGCTCGGCATCGAAACGCTTGGCGGCGTCTTCACCCGTTTGATTGATCGCAACACGACGATCCCGACCAAGAAGTCGCAGACATTCTCGACCGCTGAAGACAATCAGTCGGCGGTGACCATCCGCGTCTTCCAGGGCGAGCGTGAAATGGCGGCCGACAACAAGATGCTCGGCCAGTTCGATCTCGTCGGCATCCCTCCGGCGCCGCGCGGCGTGCCGCAAGTCGAAGTTACCTTCGACATCGACGCCAACGGCATCGTCCATGTGTCGGCCAAAGACAAGGCGACCAACAAAGAGCAATCGATCCGCATTCAGGCCTCGGGCGGTCTCTCTGATGACGACATCGAAAAGATGGTCAAGGACGCCGAAGCAAATGCCGACGCCGACAAGAAACGCCGCGAGGGCGTCGAAACGAAAAACCGCGCCGAAGCGCTGGTCCATTCGACAGAGAAGAACCTCACCGAGTATGGCGACAAGCTTGAAGGCGATGACCGCAAGGCCATCGACGATGCGCTCGCGGCATTGAAGGAAAAACTCGAAGAAGAAAACGCCGACCTCGAAGAGATCAACGCTGCTGCCGGCGCGCTGGCCCAGGCCACCATGAAGCTCGGCGAGGCGATGTATAAAGCCGGCGCAGGTGACGACGATGATGGCGGCGCACAAGCCGCCGCCGCCGACGCCGCGAAAGAGGACGATGATGATTTCGTCGATGCGGATTTCGAAGAAGTCGACGGCGAAAAGAAAGACTAAAGGCGATTGGAATAGCCGATGGGGAATAGAGAAGCAAAAACCTCTGTTCCCCATTTTGCTATTGCCCGCCGCCTTGAAGGGGCGCGTGAAGTTTTATGGCGCAAGCATGTTACTACGAAGTTTTAGGCATTGAACGCGGCGCTGACGGCGCAGCGATCAAATCGGCGTTCCGCAAGCGCGCCATGCAATACCATCCGGACCGCAACGCCGATAATCCGGAGGCGGAGAAAAAATTCAAAGAGCTCGGCGAAGCCTATGAAGTGCTTTCCGATGAGCAAAAACGCGCCGCCTATGACCGCTTCGGGCACGCAGCCTTCCAGAATGGCGGAGGCCCTGGCGGGATGGGCGGTTTTGGCGGCGCTCGCGGGTTTGCTGGTGGGGCGGGCGCGGCAGGATTTTCCGACATCTTCGACGAGATTTTCGGCGAGTTCATGGGCGGCCAGCGCGGCGGACGCCGGGCCGGGCCCGGGCGCGGCGCCGATTTAAAATACAATCTCGAAATCAACCTGGGCGACGCGTTTCGCGGCAAGAAAACAGAAATCAAGGTGCCGGGTTCCGTCTCTTGCGAGACCTGTGAAGGCTCCGGCGCCAAACCAGGCTCCGGTCCGGCCCAGTGCGGCACCTGTAAGGGCGTTGGCCGCGTGCGTGTGCAGCAAGGTTTTTTCACCATCGAACGCTCCTGTCCGCATTGCAATGGCGAAGGCCGGGTGATTGCTGATCCGTGTACGGATTGTAGTGGCCAGGGCCGGGTCCGGCGCGAGCGCACGCTTTCCGTTGATATTCCGGCCGGCATTGAGGACGGCACGCGCATTCGTCTTTCGGGCGAGGGCGAGGCCGGTCCGCGCGGCGGGCCCGAGGGTGATCTTTATATCTTCGTGCATGTCGCCGAACATGATCTGTTCGAGCGCGACGGGCCGGATTTGTTTTCGGTGATGCCGATCCCCATGACCACGGCGGCGCTGGGTGGTGAATTTGAAACACCCACGATCGATGGCGGGCGGGTTAAAATCTCCGTCCCCGAAGGGTCGCAAACCGGCAAACGCTTCCGGGTGAAATCCAAAGGCATGTCGGTGTTGAACAAACAGGGGCGCGGCGATCTTTATGTCGAGATCCAGGTGGAAACGCCCACGGGCCTCACCGCAGAACAAAAATCCCTGCTGCGCCAGTTCTGTGAATCCGGCGGCGGCGAGGCGTCATGCCCGCAATCGCGCGGCTTCCTCGACCGCGCCAAAGCGTTCTGGGAGAACGTGACCGACGGGCGGTAGGTGATCATGCGGCGCCGACGACCTTGGCCGTTAGGTCTTGGATCGTCACCAGCCCATAAAAATAGGCAAGAATAAATAGCCAGCCGACGACTAATCCGGCCGTGAAAAGAATGTAACTAGTCCAAGCAAGGAACAACGACAGCCCTTGCCCTGTCGGACTCGGATACTCCTCTATACCTTTCAGATGCAGTCTCCAGCCGTGTAGTTTTTGCCAGATGGACAAAAATCCAGATAGGACGCCTAAAAACCCGAAGGTCGACGTGCCTGCGCCAAAGAGCGGCACAATATAGATCAGAATGGCTGCAATCGCATTGCCTTCCTCTGCGCGTGATGTGAATGCGAGCGCAGCAAATAATATACTCTGGAAGGTTAGGGTGTAAGTGACGCGATGGTCGATCAGATTATCTTCTCGCTCAATCTGTTTAACGACTCGTTCATATAGCTCGCCCCTATCTTGCTCGTTAAGCGTGATGGCTTTGTTTTTGGCCATGCTCCCCCCGAATCCAGTGTTGAAACGCGCTCCGAACCCGCGCCAGCAGACAATCTGCGGTATTGCATTATTGCGCGCAAGACCGGCGGGTAACACTTTGGCGGGCAATGCCTGTTTTAGGAGGCAGCGATGAAGAATGGCGAAGACTGCATCAGCAATGTATAGCTTGCAGAACGGCACGGGCGAGGGCCCGACGCCAAGGAAAAGGATTTCCTAATTGTGACTGAACCGTTGCCATCTTTTGCGTGGTTGGTTGATGTAGGCGGCACGAGAATACGCATCGCGAAAGTAGTTGATGGCGCGATAGTCGACACTCGCAGCCATTTAACTGGTGATTATAAAGAGCTCGGCAACGCCTTGCGCGCGTGCTTTGAAAGCGGGGATCACGCCAACGCTGATATATTTATCGGTGCGGCCGGGCCGGTGCGCAACGGTGCCGTGTGGTTGACCAACAAGGATTTTGTGGTCGATTCAGCTGTGCTCGCAGAACAGTTTCCCGGTAAGAAAATCCATCTTCTGAATGACGTTGAGGCGGTTGCATATGGTGTGTTCGATCCGCCGCCAGCAGTGGCCAGGGCGTTGCGGGAGGGAGAAGCAAGTCCCGGCGCCGCCAAGCTTGCGATCGTGCCGGGAACCGGGTTGGGGGCCGCCGTAGTGCTGTCCCGTCCGGGGCCCTTCGTTCTGCCGACAGAGTTCGGACAGCTTACAGCGGCGCCGGCAAAGTCGGAGCATCTTCCTTTGTTTGATGCGCTCATCAAGCGATATGGACGCTTGCCTTCGGAGTTCCTGGTGTCGGGGCCAGGCCTGTTGCGGATCTACCATGCTTTGTCAGAGTTGGATGGCTTGGGGTCTTCGTCGCATGATGCATTGACGACTTATGAACTGTTTGATCATGCGCGGCTGGGCGATGATCCTATCGCTCAACGGACCATCGATATTTTTTCCAGCCTGCTTGGTTCAACTTGCGGCGATGGTGCGCTTGCGAACAATGCCAGCGGTGGCGTCTATCTGGCCGGCTCGCTAATGAATGCGTTTAAGGATTTGATTGCTTCGGACGAATTTGTGTCCGCGTTCGAGCAAAAGGGGTTGATCTCGCACTTTGTGAAACCGATTCCTGTATACTTGCTGACCTTTGAGGAGCCTGTACTTGAAGGACTTCTTGCGTATGCAGCGCGTACGTCGGAGTTCTGAAGCGGCGATTTTCTTATGGAGCCTCGCCCTCCACCTCCTCAAACCTGTCCGCGCTCGCCAGCTTCGGAAACAGCTTGAACCAGGACGCAGCGGCGATCAGCGACACGCAGCCGCCGAGAATGACGGCGCCGACGGGCCCTAAAAACCGCGCCGCGACGCCGCTCTCAAACTCACCAAGCTCATTCGACGCAGCGATGAAGATGAACGAAACGGACGAAACGCGTCCGCGCATGCCGTCCGGCGTTGCGTGCTGAACAATCGACATGCGGATAAACATCGACACCATGTCAGCGGCGCCGGTGACCGCGAGCATCGCCATCGACAGCCAGAAGAGTTCTGAAAACGCAAAGCCAAGCATGGCGAGTCCATAGATGGCGATGGCGCCAAGCAGCCACGGCCCCACCCGCCGCTCGAGCGGATTGGCCGCCAGCACAAAGGCGATGATCGCGGCGCCGAAAGCCGGCGCGGCGCGCAACAGGCCCAACCCTTCGCTGCCCACATGCAAAATATCGCGTGCAAAGACAGGCAGAAGGGCCGTCACCCCGCCAAAAAACACCACCACCAGATCGAGCGAGATCGAGCCCAAAACCAGCTTGTTGTCGCGCACATAGCGCAGCCCGTCGAAGATCATGGATAGTCCGCGCACATTGCGCACCGGCTGATGGGTGGGCGTTCGCGCAGTGGCGAAAAAGAAAACGCCAATTGCCGTGAAACCCGCCGCCGTTGCGTAAACGAGCGGCGCACCGCCGATAAATAAAAACCCGCCAATCGCCGGGCCGATCATCGCCGCGCCCTGAAATCCTAGTGAGTTCCACGCAATCGCGGCAGGGAGTTCGTTGCGCGGGATAAGCGTCGGGTAAAGCGCGTTGGACGCCGCCGGGGTGAACGAGCTGACCGCGCCGTTCAAAAACGCCGCGCAAAAAATCGCGGGAATGGCGATATGGGCGGGCGTGAAACTTGCGGCGTATAAGCCGGCGATCACAAAGAACCGCAGCACGTTCGACCAGACCAGAATCAGTTTGCGATTAAACCGGTCCGCCGCCTGACCGCCGGGCAGGGACAAGAGCAGGATCGGCAGGAACTGCGTCAGCCCGACAAGGCCGAGCATGAACGCGCTTTCCTCAATCGAGCGCGTCAGGCGCGAGAGATCGTAAACCTGCCAGCCAATGGCGATCGCCACCATCTGCCGCTCGGCGCTGATCAGCTGCCGGGCGATCCAGTAATGGCGATAGGCTTGGTGACGGAAGATCGTCAGGGAGGGGACGCGGCGCATATTGCGCGCAACCTAGGCCGCACCGATTTATGCGCAACTGATAAATCATCATTTCACCATGGCTTGATCTTCCCGGGCGGCGCTGCGAGGCTCCGTGCGAATTTCTGAAGGGGATGGACATGTCGTTGAAAGTCATCGGCGCCGGATTGGGCCGTACGGGAACCGCATCGCTGAAAGTCGCGCTGGAAACGCTTGGTTTCGGCAAGTGTCACCACATGAGCGAAGTGTTCGGATCGCCGCAGCAGGTCGATTTGTGGACGAAAGCTGCCGACGGGGCGCCCGACTGGCCGGCGACCTTTGATGGCTATGGCGCAGCGGTGGATTTTCCGACGGCGGCCTTCTGGCGTGAATTGGCGGCGTTTTATCCGGATGCGAAAATCATCCTCTCCGTCCGCGACGCAGAAAAATGGTGGCAATCGACGCAAGAAACCATCCTCAGCCCGCTTGCGGTGAAATCGATGCCGGGCATGCCCTTTGGACCTGTGGTGAAGAATGTGGTGTGGCGGTTTTTCGACAATGAAATACACGACCATGATCACCTGACCGCCGCCTTTAATCGCCATACAGAAGAAGTGAAAAAGGCGATTCCGAAAGAGCGCCTGCTCGTGTTTGAAGCGAAAGACGGCTGGGCGCCGCTCTGTGAATTTCTGGGCAAAGATATCCCGAGCGAGGCTTATCCGCGGGTAAACTCCAAGGAAGAAATGCGGCCGATGATGGAGGCCATGGCGGCGCAGTTTGAAGCAGGCCTCAGCGCAGAAGAGCTGAACAAAATGAACCAGACGGTTCGCGACACGGTGCATGGCCGCAAATCCTGAATGCGCGGTGATGCTGACGCATATTATCGCCGTTGCAAAATCGCGGTTTTGAAAATGGCGCGGTGTTTGGCGGCTATGGGATGGGCGACTTCAACCAGTTCCTACATCTCGATCTGCAAATGGAGATGACATGACCAAAGACATTCTATTTCTGCTGGCGCCCGGCTTTGAAGCGAATGGTCGCCGCGAGTTCTGCCCTGAATGCGCAGAAATGTGGGGTGTACTGAGTTATTTTCCAGCGATCAAGGAAGCGCTCGACATTCGTTATGAGCCGCTTTCCCATCCGCGCGCCGGGCTGACGGCGCTGCTGGGCGACGGCGAGTGGAACTGTCCGACCTTGGTGTTGACGGAAGGCGTCGACGCCGGACCGCACGCAAAGGTCAAAACCGCAAACGGCGCGCGGTTTCTCGACAACGCCCGCGACATTGCGAAATATTTCGCTCATCGCTATGGAACCCCATTCCCGCGTGGCAGCTAAGCCGCACCAAAGGAGCCGTTTCAGTGGCCAGTAAAACATCCATTCTTGTCGCCGGCGCCGGCGGGCGCATGGGCCGGGCGGTGGTCGCGGAGATCCTGAAAACCCCGGGCGCGACGCTGGCGGGCGGTTTTGAGCGTCCCGGCGGGCTGGATATTGGTAAAGACATCGGCATCCTCGCCGGCCTTGATGCGCTGGGGCTGACGGTCGAAGACGCGCCGTCAAAGGGATTGAGTCACGCGGGGGCATTGATCGATTTCACCGCGCCCAAGGCCTCGGTTGAGAACGCCCGCGCGGCCGCGGAAAAGGGCGTCGCCCATGTGATTGGCACCACCGGATTGTCGGCGTCCGAAGAGGCCGCCATTACGGAGGCCGCGAAGACCATCCCCATCGTCAAATCCGGCAATATGAGCGTCGGCGTTAATGTGCTGATGGCGCTGGTGGAGGCGGGCGCGAAGGCGCTGTCAGATGATTACGATATCGAAATCTTCGAGGCCCACCATAGGGCAAAGGCCGACGCGCCGTCGGGCACGGCCTTGATGCTGGGCGCGGCGGCTGCGCGCGGGCGCGGGGTTGATCTCGCCGGCAAACGCGCCTCGGGCGAGCGCTCGGGGCGACGCAAAACCGGCGATATCGGCTTTTCGGTTTCCCGTGGCGGCGGCATTGTCGGCGACCATCGCGTGACTTTTGCGGGCGCGCAGGAAGTCATCACGCTTTCTCATTCAGCCATCGACCGGGGCCTTTTCGCCAAGGGCGCCGTGGCGGCGGCGCGCTGGGCCATGGGCAAACCGCCAGGTCTTTATTCCATGCGCGACGTGCTCGGTCTCAACTAGGCGTCTTGGTTAAAGCTGCAATTCGAACAATCGCCTAGATCATACTGAAACCAAGCGCCGCCAAAGTAGGGCCTCATTGAAGGGGCCTTGCATGCGTACGGAAATTCTCGCTGCTGCTGGAATTGTCGCCGCCGCCATTGTCGGCGTGCGCGCCATAGATGCGCGCCAGGAAGCGGCAGGGGAAGCCCCGTCCGCCGCGCCGGAACTGACGCTCGCGTCTGCGCAAGCCGCACCTTCCGGCTGGGGCGATGAAGTGCGCATTAGCGCCTCGCCTGACCGGCAATATTACGTGAATGCAGAGGTCAACCGCCGCTCGGCCCGGTTTCTGGTCGACACCGGTGCGAGCTATGTGGCCTTGCGCGATTCCGATGCGCGCAACGCCGGCATCTATACATCGTATGCGGATTATAAATATCCGGTGCACACGGCCAATGGCGAAACCAAAGCCGCTTTTGTCACCATTGAAGAAATCGAAATCGAAGGACTTCGCCTTGAAGGCGTCAAAGCCTTCATCCTCCAGGACGAACAGCTTGCGGTGAACCTGTTGGGCATGAGCTTTCTCTCGCGTCTTGAAAGCGTCGAAGCCCGTAAAGGCGAGTTGGTGCTGCGCGGCTGAACAACCCCGTTCGCTACACAATGCGCCAGTTAAACCCAACCAGTTTTTCACTTTCTTGCCAGAGTCGCGCGGCGACTCTTTCTTTACGCGCGCGCCCGGCAACGCTGGCGTCGCTAACGGGCCCGCGCGCTTCCATAAAGCCGGTGGGTCCGTAATAAGCGCCGGGAACCGCTTCGGTTCCGGCCGCGCACAACACCGTTGGAATTGCACCATTGTAGGAAGGCTGCGCCATGAGCGGATTGGTGAGCTTATAGAGCGCGTTCAAAAATCCCGACGGACCAGTGTCCTGCAGCGCGGTGTTTGAATAACCGGGATGACACGCCATGCATGAAACGGAACTGCTCACGGCTTTCAGTTTTCGATCAAGCTCCAGTGCAAACATCAAATTGGCGAGTTTGCTCTGGGTATAGGCTTTGGTCGGGTCATAGCCCTTGGTCAGCATCAGATCGTTGAAATTTATTTTACCATATTTGTGCGCGATGCTGGAAACAACAACGACGCGTCCTTTCGCGGCGTTGACTAAATCAAACAACAACCCGCCCAATAAAAAATGGCCGAGATGATTGGTGCCGAACTGCATCTCAAACCCATCGGCGGTTTGTTGTTGCGGTGTTTGCATGATGCCAGCGTTGTTGACCAACGCATCGAGCCGGTCAGTTTTGTTTCTGAGTTCATCGGCAGCCTGCCGAACGGAGGCAAGGCTCGTAAGGTCGAGGCGCACCTGATCGCACTTGCCTTTTGCAACCATGCTGATCTCGGCGAGCGCGGCTACGCCTTTGTCGGTGTTGCGGCAACCAATGATGACATCACCACCCGCCGCCGCCAGCATTTTCGCCGCCTCTAACCCGATGCCGGAATTGCCACCGGTAATGAAATAGGTCTTGCCAGCAAGGCTCGGCAACTGATCGGGCTTCCAATCAGAAAAACCGCTATTCACAATGTTTTTTTTCACAGAGGATGTTCCTTTCACCCAAACGGCTTATCTATTGATGGCGACAGCGCTGTGAAAAGCTTCGGGCCTTGCTCAGTTATGTAGAGGCAATCTTCCAGCCGCACGCCGAACTCGCCAAAGGTGTAAATGCCTGGCTCATTGGAAAAGCACATGCCCGGCGCGAGCTTGGTTTTCTCTCCGTGCACGAAGTTAACCGGTTCGTGGCCATCCATGCCGATGCCGTGGCCGAGGCGATGCGAAAGGCCCGGCGTTTTGTAGCCCGGCCCGTAGCCTTTGGACTCATAGAACGCGCGCACCGCGTCATCGACAGCGCCGGCCTCAACGCCGATCTGCGCTGTTTCCATGGCCAGTTCCTGTCCGGCTTTCACCGTGTTCCAGACATCGCGTTGCTTCGCGGTGGGCTCGCCGAAAACGAACGTGCGGGAAATATCGCTTTCATAATCCAGCACCGAACAGCCGCAATCCATCAGCACAATCCCGCCCTCGGTGATTTGTTCCGGCGTGTTGGAGCCATGCGGATAGGCGCTCGCCTCATTGAGCAGGACCATGGAGAACCGAACTGCGCCGCCCAGTTCCGTTGTCGCCTTGCTCATCATAGCGGAGACATCCTGCGACGACATGCCGGCTTCGATGCGCGGATGAATATAGGCGTAGGCGGTCATGGTGATGTCGTTGGCTTTTTGCATCAGCGCGATTTCGGCGGGCGACTTATACATCCGGCAGCCGCGTGTGATCGGCGCACCATTGACGGGCTTGAATTTCGGCGCAGCGTTGGCGACGCCGTCAACAATGAAATGGCGCACGGTTTCTTCAATCGCGAGCTTGCCTTTCTTCAGCCCGCGATCAGCAAGGATGCCGGCGACCAGCGCGAACGGGCTCTCATGTTCATTCCAGACGCGAACATCATCGCCGAAACTCATGCTTTGCCGAATGGAGGGTTCCTCAAAATACGGTGTGACGACGCCGATCTCGCCATCGGCGGGAATAACGACGGCGGTCAATCGCTCAGACCGCCACCAGCGAATGCCGGTGAAATAAACCATCGCTGACCCAGCCTCGATTAACAGCGCGGCGACCCCTTGCTGGCGCATCAGCTCTTGCGCTTTGGCGACGCGGGCCTTGCGTTCCTCGACGCTGATCGGCGCAACGTTGCCGGTCATGTCGTTTAAACCCGCAGCAGCTTTCGCGGGCGAGGCGACGCCGGCCGCCGCCAATCCTGCAAGCCCTGTCGCCTTGATCAGATCACGTTTGGTCATCGCCATCATGCATCCCTCTTTTATTGTTCGCGCGCCATCAGGCTGGGCAGCGCGCCCATATCGGCGCCGGCCTGCTTCATAAAAAATCTGCGCAAAGGCGCGACAGCGTTCACCGCGCCCATGCCGACATCGCGCGCCAGGCGCAGCGGTGCAATGTCATTGGAGAACAGCCGGTTCAGCAAGTCTGTGCCGAGCGCCAGCGCGGCGGAATCGAACCGGCGCCAGCGCTGATAATTTTGCAAGACCGTAAGCGCGCCAATATCGAGACCCACATCGCGCCCCTCATCCAAAACATCGGCCAGGGCGGCGATGTCTTTAATGGCGAGATTGTATCCTTGTCCGGCGATCGGGTGGATCGCATGGGCCGCGTCGCCAATCAGCGCGAGGCGCGGCGCGATGTAAGATTGCGCCAGCGTGAAGGCCAGCGGATAGGACCAGCGCGGCCCGGCGGGCGTGATCGCGCCGAGATAATCGCCGAACCGGTTTTCAATTTCGCGGCGGAAGTCATCTTCGTTGAGCGCCATATAAGCAGGGGCCGCGTCGGCGCGCTCTGTCCATACCAGCGACGAACGATTGTTCGTCATCGGCAAAATCGCGAACGGTCCGGCAGGGAGGAAAAACTCCTGCGCCACGCCCTGATGCGGTTTTTCATGGGCGACGGTGGCGACAATGCCGGTCTGGTTGTAGCGCCATTGATTGGTCTTGATGTTGGCTTCAGCGCGCAGCGGCGACATGCGTCCGTCTGCTGCGACGACAAGTGATGCGGATAAGCGGCGCCCGTCAGCGAGGTCGACAATCGCTTCGCCCGGATTGAACGTGGTCTTTGTCCGCATGGCTGGGGCAAACAGGGTGATGTCTGGCGCGCGTTCAATGGCGTCAAACAGCACCTCGCGAATGGTGCGGTTCTCAACGATCCAGCCAAGCGGTGTGTCGTCTTCCATTTCGCGGCTGTCAAAGTGCAGATTAAAGCTCGACACGGTTCCGCCGCCAAAGCGCGAGGTCGCACGGCCATCGGTGACAAGAATATCGCGGATCGGTTCAGCGCCGTTTTCGTCGGATGTGATCGCGTCCCACAGGCCGAGACGGCGAAAGACCCGCGCAGACGCGTATGAGATTGCTGTGGTCCGCCCGTCAAACGCCGCGCCCCGCAAGGTTTTGGAATCCACCGCATCGATAAGGGCGCAGGAAAAGCCGCGTGCGGCCAACGCCAAGCTCGCCAGCCCGCCAGCCGGTCCGCCGCCAATAACGATAATGTCGAAATGTTGCGTCTCGCTCATGGGGCGAACATCGCCCTTTGCCGCTCCGGCGTCCAGCATGTGGGCGGCCCGTGCGGCGAATGGCGCAAATTGTTAACGAAAACCGCTCGATAACCGGATGCTCCTCGCGAAAGCGGGGCCCAGGAAACTATGCGCGTTCCACAAGAACGGGTTTATAGGCGAGTGTGAAAAAGGCGTGTGCGACGGCATGCTCCGGCGTGGATTCGGAGAAAAACCTGAATCCACGCTTTCGCGGGGATAAGCGGCTTAAAAGAGGTTGATACGATGAGCGTCAAAAATTCCCATGCGAGACTCATGATCCTCCTCGCCACCCTCCTGCCCGGCGCCGCTTTCGCGCAGGACATGTCCGCGCCTGCCGATGTGACGCGGTATATCCTCGACTCTACATTGCTGATGGCGGGCGGCTTTGCCGGGCTCGTCGCTATTGCGGGTCTGGCGCTGCGCGATGTGGGCCTGGCGCGGACGCAGAATGCTCCGCATGTCTGCCTACGGATGATTGGCGCGCTCGGCATTTCCGCTTTCGCCTTCTGGGCGGTGGGCTATCATCTGTTGTTCTCCGTTGAACATGGCGGCTTTCTCGGGCCGTTCCAAAGCTGGGCGCCGCTTGATGACGATCCGTCAAATGCGGGCCGGTCGTCAGGCGCGCACTGGTTTTTTCACATGAGCCTTGCGGCGCTCGGCGCGGTCATCGTGTCATCGGCCGTCTCCGAGCGGGTGCGATTGTGGCCCTTCCTGTTTTTCACCGCGATCTGGTCGGGCCTGATTTATCCGATCGCCGCATCCTGGGTCTGGGGCGGCGGCTATTTCGCCGACGAGTGGAGTTTCCGCGATTATGGCGGCGCGGCGGCGATCCATCTTTCCGCCGGCGCCGCAGCGCTCGCTGCGATTTTAGTGATCGGGCCGCGCTCCGGGCGCTTCGGTCATGGCGTATCGCGCCCGCAAGTCTCAACCGCCCTGCCGCTGTCGGCGTTCGGATCGATGCTCAGTGCGGTGGCGCTGTTGATAATTATCATCGCACTAGGCGGCGCCATGTCTTCGGTGGAGGCGGCGGTGACGGCTGGCGCCATTCTCGCCAACGCCATGATCGCCGCTGCGGGCGGCGCGATCGCCGCAATGTTCCTTACACAAACGGTCTACAAACGCACCGGGCTTGTTTCCGCCATGACCGGCATCATTGCTGGCATTATCTCTATCGCAGCAGATCCCGTATCGCCGGCGCTGTGGCAGGCGGCGATGATCGGCGCTGTCGGTGGGGTGATCGTTACGGTGACGCCGCCCTTTCTCGACGGGTTGCGGCTTGATGATGCGGGTTTTGTCATTCCGGGCCATTGTTTTTGCGGCGCGTGGGGGGCGATCATCGCGTTTTGGATGACGGAGCGGATCTGGCTGCCGGGCCAGCTTTTGGGGACCGGCGCCATCGCGGCTTTTTCATTCGTGATGAGCCTTTTGATCTGGACAGCGCTGAAATATACGATCGGCGTCCGCACCGCCCCGCTGGAGGATCCGCATCATGCGGGCCACTCAGAGCGGACCGGAATTCGTTAAATCCCGTTAACCCTTTTCGATTCAAGAAGTGGCAAAGTGGGCGTTAACTTATTAAAAGCTGACTGGGTGCCTGCTGATTATGCCGCCATCATCTCGTTCCTATGCTCGCAGCCGGAACCGGCGTGACCCTTTTGCCGAGCTTGCCGATCGCCTGAAGAGCTTTTCGCGAAGCATTCTGATGCGGGCGGGCGGGGCCGCCATGATTGCGCTGGCGATCTGGCTCGCCGCGTCTCTTTCGACCTTTACGATTTCCGATCCGACGCTCAACACCGCGACGCCCGCGGCGGTGCAGAATCTCGGCGGACCGCTCGGCGCCATCGTTGCGGACTTGCTGCTGCAGCTTTTGGGGGGTGCGGGCTTTTTGTTGATCGCGCCTCTGGCGATCTGGGGTGGGTTCGCCGTGGTGAACGGCGCACCTGAAGAAACCCCGGCTGATTTCTGGCGCCGGCTGATCGTGGCGCCCGCCGCCATTCTTGCGGGCGCGGCCTTTCTGGCGTCCTGGGCGCCGCCGCTGGACTGGCCATTCGTGGTCGGACCCGGCGGGCTGATCGGCGGCGTTCTTTATCATGGCGTCACAGGGCTCTTGTCTTTTATCGGCGATGATTTCGCCCGGCCGCTCGTCGCCGGCTTGTTCGCCGCTGCGACGCTTGCGGCTTATTCGGTCCTGTGCGGGCTGACGCGCGAACGTCTCGCCGATGCCTGGTGGGCGCTGGAGGATGGCGCGCTTGCGCTGCGGGACTTGGTTGAAGAGTGGCGTGAACGGCTGACCGGCGCCGAAACCGAAGATGACGAAGAAGAGTACGAAGAAGACGGCGATCTGGATGCGGAATATGATGAGGACGGAGAGCCCATCCTTGCGGCGCCGGCCCGCAATCGCAAACGCAAGATCGTCCGCAAGCGTAACAAAAAGAAAGAGAGCCGCCGCGAGACCCGCGAAGCGCAGCCTTCCTTCCCGGTATTTTCAGCCGACGATTATGAACTGCCGCCGCTTGGGCTGCTGGCCAAACCCAATGGCGCGCGCCGCGCTGTGATTTCCGACGAAGCGCTGGAACAAAATGCGCGCATGCTGGAAAATGTGCTCGCTGATTTTGGCGTGCGCGGCGAGATCGTCAATGTCCATCCCGGCCCAGTTGTGACGCTCTATGAACTTGAGCCTGCGGCGGGAACGAAATCTTCTCGCGTGATTGGCCTGTCCGACGATATCGCCCGCTCCATGAGCGCGGTTGCGGCGCGGGTTGCAGTCGTGCCGGGCCGCAACGCCATCGGCATTGAACTGCCGAACCAGGACCGGGAGATGGTGTTCCTGCGCGAATTGCTGGGCGCTGAAGAATATGAGCGTTCCGGCGGCGACCTCACGCTGGCGCTCGGAAAATCTATTGGCGGCGATCCCGTGTTCGCCGATCTCGCGCGGATGCCGCATTTGCTGATCGCCGGCACCACCGGTTCGGGCAAGTCGGTCGGGATCAACACAATGATCCTGTCGCTGCTGTATCGGATGTCTCCCGAGCAGTGCAAACTCATCCTGATCGATCCGAAAATGCTCGAGCTTTCAGTCTATGAAGGCATTCCTCATTTGCTTTCTCCAGTCGTTACTGATGCGCGCAAAGCGGTCGTCGCGCTCAAATGGACAGTGCGCGAGATGGAAGAACGCTACCGGAAAATGTCAAAGGTTGGCGTACGGAATATTGAAGGATTCAACCAGCGCGTCGCCGAGGCCGAAGAGAATGGTGAGATGCTGACGAGAACCGTTCACACCGGATATGACGAAGACTCCGGTGAAGCCGTCTATGAAAGCGAAGAGCTGGAATACGAGCCGATGCCGTTTATCGTTGTTGTCATCGACGAAGTCGCCGATCTGATGATGGTCGCCGGCAAGGACATTGAAGGCATGGTGCAGCGCTTGGCGCAGATGGCGCGCGCGGCCGGCATTCACCTGATCATGGCGACCCAGCGTCCTTCGGTCGATGTCATCACCGGGACGATCAAGGCGAACTTCCCGACGCGGATTTCCTTCCAGGTGACCTCGAAAATCGACTCGCGCACGATCCTGGGCGAGCAGGGCGCTGAACAACTCCTCGGTCAGGGCGACATGTTGCACATGGCGGGCGGCGGGCGTTTGCGCCGGGTCCACGGGGCTTTTGTTTCCGACGATGAGGTCGAAAAGATCGTTACCTTCCTGAAGAAACAGGGCGCGCCAAACTACGTGCAGGAAGTCACAGAATTGAAGGAAGAGGATGGCGGCGGGTTCGATCCATTTGAGCTCGGCGGCAATACCGGTTCGGGCGACGCGCTTTATGACCGCGCCGTCGCGGTGGTGGTGCGCGATCGCAAGGCGTCGACCTCTTACGTTCAGCGCCGCCTCCAGATCGGATATAACCGCGCCGCGACCCTGATCGAGCGGATGGAGGAGGAGGGTGTGATCTCGTCAGCCAACCATGCCGGAAAGAGAGATGTGCTGGTCGGCGATGACGCCGCCTAAAGCCCATTGGTCGCTTGTTTTAAGCGTAATCAGCCAAGATAAACTGCTCCGTTCACGCCAAAATGTGCCGCCGCTACGATAAGTTGTGCGTTAACTGTTGATTTTACGGCTGAATCGCAGCCCGGCGTTGTTTTTTACAATTTGTTAGGCATACTCTCTGGACTGGGGAGGGGATTTAACCTGGGTGGCGTATGTCGAAAACTTATGAGCAACTTCCAGGCGCGGCAGGCAAGGAGCGGTTTTTCCGCCCCAGCCGCTATGACGCGGACGTTATTTTCTCCGGTCTCGCGCCTCGGGTCAGTTTTGACGACGAGATTTACGAACTGGACAATATCAGCGCTGGCGGCGCCGGATGCATCGCGCGCAAGCGCGGCGACGATTCTGATGCGCCTGCCGGTTCCGCCGGGATCTTGCGTCTGACGCAGCACGGCCGAGAATTATTTCTGGGCGCGGCGCGCAAGGTGCGCAGCCATAATGGCGCAGGCGGGATCAGCGCCGGGTTTGAGCTTCAGGAAAACCGTTTTGATCTCGACTGGCTGATCCGCGAAAATGCGAGCATGCTGGCCCGTGAAACGCGCAACACCACCGCAGCATCGATAGAACCCAGCATCGCTTACAAAACATTTTGCGCGGATGCGGCGGCGTTTCTCGGCGGCTATTTGTTGCGCATTCAAAAATTCGTCTCGCCCATCGATGCGCGTTTCGGCGAAGACGAGCGCAATGAGATTGCGCGCGATCTGGCGGCGGCGGCGGAAACCGAATGGCTCGATCTGGTGCGCGAAGGAAACGCGCTCACTGGCGAGATCCACAGCGACAAGCAATTGCGCATCGCGTACAAATCCTACACTGAGCGAACGGTTTCGCAGATTTTGCTGAACGGTCCCGGTTGGGCGCGGTGTTACTACAAACCAGCCGGTTATCCGGGCGACTACAAAATCATGAATTACGGCTATGAGCAAAAGCCGGAAGGCGACACGGTCGCACAGAAATTCCTTCACTTGCTTGGCATGAGCGCCTCACGCGCCATCATTACCCGCATGGAAATGATCGCCAATCTGGTCGTCGACTACGCTATGGCGCGGCGGCGCGGAGAGGGCGACGAATTCACCATCACTAGTGTGGGCAGCGGGCCTGCCCGTGAGATCGAAGACATTCTTGCCGGTACGCCGGAAGATGTGCGGTGGCGCCTCAACCTTGTCGATCAGGAACCAGCGGCGCTTGATTATGCGTTTGAACGCATCGCTGGCATGCCCGACCGTGACCGGTTGAACGTCGCCGGATTAAATATCTCTTTCCGCGAAATGCTTCGGCCGTCAGCAGACAACACCGCCTTCATCGGCAATGACGTGATTTATTCATCTGGCTTCGTTGACTATCTCAATCCGCTCCTGGCGCAGCGCTTCATCAAGCGGCTTTATGATTTCGTCAAACCGGGCGGCCAGGTGATTATCGGCAATGTCAATAATCTTGAGACGGGCATGATGTGGCCGCTCGAATATATCACCGACTGGAGCCTCTACTTCCGCAACGAAGAAGAGATGAAAGCGATGGCGCACGAGATTGTCGACGCCAAGGTTTCGGTTGTTTCCGATCCTATGCAGGCGGTGTTTTTCCTCGTCGTGGAAAAACCGCTTTAACCCGCTTGTTTGGTTGACTTTTCGGTTGGGGCATTGGCCGCCATAGGCGGTTCAAACCGCACGATCACCGTTGTCCCGGTGCGTCCGTCCGAGGCCAGGCGGATCGTGGCGTTTTGCCCTTCAAAAATATGCTTGGCGACTGTCAGCCCCAATCCCAGACCTTCGCGCGAGCGCACCAGGGCTGTTTCTCCTTGGGTGAACGGTTTCATCGCCTTGTCGATCTGTTCGGCGCTCATGCCGGAGCCTTCGTCGCGCACGGCGAGCTCATAGGCGCCATCGGACAATTTGCTGCCGGCTAAATAAATCACGCCGCCATTTTCAGAAACGTTGATGGCGTTTTCGATGATGTTGTTGAGCGCGTAACATGTGTGAATGATGTCGATGTGGATCGTTGCGTCTTCGAGCCCTTCCATATCCAGGGCGACGCCTTTTTTCTCCAGCGGCGCGCGCATTCGTTCGAGCGCTACATCGGCGAGTTCGCTGACTGCCGTGTCGCAGGTTTCATATTTAATTTTACCTGCGGTGGCGTCGACAAAGCGCAGCATCTTTTGAATGCGTGAGAGCAACACATGCGCCGAGCCGTGAATCTCGCTGAGGTGACGCACATTGTCGCCTGAATCGTTCGCCGCCTTAAAGGAATTCGAGACAACTTCCGCATAGCCGATGATCTGATGCAGCGGCGTCCTGAGTTCGTGGCTCATCATTGACAGGAAGTTGATCTTTGATTGGTCGGCGGCTGTGGCTTCGATCAGGAGTTTCTCGATGACCTCACCATCGCGCTGGCGCTGCTCATTGCGCAGCCAGATGGTGCGCGAGCGAAGCTCCTGTGTGTAGTTGGTGATGACGGCGACGAAGGCGATCGAGATCATGAAAAAGTGACCGGCGATGATGTCAACATGAGAAAACGCCGGGCGAAGATTCAGTACTGCGACATAGACCAGCGATGTAGAGATATAGGCGGCCGCGGCGACCGAGAATGGAATCCTCATGATGCAGGACGACGCGATGAAGACGACTAGAACGCCGATGATATAGGGCGGCGCGCCCGCGGGCGGAATCACGGCGATCATGGCGATGACGGAGATGCCGGACAGCCAGATGCCGCCAGCGGAGAGCCATCCGAAATGCGGTTTCACTTTCGCGATGTATGAAAGCGGAACCATTGCGCCGATCATGGCGCCGACAATGGCGCGCATCACCAGCACGGTTTCAAGTTTTTCCGAGATGGTCAGCACATCAAGGATGGCGTAGCCGAAATAGGTGATGATCACCGACCACCACAGCAGCCGCTCATTCGGCAGCGTCGTTTCAACCAGATGATTGATGTAGCGTTTTTCTGTTTCGCGCTCTTTGAAACGCGCATTCCACCCGGACAGCCCGTCGCGTTCCAGCGATTGCTGGAAGATCTGAACCGGATTGAGCCGCTTTTGTGCGGCCGGCCGGGGTGAATCGAGAGACCGCGCCATGGTTTTTCATACATCAAGAGAGTTAACGAGGTTTTGGCGGTAAGCCGAATTCACCCGCGCGGATATTGACTTTGCGGTGAGTTCGCCGCAGCGCAAGACGCTTGCTGATTGGTAAACAAAGTCTTAAAGTTTCCCCATGGCGGACACTGGAACCATTGACGTTTTTGCCCCTTCGAGGGCGCAAGTGACAACGCGCGGCGCGGCGTGGCCGACAGTTGGCGTCTTCTTACTGTGCTGGGCAGGTCTTTGCGCAACCGTAACGGCCTCGATAACCATTGGGTTTTCGTTGTGGCTGGCGTGTTTCATCAACGCCGCGCTGCTCTATGTGCTCGCTCATATCAATCACGAGGCGATCCACCGCAATATTTCCGGCGGCAATCCGCGTCTGCGCTGGCTGAATGAATTGATCGGCCAGTTTGGCAGCATCTGGTACTTTTTGCCGTTCCCGGCCTTCAAGGCGGTCCATCTGGCGCACCACGCGGCGCCCAACGATCCGGTGACGGATGGCGACATGTGGGTGGCGCGCAAGCATCCGCTGGCGGTGGTGGCGAGTTGCGTGACGATACTTGGCGGTTACGAGCTGCAGCTCTGGCGGATGGCGCGAGAAAAGAAACTCACCCGCGCCAATCTGATCTCGATTTACGGCCAGCGGCTATTGGCGACTGCGGCGGTGATCGCCGCCTTCGCGCTCGGCTATGGCAAGGAAGTGATGTTCCTCTGGGTGCTGCCGGCGCTAATCGTCATGCCGTTCCTGGCGGTGTTTTTTGCATATGTGGTCCATCGACCCCATGACGAAACCGACCCTTACCGCTCAAGCAATGTCATCCTTGCGCCAAAATGGTTGCAGCCATTTGTGACCGCGATTTTCGTTTTCCAGAATTACCATCTGGTCCACCATCTCAATCCGCGCATTCCGTTTTATCAGTATGGCGATCATTTCCGTGCTCGCCGCGCTGAGCTGGAAGCCCGAAACGCCTCCATCACCACGCTTTAGAGTTACGCGCCTTCGGCGAAGGATGACAGCGCTGTTGTAGCGTATTGAGTGCAACCACAAGAACGGCTCACGCGCGAGCGCTGCGCGACCGTGAGCAGGAGAAGACACTTTGTGAAAGACATTTTGTCAATCGCGCGGCTGCCAGCGCGCGATCCGCAAGAACCTCACCGCGCAGCAACACAGCTTGAGCTTTTCTTTGACCTCATTTCCGTTGTCGCAATCGCCTCCGTTACGGCTGGTCTGCATCACGCCATCAGCGAGGGTCACGGCCTCGAAAAGCTGCCTGTCTTTATCTTTCTGTTCTTCGCTATCTGGTGGGCGTGGATGAACTTCACCTGGTTCGCATCCGCGTTCGATAATGGCCGGCCCGTATTCCGAATGCTTGTGATGATTATCATGACAGGCGAGGTCATTTTTGCGGGCGGCGCAGCACATATATTTGAAACGCTCGATCTTGGCTGGGGCGTTGCGGGATGGACCCTTATGCGCCTCGCCATGGCGGCGCTTTGGCTGCGCGCCAGCGCGAATACTGATTACCGCGCTACGGCTTTGCGGTACGCTGCGGGGATCATCATCGGCCAGGCTTATTGGATCGGATTTTATTTTTTGGTCCCGGCTGAACCGGCGCTTTTCTTTGGCTTTGGCGTTTTTGGTTTTGTTCTGGAACTCGCTGTTCCGCCCATTGCGGAGCGCGCCGGGCGCACGCCGTTTCACCGTCATCACATGATTGAACGCTACGGCCTTCTCATGATCATCATTCTTGGCGAGATCATCCTTGCGATCAGTATGGGGTTTGGGGGGCTTTACGATGAGCATGCAAATCTCGCGGCCATTCCAACAACATTATCGGGATTGATTATAGTCTTTGCGTTGTTCTGGATTTATTTCTGCGAAGATGAGCATCTTCCGTCCAGCGATTTCAAGACTGCATTTGTTTGGGGGTATGGACACATCTTTGTTTTCGCTGCGGTGGCGATTCTTGGCGCTGCAATTGCTGCGGAGCTCGATCTGTCGACGGACCACAGCCATGTGACGCAAGCGGTTATTTCGTGGTGGTTCGGGGCGCCGCTTGCGCTGTTCTTTTTGGCCTTGTGGCTGGTGCGAGACAGGCATTTTAAGCTCGACCGGCGTGCATGGTCGTTGCCGGCCGGTGTCGTTTTATCACTGGCGGCTGCGTCAGCAGGCCTTGCAAGCTGGGCGTTCGCAGCAATCGTGTTTCTCACTGTGCTGTGGCGGGCGCCCATGAGCGCATCGGCGCCGGCGCACAGGCCCGAATAACGCAGCGCTAGCCTGGGCGCCCATCAAGAAACCGGTTGCGTGATGTTGGGAGAAAAATGGAGCGGGCGATGAGATTCGAACTCACGACCCCAACCTTGGCAAGGTTGTGCTCTACCCCTGAGCTACGCCCGCTCGGCGCCGCCGCCGCTCGCTTGAGCCGCAGCAGGGGCCGGTATATGCACGAGGGCCGGGTGCATTGCAAGCGGAAAGCGTCCGCAAAACCCAATGAATACAGGCTCAGCGGAAAGACGATTGAGAGCGAGAGATGGTGCTGGATGAAGGATCAGAATTGAGCAAAACCGGCGCCGGGAACACCGCCACAGTTACGGTCGACCGGACGGGGCTTTTCGCTTTTCTTGACAGGCTTGCTATCGCCCACCGGACGGTGGAGCACGAGGCTTTTTTCACCGTGGAGGAAAGCCGCGCCCTGAAATCCCAGTGGCCCGGCGGGCATTCCAAAAACCTCTTCCTGAAAGACAAGAAAGGCGCGCTGTTTGTGGCCGTGGCCCTCGGGGAAACCCAGGTTAATCTGGTGGCCCTTGGCAAGGCGCTCGGGGCTAAGGGGCGGCTTTCCTTTGGCAAGCCGGAACTGATGACTGCGACCATGGGCGTGATCCCCGGTGCCGTCACCCCCTTTGCGCTGATCAATAAGAGCGCCAAGGCGGTCGCGAGTGTCATTTTGGACAAGGCGCTGCTCGCCCATGATCCGGTCTGGTTTCATCCGCTGGAGAATACTGCGTCAACGGCGATTTCGCCTGAAGGGCTGCTGAAATTTGTCCGGGCCTGCGGCTTTGAGCCCCGGATTCTGGACCTCTCAGCGCCATTTGAGAGCTGAAACGGTCCGCTTTGGCGGTTGCGTTTCGCCGCGCGCACCCTCATTTAGTTAACGAGTTGATGGAGACGAGGCATGAGCGAGATTTTCGGCGGCGGCCCCCAATCGCCGGGCGGACTGGCGAACGGTGCGGGCGGCAATCCGGCGGGCGGTGCGGTGGATCTGGTCAAGGACGCTACGATCGAAACCTTTGAAGCGGACGTGCTCACCGCCTCCATGACGACGCCGGTGATCGTCGATTTCTGGGCCGACTGGTGCGGGCCGTGCAAAACCCTTGGGCCCTTGCTGGAGCGAGCCGTCAGGGCGGCCGGCGGCAAAGTGCGCATGGTCAAAATCGATATCGACAAAAACCAGATGCTCGCCTCGCAAATGCGGATTCAATCGATCCCAACCGTCTATGCGTTTTTTCAAGGGCGCCCGGTGGACGGATTTCAAGGCGCGCTGCCGGAAAGTGAAATCAAGGCTTTTGTCGAGCGCGTGACCCAGGCGGCAGGCGCCGCCGGCGGCGCACAAGGTGATCCGCATGA
Source organism: Hyphococcus sp. (assembly GCA_021604585.1). GTDB lineage: Bacteria > Pseudomonadota > Alphaproteobacteria > Caulobacterales > Parvularculaceae > Hyphococcus. The sequence continues at coordinate 68,704 of BQJG01000003.1, forward strand.
AGACTATCTCGCGACGGCCGAGGCGGCTGTCGAGGCGGGCGATATCACCACGGCCGCGCAGCTTTACGCGCAGGCGGCGCAGATGGATCCGGAGAATGCTGTCGCGCTTGCCGGGCTGGCGCGTTGTCATCTGGCGTTGGGCGATGTCGACCAGGCCCGCGACACGCTGGCCCTCATTCCGGAAAGCAAACACAAAGAGGCCGGCGTCGCCAGCGTGAAGGCGGCCTTGGCGCTTGCTGAATCGAGCGGCGGGCCGAGCGATGTGGACGCGCTGCGCGCCGCCGTAGAAGCTGCGCCTGATGATTTGGACGCGCGTTTTGCGCTGGCCAATGGGCTGCTCGGTTCGGGTGGCGGCGAAGCGGCGATTGATGCATTGCTGGCGATTATCGAGCGTGATCGCGATTGGAACGAAGGCGCGGCTCGTCAGAAATTACTGACTGTGTTTGAAGCAATTGGCCATGCGCACCCCGCAACGGTGCGCGGCCGCCGCAAATTGTCGGCCATCTTGTTTTCATGACGCAAAGGCGTTTGCCATGAAGGGGACACCCGGTCCCGCAAGGTTGAGAATGACGCCGGAAACATTGCCCCTGTTTCCGTTGAGCGGGGCGCTGTTATTGCCTGGCGGGCAGATGCCCCTAAATATTTTTGAACCGCGCTATCTCGCCATGGTGGACGCCGCACTGTCCACTGACAGGCTGATCGGCATGATCCAGCCGAGAGACGATGCGCGCGCCGAAAAGCCGGACCTTTACCAAGTTGGTTGCGCAGGGCGCATTACATCTTTTGCGGAAACCGATGACGGGCGCTATTTGATCAACTTGACGGGCACGCGGCGCTTCCTGATCGAAGAGGAACTGGCGTGCGATGCGCCTTACCGGCTTGCGCGGCCCGACTGGAAGACGTTTGGCGTTGACGTCAAAGAGGACCCGTCCGTCGCCGAGATTGACAGGGATCAACTGCTCGACGCGTTGCGCGATTATCTGGATACGGAAAATCTTGAGATTGAATGGGAAAAAGCCGCCGCTGCGTCGCTGCAGGCGCTGGTGATATCCCTTGCCATGGGCTGTCCGTTTCAGCCAAATGAGAAGCAGGCATTACTCGAAGCCAAATCACTTGCCGAACAGGCTGCATGTCTCACCGCGCTGATGGCGCTGGCGGGCGGCGGCGAAGATGAGGGTGGCGCGACCCTTCAATAGGGGCGCCGCCGCATAAGACCGAATGGAGAAATACGATGCCCGAGACGCAACCGCAGGTGGAAATCGACAAGCGCTTGCTGGATATTCTGGTCTGTCCCCAGACCAAGGGACCGCTGGTTTATGACCGCGCACGGAGCGAATTATTGAGTAAAAAAGCCGGTCTTGCATACCCTGTGCGTGATGGCGTCCCGATCATGCTGGTTGATGAAGCGCGCAGCCTTTCTGACGAAGAACTGCAGAAACTCTAGCGCCGCGCAGAAGGTAAACGGCCTGTTCTGTGCATGGCCATGGCGTGCATGATATGGCTCGCCAGTAACGCCATTCAACGAAATCCGGAGTTCAGCGCCTTGTCTGCGCTTTCGCAAATTACCGAACCCGACACCCGCCTTCGCGCGGAGCTGCTCGGCGTGAACGCCGCCGCCGCGCTCGAAGCGCCGATGCGCGCGCTTTATGCGGCGCTATGCGAAGAAAATCCGTTCTTTGCGCCATACGCGTTGCTGCCGGCGCTGAAAGCCTATGGTGACGAGAGCGTGCGGCTTGCCTGCGTCTGGTCGGGCGATGATCTCATCGGGCTGTGGCCGGTGCAGAAACGGCGTTTCTATGCGCGCCTGCCGCTTTCCTATTGGTCGAGTTGGACGCACGCTCATTGCTATTTCGCCGCACCACTTATCCGGCGCGGCTATGAAGATCTTGCCTTGAGCGAATTGTATTCACTGCTTTGCGAAGGGGATGAGGCGCGCGGCTTTGTCCGTTTCGGCCGGATCGAAAAAGACGGCGCGCTCTTTGCCGCCATTAAGGCCGCCGCCGCGAGCGACAGACGCTTGTGCTACGAGGCAGGCGCTATTGCGCGGGCGATGCTGCAAGCCGGGGCCTCGGCGGAAGCAACGCTTGCGGTTCACGTAAAGAAGAAGAAGCGTAAAGAACTGGCGCGCTTGCGCAACCGGCTTGATGAGTTGGGCGCAGTGCAGTTTCGCGAATTTATACAAACAGACGATATAACAGAATGGACGACAGCGTTTCTCGCGCTCGAAGATCGCGGCTGGAAAGGCGCAGAGCGGACGTCACTTCTCTCCTGCGAAACGGATGCCCTATGGTTCCGTGAAACGCTTGCGGGCGCGCGGGCAGCCGGAAATTTGCACTTCCTGCGGCTTGATCTCGATGACCGGCCCATCGCCATGCTGGTGACGCTGATGTCGAACGGCGCGGCCTATTCGCTGAAGATTTGTCATGATCCGGAATTTGACCGCTACTCACCTGGCGTGATGATTGAAATAGAGGCGATGCGCTCGCTGCTTGATCGCGCTGATTTTCGCTTTGCCGATAGCTGCGCGACGCCTGATCACTCGATGATCAACGGTCTGTGGCGCGCGCGCCGCGTGGTGACGGGACTGAATGTCAGCGGGCGTGGGATTTTTGCACGCGCCGGGCTTGGTCTTGCAAGAATGCTCGAAGGCGCCCGCGCGCATTTTCCAAAAGGCTGACATGGTGTTTGAACCGGCATCACTGAAGGAATTTACGGAGCGTTATCCGGCCGCGCCAGCGATGTTGCGCCATCAGTTGGTTGACCATCCCTTGTTGACGATTGAGCGGTTGGTCGAGCTTGCGCGTTCTTTGCCGGCGGTGTCTGTCGAATATAATTCCGGCGAATTGCCGATTGGCCAAGACCCCGCGCAAACGCCGATGAACGGGCTCAGCGCGGAAGAAACCGTACGCCGCATCGCCGAGAACAAATCCTGGATCGTGTTGAAGAAAGTTGAGCAGGACGGGGAATACGCCGCGCTGCTGAATGAATGCTTGTCTGCCACTGCGCCAGTCGCATCGGCGGCGACAGGCGCCATGCACAAACGCGAAGCGTTCATCTTCGTGTCCTCGCCGGGATCGGTGACGCCGTTTCACATGGACCCGGAACACAACATTCTGTTTCAGATCAGCGGCGCCAAGACATTCAATATTTTTCCCTCCAACACCGCTGAAATTGTCAGCGACGAAGATCACGAAGAATTTCACATTGATGGTGCGCATCGAAACCTTCCTTATAAGGATGAATATGCACGATTTGGGGCCGCCATGAACATGGCGCCGGGTGATGCGCTCTATGTGCCGGTCAAATCACCTCATTGGGTGAAAGTGGGCCCAGAGGTTTCGGTGTCTTTGTCGATCACCTGGCGCAGCGAAGCATCTGATTCCGAAGCGCATTTGCGCCGGGCCAATGGCTGGCTGCGCGCGCGCGGCTTGGCCCCGTCCACGCCGGGCGCATCCCCCCTTCGAGACCGGGCCGCCATCCTTGCCGCCCGTCTCGCCGCGAGGATGTCCCGGCGTTAGTGATGTCGGGAGGCTGGCAAAAAAGGTTCGCTAGGTGTAAAGAGCGGGACTTTTTAAGAATTTTCGGAGGAAAAATGGCTGATTTGCTGGAGTTTGACGCCCCGGCCAGCGACCTTGCCGCTTGCGCTAGTCCAAAAGAGGCGGTCCAGCGCCTGATCAAGCTGTATGACGAGGCGCATGCGCTGACCAAGGATCGTTTTGACCGCTATATGGCGGGCGATATTTCGCTCGAAGAGGGCGGCGGCGCGGTTTATCCCTATCTTTGTGCGGTGGTTCCCGCCGCCGCCGCGCCGCAGACATCAAAGCTCGCCCTCGGCCAAATTGCATCGGTGAGCGTTCACGGCGCGACCATTACCCAGCCAGCGCTTTACGCCGGGTATTTTGAAGAACAATTGGACCGCATCATTGAACGATTCTCGGCCAAGGTTTATGTGGGCCGCTCGTTTACGCCGATCCCGCTGACATTCGCGCTGGAAAAAGCGACGGCAACTCTGACAGCGGAAAAACGCAATCAGCTTCAGCACCATTTTCACACGCCTAACCTCGTTGCGACGAATGACGATATCGTCGATGGCCAGTTTATTTTGAAACGGCATGGCGCGATGCCGCTGTCATTGTTCACGGCGGAGCGGATCGATTATTCGTTGTTCCGTATTCAGCACTACACAGCGACCAAGCCAGAACATTTTCAGAACTATATTCTGTTCACGAATTATCAGCGATATGTGGATGAATTCGTCGACTATGCAAAAGCTGAAATTGAGGCGGGGCGCGCCAAGGCGTTGATCGAGCCGGGCGATCGCATCACGACGAAGGATAAAAAACCTGAAGGACCGGCTTCTCCGCGTCTGCCGCAAATGCCAGCCTATCATCTGGTGCAGGACGGCCATGACGGCATCACCATCGTTAATATCGGCGTCGGCCCGTCAAATGCGAAGACTATCACCGACCACCTGGCGGTGCTGCGCCCGCATGTATGGCTGATGATCGGCCATTGCGGCGGCCTGCGCCGCTCGCAACGTCTGGGCGATTACGTGCTCGCGCATGCCTATCTTCGCGAGGACAATGTGCTTGATGATGTGCTGCCGCCATCGGTGCCGCTGCCGACCTTGGCGGAGGTGCAACTGGCGCTGACCCAGGCTGTGCAGGAAGTCTCCGGCGCAGAAAAACGCGAACTGAAAGAGCATTTGCGCACTGGCACAGTGGTCACCACCAGTGACCGCAACTGGGAGCTGCGTTTTGAACGTAATGCGGTACGGCTCAATCAGGCGCGCGCCATCGCCATCGACATGGAATCAGCGACCATCGCCGCCAATGGGTATCGCTACCGGGTGCCTTACGGCACATTGCTGTGCGTGTCTGACCGCCCCTTACATGGCGAGGTCAAATTACCGGGCATGGCCGATGCGTTCTATCAGGAGCGGGTGAGCCAACACCTCGATATCGGGATTCGCGCCATTGAAGTGCTGCGCGAAGAAGCCAAAGCTGGCGCACTGCATTCAAGAAAGCTGAGAAGTTTTGACGAACCGTTTTTCCGGTAATTAAAGACACTCTTTCTTAAAGAGAAATTTACCCTTTACTTACCGGCATTGGGGTATTCATGCCTGAATATTTCAGGCTTGGAAATTTCTCATGCGTGCGTATCGAACCAGGCTCGCTCTTTTCACCGTGTTTCTGGCGGTTTATACACTGGTTGCAAATGAGCCCTATTTTGCGCGGCGCACGGAACTGTTTCCGTTCTTTAACTGGAGTCTGTTTAGCCACAGCACAACGGTTCGGACCAATACGACATTGGCGTTTACATCGCTGAATGGCGTAGCTTTTGACAAACCTGTTCTGGCCAATGCAATGATCGAAGAATTGCCATGGGTCCGCCGCAACATAGATTTCAAAAAAACAGTTTGGTCCTTTGGCGACGCGCTGATGAACAACAAAGACGCCGATGCGGCACGCTTGCGGGCGTTTTTGGAAGAACAGTATTTCGGTGCTGTCCGGTCAGCTGAGTATCAGCTTGTGTTGGTCGAGTATAATGCGCTGGACCGCTATCATGACCGTACAAAAGTGAAAATCTTAAAAAATTATGGAACCTATCGCTATGCCGCTCAGCAATAGTTTGTTCGACAAGGTGCGTCCGCGCATCAGTAACCCGCAGCAAACATTAAGCGTGCTAACGCAAAGGCATCAGCTTGCCGCAAACGCACTGTCTACATACTACATGTTTTCTGTATATGTTTCGTATTCCCTGCTTGATCCCATTCATACAAACTCGTTGTCGGGCAAAGGGGTTTATTTGTGGCCAGTCTCTTGGCTCGACTATTTCGATGGGAACAGCGCGCCGCAAATCATTTCGATCATTTGTTTCGTTGCGGCGCTTGTTTGCACGCTGGCTCCCGGCGCCAGGATTTGGCGGATTGTTTTTGCAGTTTCAGCGCTCATGACAGCAGCGCTGGCGAACAGTTATGGCGCAATCAATCATGGATATCACATCTGGGTGTGGTTGGCCGCGATTTTCGCCACAGCGCCGACGAACTTGTCTCAGCTTGCATCGCGGCGTGACAAGCTTGGTCTTCTCGCAACGATAACGGGCGCTCAGCTTTTTGTATTGCTGACATATTCTCTTGCGGGGCTGCATAAGTTCAAGGGCGGCATTGCAGCTATGTTGCAAGGCGATGCCGGGAACTTTTCACTCACTGGCCCGGCTGCGCAGATTGCCGACCGTATTTTGCAAACAGAAACTGAACCCTTTGCTGCGGCTTTTGTTATCTCGCATACGGGTTTGTTCGCGCCGCTTTTCTGGGGGCTTATTTTTTGTCAGCTTCTTGCGCTGGTCGTTGTGTTTTTTCCTCGCCTGCACCGTAGCTTTGGCCTGGTTCTTATTGGATTTCACTTCGGTACATGGGCGCTGATGGAAATTTCCTTTCCGCTTCACGTAATTTGGCTGCTAATATTTTTTGTAATGTCGCCCTTCCGTCCTTTAGATAATTCGGACTCGCCGCTTGCGATCCTGCGCGACTTTTTCAGGTGGGGGCGAAACATTTTTGCAGCACCGCGACTCGGTATTGGGCAAAAGCAGGCAATACGACGACCCGCGGCATAGCAATCACTGGCTTATATTTGTTTTCGCCCGAGAACGAACAGCGTCGCCTTGCGGATGACTTTAAAGACCGGATAAAAAAACTGAGCCCGCATTTTTCCGGATACAAAGAATGCAGTGGTGCGATTGAATATATCTGAACGTGTCGACAATAAGCTGAGATGAGTCATTGCTTCCGCCCCATAATAAATAACGTCATTATGGATAACGACCATGCCGTCATTGAGGTCATAACCGTCTTCGACGAGCTGCGCGGTAACGTCATTTTTCTCGCGCGCGCTGATCAGTCGAACATCTGCGAACTGATGGCGGAGCCGGCTTAGGCGAATGTATGATGCGCAGAAGGGGCATTCAGCATCGTAGATGACTGTCAATGGCCGCGCGCTTTGGGAAGGCGCTGGAATAGATTTGTCCTCTTGGACGGCCATTTGATTGTTCTTCTTGGCGGGGTTTACAGACAAGTTACACGCTGAAATTGGGCCTATAGCGTTAAAGCATGGTAAAGCGCCGGCCAAAGAAAGGCCCCGGTTAGTTGACCAATTCAATGAGTTCAATCTTGAACAGCTTCGGCCAGTTCTTGCCGGTGACGTAGAGAATATTTTTCTCACCATTCCATGCGACGCCATTCAACACATCTGTCTCGCCGGGGGTCATATCTTCATCGGCAAGGAGCCCGCGCAAATCGATGACGCCGGTTACGGCGCCGCTGGACGGATCAATGCGCACGACGGCGTTTGTACGCCAGACGTTGGCGTAGATTTCGCCGTCTATCCATTCCAGCTCGTTGAGTTGGGGCAGCGGCTTTCCGCGCAAAGTGACTTCAAGGCGGCGCGATTCCGCAAAATCCAGCGCGCTCAAAAAGCGTAATTGCGCGGTGCCGTCGCTCATCACCAGCGCTTCACCATTATAAGTGAGGCCCCAACCTTCGCCCTCATAGGCGTGCCGGTTTTTCAAGGTGAATTCTTCAGCGTCAAACTGAAAGGCGGTCCCCTCACGCCAGCTCAAGACAAAAATGTCGCCGTCAACAATCGCAGCGCCTTCGCCGAAATGTGACTGCGGCAGCGCGGTTTTTTGCAACACTGCGCCGGTCGTCAGGTCAACCTTGCGCAAAGAAGACTGGCCATACTGTCCCGTCGATTCATAAAGGTCGCCTTCTTCAAAAAACAAGCCTTGCGTAAACGCGTCACGCGCATGGGGGTAGGTTTCTAAGATCCGGTAGCCATAATAAATCGGCTCGACGGGCTCGGCGTCCGCCGACGCACAGGCGGTGAAAACAAACGCAGCACTGAACGCCAGAAATTTCACAGGGTCTTCTCATAGATGCGGTAAGTCTTATAAATTTCTCCGCCCAGATCGAGCAGCATGGCGAGCATCGATTCATTGCTCTCCAATATCCAGGAGAGTTCGGAATCGATGACGCCGCGCGACGTGTTGGCGTCCTGAGAGAGCTGAATCATTTTATAGGCGAGCGCTGTGCCGACTGGTCTGCGGTGCAGTTTTCGCACGACGCCCATAAGCGGCATGCGCGCGCGTGGCACCGGATTAAATTTCAACCGCCAGATCAGTTTTATCCAGTTGAAAGGCAATAATTTGCCGCCAAAGTCGCGGGTTACATAATTCACGTCCGGCAAAACAAGACTGAAGGCTGCAGGCTCCCCATCATAATCGCAAAAGACGACATTATGCGGCTCAATGATGGGCCGCAATTCCTTCGCCATATGTTCGATTTGATCGTCCGTAAGGGGAATAAATCCCCAATTATCATACCAGGCGTCATTGAAGATAGAAACGAGGGTTCGAATTTCCTGATCAAATCGCTTCATATCGATATTGCGAAACGACACTTTCGAACTGCTCAGCGCTTTATCGATGAAGCGCTGGCGTTTTTCCGGCATGAGTTGCTCGCGCGGAATATACCGCAGCGCATGCATGTCCATGGCTTTGGCAAAGCCCTGCGCCTCGATCAGGCCCGCATAATAGGGCCGGCCATGCGGCATCATCACATAGGGCGGCGTGTTGAATCCCTTGATCAGCAAACCCGTCTCTTCGTTGACGGAGTTATTGAAAGGGCCGGCCATTTTTTCCATGCCCTGTTCTTTGAGCCATTGGGCGGCGGCGTCCAGCAGCGCTTGTGCGACCGCCTGGTCTTCAACCGATTCAAAAAAACCAAAATGCCCGGCGCCATCCTTGTGGCGGTCGAGATGGGCTTGATTGACGAGCGCCGAAATGCGCCCTGCGGGCGCGCCGTTTTTGTAAGCGACCCAGAGCTTTCTCGGATTGCCTTTTAGCGTTGGGTTTTTTTCAGCATTCAGCCGGTCGGTCAGCTCAAATTCAAGCGGCGCTACATAATGCGGATCGTCAGCATAAATGGCGTTTGCGAGACGGATAAATGTTTTCAGATCAGCCGGCGTTTCGACCGGTCTGATTTCTATTGTGGAGGCTTTATCGAGCATGAGCTTTGATCCTGGCGCAGCGGCGCGTGCGTCTCGATAGCTTAGCGCAGCTGTGCCCTCAGTAAAATGGCGCGTTAATTCAGCTTGATGTGAACATGCGCGCCGCCCTCTGCGGTCACGTCAAAAAGGGCTTTCTCGACAGGTGGCGGTGCGAGGCGGACTTTGGGGTTGTTTGAGAGGCCCCATGGTTCAGCCGGAAGCCCGAAGGCGTTCTTGTCAAACTTCTGATTGGCGTTTTCATCATGATAGGCGGACATGGCGAAAAATCCGCTTTCCGGCGCATCGACGCAAAATTTTGTAACCGGCGATTTTGCGGCGAAACGGACTTGCATAATTCGCCCGCTGCCATGCAGGAATTTTTCGTCATCATTGGGAAAGAGATCGACCGTCATCAGGCCGACGCTTTTCTTCACGCCGCTGATCACGATGCGAATTTCATTCTTGGCTCCCGTGCAGCTTACATGTTCGAAATTGTAGGCTTCAGCGGCTAGGTTATCATCATCGGCAAGAGCCGAATTGGAAACAATAGCGGCGCCGGCGAACAATACGGCGACAATCCTTACACGCATCACAACCCACTCCTTAACTTCTACTGCCCCAACGCTTGCGAACAAACATTCGTTCTAAGCGTTCCCCTTGCCCGTCTGAGGGCGAAAATGTGGCGGCGTAAGAGTTTAACGCGAATGTGACCGCCGCAGATCAATCCGCTTCTTCACCAGGTTTTTGCGACAGCGCCGTACGGCTGCGCGCACAAATATTCGCCCCACACAGAGACGCCAGCAATTTCCGGGCCGCGCGAGGCGGCGGCCATCCTGCCCCCGCCCTCGAATCAGCTGTCAGCCGAGACTTTGGCGGACGGAAACGCCTCGGCGAGGGCGCTATAGGCAGCGATAAGCCGGTCGATATCATCTGCGGTGTGGGCGGACGAAACCGCGAGCCGCAAAAGCGATTCCTTGCCCGGGGTGCCCGGCGGGATTGCCATATTAACGTATACGCCATGGTCCAAAAGCAGGCTCCAGGCGCCAAAAGCGTCTTCCCGGGTGGGCAGCAACACTGAGATCACGGGCGCTGGCGCCGCCGCGAGGCGAAGGCCGAATTGTGTGAAAGCGGCGTGCAGGCGATTAGCGGTGTTCCAGAGCTGGCCCCGAATTGCCGGGTTTTCTTTGATGTTGGCGAGCGCCGCGCCGGCCGAAGCAATAGTCGCCGGAGACGGTGACGCGGTGAACCGGTATGGGTTTGACGAAATGCGGATATATTCCGCCTCCGGATGATTCGATGCGAGAAAGCCGCCGATCGAGGCGAGCGCCTTTGAAAAGGTGCCCGTATAAAAATCAACTTGATCCATGACGCCGTCGGCTTCGGAAACGCCTTTGCCCGTCTCGCCGTAAATGCCGAATGAGTGCGCCTCATCGACAAGAAGCATGGCGCCGTGCTTGTGGGCGACCTCGACAAACTCCTTCACCGGAGCGATATCGCCATACATCGAATACATGCCCTCGATGCAGACCAGCTTGCCGTTATATTTCGGGTCAAGGCGCGACAGGCGCTTATCGAGGCTTTCAGGATCATTGTGCCGGAAGCGGATCGTCTCCGCGCCGGACAACTGGCAGCCGTCATAGATGCAGGCGTGACAGTCCGCATCAATGAGGACAACATCTTCGGCTCTATCTACGAGACCGGCGATGCCCCCAAGGTTGGCGGCGTATCCCGTCGAGAAGACCAGGCAGTGCTTCATCCCCAGATAGTCGGCGAGCTCCGTTTCAAGTTTCTTGTGACCGGCGAAAGTGCCGTTGGCGACGCGCGATCCCGTCGTGCCGGTGCCCTCGCGCTCAAGTGACTCCTTGGCCGCGTCGATGGCGCGCTTTTCAAAAGTCTGACCAAGATAATTGTGCGTGCCGGCGAGCACGGTTTCACGGCCTTTGATCTTTGCGCGCGTCGGCCCCAGCACCTCCTCCATCACCACGTTGAATGGATTCTTTCCGGTCGCTGAAAGCTGGTCGTAAAGCGCCGCGTTTTTTTCGAATTTATCAAACAGGCTCATGGGTCAGGACTGCGCTTTCTTGATCGCGTGAATGGCGTCAACGAGTTCGCCAATGGTCTTGATTTCCGAGATCGTGTTGACCGGAATTGAGATGTCGTAATTGTCCTCAATGTCCATCACGACGTCGAGCAGGGAAACCGAGTCAATCTCAAGATCGGCGATGATGTCGATATCACGCGTCAGCTTTACGCCCTTTTCATTGAGCGGTTCGAGCAGCGCGACGATCTTGTGGAATACGAGATCGTCGTCTTCCTGAATGCCAGACATAGTCTTGTCTCCTTGATCGCAGCACATTCGCGCCGCGCGATCGATTAAAGCAAACCGTGTTCTTGATACCAACAGACGGTTTTTGCAAATCCTTCCTGTAATGGCGTTTTTGGCCGCCACAGACAGGCGTCGCTGAGCAGATTGTCGCGCGCCACCCAATCGGCGTGAAAGAACTCGTTTATTTGGCCTTCTCGTACGCTGGGCGCGCGATTGAGAGCGCCCTCAACGGCCCGGACGGCGCCATGATAGATGGCGATCACGGGCCGTGGAATAGCCAGCATGCGAGGTTTGCGGCCAAGAGTTTCGCCGAGCGTCGCGCCAATATCTCGCCAGGCGTGGCCGTCGCTGCATTCATCGCCAACTTCGTAAACTGCGCCAGCGGGCGCGTTGGCGCCTGCCAGCAACGCGGCCGCGGCGTCTTCGACGTAAAGGATCGACGCGCGGGCTGGCGGATCTGTTCTGGGCGCTAATGCGAAGCCGGATTTCACCAGTTTGAAAAAGGGCAGGGTGACCATATCACGCGGCCCATAAATCGCCGGCAGGCGAAGCGCGCGCCAATCTCCAAGCGCCACCGCCGCTTCGCTGTCGAACTTGCTGCGGGCATAAGGCGACACATCTGGACGCCGCGCCGACATGGATGATGCGTGGACAAGCTTTGCGCCCGCCTTCGCCGCCGCCGCGCTGGCGGTGCGCGCGCCTTCGACATTGACGCGTTCGTAGTCACCAGCCCGGCGCGCATGAGTGAGCCCGGCCAGGTGGAAAAACACATCCGCGCCGCGCGCGAGATCATCCAGCGCGTCCATGTCTTCGAGCGCGCCAACAACAACGCGTACTTTGTCTGCATGCGGAAGACGCGCCCGATCACGCGCCAGGGCGGATACAGTCCATCCATTTTGAAGGAGCAGATCGATCAGTGCGGCGCCGACAAAGCCTGTGCCGCCGGTGACCGCGGCTATTGGTGCGGCGGTCATAATGACGTCCTAGACGCGCGCCTCGGCGAGAGAGCGCGGAGCTTCGTCTTCGCGCACCTCTTCGGCGAAGGCGCCTTCGAGATATTTGAGGCGGACTTTAGCGCGCGACAGCTTGCCGGACGAGGTCATGACCATGGAGTGCGGCCGGGCGAGCAGAATCTCCGCTGGCGCGCCGACGGCGTTTTGCACGACGCTGGCGATCTCGCGTTTCAGGGCGATCAGCGCCGCGTCATCCATGCCGCGCCGCTCAGCCACCACAACGATGCGTTCCTGTCCGCCATCATCAACGGAAAACGCCGCAACGCCGCCGCCGCGCACGCCGTCAACTTTTTCGACCGCCCATTCGATATCTTGCGGCCAGATATTGCGGCCATTGATAATGATGAGATCTTTTGCACGCCCGGTGATGACGATCTGACCGTTGAGGAAGTATCCCATGTCGCCCGTGTCGAGCCACTCGCCGTCATACATGGCGGCGGAGGCTTCCGGATCGGAAAAATAGCCCGGCGTGAGGCTTGGTCCGGTAATGAAAATCCGGCCGACGGCGCGTTCGCCAACCGCCTGACCATTTTCATCGCGTACTTCGATGGCGTGACCTTCAAGCGCGCGCCCGCACAAGACGAAGCCGCGGCGATGTTCCGGTGAGGTCAGCGCTGACGCGGGCTGGGCGATGCCGGAGCGCGTATAATGGCGCATGTCGACATCATCAACCGTGACCGGCGAGCCAAGCTCCGGAAATGAAATCGCCAGCGTCGCTTCGGCCATGCCATAGCTTGGCGTAAAGGCGTTGCGGTTAAAGCCGAGCGGGCCGAAGGCATCCGCAAATGCATTGAGCGCTTCGGGGCGGACCATGTCGCCGCCAATGCCGGCGACCCGCAAATTTGAAAGGTCGATTGCTCCGGGCTCGGCGCGCGCGGAGCGTTTGGCGGCAAGATCGTACCCGAAGGACGGGCTGTAGGTAATGGTGGTTTTGTGGTCGGTCATAATGCGCAGCCACAAAAGCGGACGGCGAACGAAATCGGATGTCGCTAGGAAATCAACGCCGACCTGAACGGTCATGGGCGTCAGCATAAAGCCGATGAGCCCCATATCATGGTAGAGCGGCAGCCAGCTGGTGGCGCGGTCGCCGGATGTTAAAGACATGCCGTGACGCGCAATCGCGGTGAGATTGGCGCAAACGGAACGCTGCATGCCAATCACGCCTTTCGGCGCGCTCGTCGAGCCGGATGAGTATTGAATGTAGCAATGTTCGTCAGGACCGAAAGGCTGCGGCGCGGCGTTTGTTTCGGCCAGCGCTGCGAGATCCTCAAAACTGTAAACTGTGGCGCCGCCGGCTTTGGCGGCTGCTTCGTCTAAAAATTCTCTGAGGCTTTCCGGGCCGATCGCGGCGGCGGCTTTGGCGCCGGAGATCATTTGGCGGATTTGATTGATGTAGCCGTCCTTGCCGCCAAGATTGACCGGCATCGGCATCGGCGCCGGGATAATCCCTGCATATTGGCAAGCGAAGAACGTAACGATGAATTCCGGGCTGGTTTCAGCGACAACCGCGACGCGGTCGCCACGCTCGAATACGCCCGCGAGTTTGCCGGCGAGGGCTATGGCGCGTTTGCGGACCTCTGAATAAGGAAGCGCTGAAGCGACTTCGCCGCGCAGATTGAAAAACGTGTAACCGGTTTCGCCCTGCGCCGCGTAATCGAGCGCGCCGCAAAGAGTTGCAAAACCGCTGACTTGAACTGGAAGTGATGCGTTTCGGCTTGGCAGCGCCACGGCCATATCATTTGACCCCTGGATTTCCTTCACGGCCATGGTACGCCCCACACTCTCTCCGGTATTCCCGGCTTCTTTACCGCCGGCGGAACGCCGACCCTGTCACAATACGGCAGGCGATTTCCGCGGCCGTCCTATTTTTTGGCGCCCCTAATTTTATCGCTGCCTGACTCCGGCGCCGAACATTCTTTTTCCGTCTCAGCTCTTCCCTAGCCGAACGAGGCTCCGTCGCCAGCAGATCAAACGCCTATTCCCCTTGCGCCCAGCTCGCGTCCAGGCGGAAAGGGTAATTTTGAGCCGATACAAGGCCTTGGGTCAACGGGCAAGCCCTTGGCGGGCCCAGCGGGCTTCAAGATTTGCGGCCAGATATTACAGCTTGTTGCAAGAGGGGCGCTAATTTTGATCGCAGCAGGCCCTTTCGTAGGCGATCCCGGCTTGAACCGGGGGGATTCCTTGCCTAGTTTCGCGCCAGATACGCCACGCCGGAGAGAATTCGGCCGTGCGCTCAACTCCTTATGACCCTGTTTCGCCCGCTCAGGAGCGCTTGATGCGTCTGTTTATCGGCTACAAAGCCTGGAAAGAGGAAGAATATCTCCTCAACCGCATGACGTTTGACGATCTCGTCAAAGCCTATGTGACCTATCCGGCGATCCAGATTTACGCGATAATCCTGATTGCAGCGCTGATTGGCGGGGCTTTCGTTACAACTTCGCTCTTGATGTCAGCAGCGGCGTTTGCTGTTGGGGCGCTGTTGTTCCCGATTGCGTGGTATGTGACCCACCGCTTTATCCTGCATGGAAGCTGGATGTATAAAACGCCGTTATTGGCGGCGCTTTGGAAACGAGTCCATTACGACCACCATCGTTTCCCCAACGATCTTTCCGTGCTGTTTGGCGGACTCCACACGACGTTGCCGACGATCCTGTTCGTCGCCGGGCCCATAGGCTGGCTGGTCGCCGGGCCGGCAGGCGCGTGTTTTGCCGTTGCAGGCACCGTCGTGATGACAATGTATACGGAGTTCCTGCACGCCGGAGAACATCTCGCCTTCGAACCGAAGTCGAAATTCTGGGCCGATATCAAGCGCCGCCATCTCGCCCACCACTTCCACAATGAGAATGGCAATTACGGGATCGCCGAGTTTTTCTGGGATAGGACCTTTGGCACTTTCTACCCTGAAACCAGCGACGCCCCGCGCAGCGCCACCGCCCGCAATCTTGGTTACACAGACGAAACGGCCTTGAAGTACCCTTGGGTTAAGGCGCTCACGGACGCCGAACCGGATGCCAAGCAGGCGATGCGCAACCGCGCCGCCTCGTAACCTTCTGAATCTTGGACTTTTCTACTGGATCCCCGATCAAGTCCGGGATTGATCGGCGGTTTCCACCGTGGATCAACTTTTGGTTGATTTTAGCCAAGGGCTTTGCCAGTTTCCGCGCCGACATCAATCAGGGGGCTGGTTGAAGCGCGCGGGGGCGATCATGCCCATCGCTGCGGCCATGCCGGCGGCCTCCTTCATCAGTACAATTTCCATGAAAGGTACAACATGAGCTTAGAGCTTTGGTTGGTTATTGGAGCCGGATTGCTTGCGATCGCCTATGGCGCCTTTACCGTGAACCAGGTGTTGTCATTGCCCACAGGCACTGACCGCATGAGAGAAATCGCCGCCGCTATTCAGGAAGGCGCCAGCGCCTATCTCAACAAGCAGTACACCACCATCGCCATCGCTGGCGCTGTTGTGTTCATCGTTTTGCTGCTCGCCTTCAAACTCGACTTCATCCCGGCGTTCGGGTTCGCCATTGGTGCGATTCTCTCGGGAGCCGCAGGCTTCATCGGGATGCTTGTTTCGGTGCGCGCCAATGTGCGCACCACGCAAGCCGCGAGCGAAAGCCTCGCCAAGGGTCTTTCCGTCGCCTTCCGCGCTGGCGCCATCACCGGCATGCTGGTTGCAGGTCTCGCGCTGATTGGTCTCGCTTCTTACTACGCGATCCTCACCGTCGGCATGGGTCATGCGCCTGAGAGCCGCGCAGTGGTCAATGGCCTTATCGCCTTGTCGCTCGGCGCATCGTTGATTTCGGTGTTCGCCCGTCTCGGCGGCGGCATCTTCACCAAGGGCGCTGACGTTGGCGGCGATATGGTCGGCAAAGTTGAAGCCGGCATTCCCGAAGACGATCCGCGCAACCCGGCGACCATCGCAGACAATGTTGGCGACAATGTTGGTGACTGCGCGGGCATGGCGGCCGACTTGTTTGAAACCTATGTGGTCACCGTTGCCGCGACCATGGTTCTGGGCTCGATCCTGTTCACTGAGAATGCCGCTCAGTTCATGTTCTACCCGCTGGCTATCGGCGCGGTATGCATTTTGACCTCGATTGCCGGGACTTATTTCGTCACGCTCGGCAAGGGGTCGACCAACATTATGGGCGCTCTTTATAAGGGGCTGATTGTCACCGGCGTTCTCTCACTGATTGCCGTTGGTGCGGTCACATTCCAGATGTTCGGGTTTTCTGAAACCATTGCGAACACGGAAAAAGGCGATCCGTTCACCGGCCTGTCGCTGTTCTTTTGCGGCGTGCTGGGCCTCGTGGTCACCGGCCTCATCGTCTGGATCACTGAATATTATACGGGCACGGAATACCGTCCTGTCCGTTCGGTCGCCAAGGCGTCTGAATCCGGCCATGGCACCAACGTCATTCAGGGCCTTGCGGTCTCTATGGAAGCGACGGCCTTGCCCGCCATCGTCATCGTTGTCGCGATCATCACCGCTTACAACCTTGCCGGCCTGTTCGGCATCGCCACGGCGGTCACCACCATGCTTGCGCTTGCCGGCATGATTGTCGCGCTCGACGCGTTTGGTCCGGTGACGGACAATGCTGGCGGCATCGCGGAAATGGCGGGTCTTGAAGGCTCGGTTCGCGACACCACCGACGCGCTCGACGCGGTCGGCAACACGACGAAAGCGGTCACCAAAGGCTATGCGATCGGCTCCGCCGGTCTCGGCGCGCTGGTGCTGTTTGCGGCTTACACCAAAGACATTGAGCACTTCGTTGCACATCCGCTCGACTATCCGTTCTTTGCCGATGTGCAGGTCTCCTTCTCGCTGTCCGACCCTTACGTCATCGCCGGCTTGTTGATTGGCGGCCTCTTGCCTTACCTGTTCGGCGGTCTCGCCATGCAGGCGGTGGGCCGCGCAGCGTCGGCGATTGTTGAGGAGGTCCGCCGTCAGTTCAAAGAAAAGCCGGGCATTATGGCGGGCACGGAAAAGCCTGATTATGCGCGCGCAGTGAACATGCTGACCGGAGCAGCGATCAAGGAGATGGTTGTGCCGTCGATGCTGCCGATCCTGTCGCCACTCGCCGTTTACGGCATTGTTTATGTGGTGGCCGACAAGTCAGCGGCGCTGTCCGCAGTCGGCGCGATGTTGATCGGCGTGATCGTTACGGGCCTGTTTGTCGCCATCTCTATGACGGCTGGCGGCGGCGCCTGGGATAACGCCAAGAAATACATCGAAGACGGCCATCATGGCGGCAAGGGTTCGGAAGCTCATAAAGCCGCCGTCACTGGCGACACTGTCGGCGATCCGTACAAGGATACAGCGGGTCCCGCGGTAAACCCGATGATCAAGATCACCAACATCGTGGCGCTGTTGCTGTTGGCTTCGCTGGCTGGATAATTTGTCCGGCTAGAATTGAAAATGAAAAAGGCCCCGCGAGGGGCCTTTTTTGTTATTCTGTTTGTTCTTGATCAATTTGGAGGAAAGAATGACCGAAACTGCACGCGCATTTTTGATGTTTGTGGGGAAGGCAGATGAAGCTCTCGCGCTTTATGAAAAGACATTCGCCAGCGCCAGCATCGGCAAGGTCGAGCGATATAACGAGGATAACAAGGCCATGGCGGGACAAGTTCAATTCGCCGAATTGCTCTTGGGTGGCCAGCGGTTCATTCTCAATGACACGCCGCCGGTCCATGACTTCACATTCACCCCGTCAACGTCGATCTTCATGGATTTGGAAACGGACTCCGCCTTTGATAGCGCCTTCGCGGCGCTGTCGGCCGATGGAAAAGTCATGATGCCCCCGGACAACTATGGCTTCAGCCAAAAATTTGCCTGGGTCGCAGATCGTTTCGGTGTCTCGTGGCAGTTAAACCGCCCTCACGAATAAGGCCTTTTAGTCCACATAAAAAACGTGCTTGGGAATTTCGCGGCGCTTGATGTCTGTGTTGGCGAGAATGACATCAGCGAGCGTTGTCTTCCTCACCATGTTTTGTTCAAAGCGGTTGAGATCGCGCTCCCACCAGAAACGGTCATAGTCGCGCAAGGCGATAAACTGTTGGACGACGATCTCGCGGAAGGTTTCGCCAAGCTGCGAGCCTTCCCGCGTGAGCGAATCCTCGCTGACTCCGCCGACCCACAGATCGATGTCATCAACATCGCCATAGGCGAGCTGCAGTTTGTCCTGTAACGCGCGGTCAGATGTGATGTCGCTGAATGTCTTCACGCGCTTCAAGCCAAGCGCCTCGCGTGCGTCATTATAAGACGGCAATCCGCGATCGCGGCCGCGCTGTATGTTCAGCGCAGCGAGGTCAAATCCTCCGGCGCCCGGCGGTCCGAACAGGAAATTTCTGAGGTCATCGACAATCATATGGTCGAAGGCCTGGCTTTTTTGCGAGGCGAGTCCGCGCAATATCGGGTCAATATCGTTGCGCTCTGTCAGCACAAGCGGCGCATTGAAAAATGCATCGCGCAGGGCAAGGTGACCTTCAGGAATTTCATTTCCTTTGGCGTCAACGCGCATGAGCTGCGCATTGATGAGCGTATGCCCGAGACGCCAGGCGGCGCCGGAGAATTCCGTAAACAGGCCGGGGTCGCCTGGCGTATAACCCCGGTAACGCGGCAACGGCCGTTTGCCGATCAGCGCCGGCAGAAATTCGTCATAGGTGATGATCTGGATTTCAGCGATGACCATCCGCCGCGCAGCGTAAAAAACATCGTCGCCGCTGAACCATGGGCGCGAACGGCGGATCTGGTCGGCCCAACGGTTATGCTCTCGCACGAACAATGTGTGCATTGATGTGAGGCCGAGTTGTTCGTTGGAGCGCACATCGCCTGCAACAAACAATATTGCCGGATCAATTGGACCTTCATTGGCGTTGGGCAGCAGCGCGGTGTTATGCGGCAGCAAATCTCCGGCGCTGGTTTTTAACCGCCCGGTTCCATCATTGGTTCGCAGCGCCGCAGCGCGCTCGTCGCTTGAGCCATAGACTTGAGAGCCATCAAGCCACGACGTAATCTCATTCAATTGCTGGCGCGGATTATCGAGGTCTGTTCCGGATTCTTCATCGAAGATCGCCCGGTCGAAACGAATCCATTTGTCGCCTTCGCTAAACGGGTCGAAATGCGGGTCGCCAATCGGCACGGCCACATCATGGGAGCGGTCGTCGCTCTTTACGGCGTCACCCAGCGCAAAATCGTGATCGATGAATTGCCCCCATTGCCACAGAAAGTCGCTGGTCTCGAAATTGTTCGGGAATGACTGGCCCGCCTGATCAATGACAATGTTTGAAATCTCGCGCGGGCTCTTTCGCCAGGGCGCCGCCATGGTCGAAATGCCGTCAGCATAGTCAGCAGCGCCCATGCGCACCAAAGGCTGGAAGGTGGCGCCTGCAAAGGGCTGGTTCTTGTTGTTTCCCGAACCATCAAAGCTGCGCACTTCGCGGCCCTGGCTGAATGGCGCCGTCACTGCCCCGAGCCGGTCGCGCAGTTTCGCTTTTATCTGCGCGCGGATATCGCGCTCAATATTTTGCGCAGGGTTTAGTTTTGCCGTCGCCGCCGCGCCCTTGCTGGAATCCGCTGTGATTGGCGTTGTTGCGCCGGCAATCGCCAGCACCGCCGCCGCCGCAAGTAGCTTCTTGTGTTTCATCGTCTTACTCTCCCGCACCCCAATGATTTACTATCGAACAGGATGGCGCCGGATTTCAAGGACTGTCATAAACCAGACGCCCGGCGGATGTGTTTTTTCCTTACAAGTGCTCCAAATTCCCGCAAAGAGCGAGTGCAGGGCGTCAAACGCCCGCAAAATCCGCAGGAGAGCAAGGTAACAGCGATGAAGTTTAATGCGGTCATTTTCGATTGCGATGGCGTGCTGGTCGATTCAGAGGTTCTGGCGATCCGCGGCGAACGAGCGGCGCTTGAAGGGCTGGGGCTCGACTATTCGCCGCAAGACTATGTGCGCAAATTTGTCGGTTTGCATGATGGCGCATTCTTTGAGGCGCTGCGCGCCGACTATCGCGCACGCCATGCAACCGATGCGCCGGAAGATTTTGAGGATCAGGTCTTGGCGGGTCGTGGACGTGAACGTCACTTGCTGCAGGTCGTCGAAGGCGCAGATGATGCGCTTCGTACGGCGCAACAGGTGATCGGCAGGATCGGCGTTGCATCCTCGTCGCGGGCGCATTTTCTGAAATCCAAACTTGAGCGCACCGGGCTTTACGATTTAGCGGCGCCGCATGTTTACTCCGCAGATCTTGTTGCGCACGGCAAACCGGCGCCAGACATCTTCCTTTATACCGCCGAAAGGCTCGGTGTTGATCCGGCGCGATGCCTCGTCTTGGAAGACAGTGAAAACGGAGTGCGAGCGGGCGTCGCTGCGGGAATGCGCGTTTGGGGATTCCTTGGCG
Organism: Hyphococcus sp.; assembly: GCA_021604585.1. Classification (GTDB taxonomy): domain Bacteria; phylum Pseudomonadota; class Alphaproteobacteria; order Caulobacterales; family Parvularculaceae; genus Hyphococcus. The sequence goes on from BQJG01000003.1 coordinate 89,490, forward strand.
GCGGCCATATTTTCGACGGGCATGGCGATAGGTTGCTGCGGGCAGGCGCTGAAAAGCTGAGCCGAAACTTCGCCGAGTTCAGCGCCCAGCTTGACGGCGGCAAAAGGATTGGGTGACGGTGCGCCATGAGCTTTGCATCTGATAACTGGGCCGGCGCCGCGCCGGAAGTGCTCGAAGCATTGACGCGGGCGAATGACGGCGCTGCGCCTGGCTATGGTGGCGACGACCTCACAAAGAAGGTTGAGTCCAAAGTCGCTGACATTTTTGAACGCGATTGCGCCGTATTTTTTGTCGCGACTGGCGGCGCGGCGAATGGGCTGGCGCTGTCAGTGATGACGCCACCCTACGGCATGGTGCTTTGCCACGAAGAAAGCCATGTACAGATGGATGAGTGCGCCGGGCCGGAATTTTTCACCGGCGGCGCCAAACTGCTGCCCATTGCAGCAAAGAACGGCAAGCTGACCGCCGAGGCGATCCGAAAGACCCTGAAAGGCTTTCCGCATCGGCCGCCCCATGGCGCGCCGATCAGCGCTCTGTCGCTGACGCAAGCGACGGAGTGCGGCACAGCATATTCCGTAAACGAACTGACTGAGCTTTGTGCTGCCGCGCATCAAGCAGGCTTGTCGGTGCATCTCGATGGCGCGCGGTTTTCCAATGCCGTTGCGGCGTCGGGCAGAAGCCCCGCCGACCTCACCTGGAAAGCCGGTGTCGATGTTTTGTGTTTTGGCGGCACCAAAAATGGCTGCATCGCCGCAGAAGCGGTGATCTTTTTCGCCAAGGCCAAAGCGCTTGATTTTGAGTTCAAGCGCAAACGCGCCGGACATTTGTGGTCAAAAATGCGCTTCATTGCGGCGCAGTTCGACGCCTATCTCGAAGACGGATTGTGGCTGAAGCTCGCAGGCCACGCCAATGCTATGGCGCGGCGCCTTTCAAAAGGATTGGCGGCGATTGACGGGGTTGAGGTGATCTATCCAACCGACATCAACGAAGTCTTCGTGACGTTTCCTGACGGGGCGGCGGAAAAACTGCATGAAGCGGGCGATATATTCTACCCATGGATTACGCCCGGCGATCCGGCAAACGGCCGCGCTCACCGGCTGATTTGCTCGTTCCGGACGAGCGAAGCGGAAGTGGATGGGTTTTTGGATCGCGCCCGAATCGCGTGCGCTTAAACTTCGCTCATCCATAAACGCCTGGCTGTCCAACCAAGCAGCAGTATGATCGCGACTGCGGCGCCGAGCATCATCCAGCCCAGCCATGGCTGGTCAGTCATCATGGCGCCAATTGAAACGAACGCAAAAATTGGCGGGGCCATGCCAATAGCGGATGTCCAGAGGAATGTCCGGAATTTCACCGGCGCTATGCCTGATCCGTAATTGACGACAGTATATGGAATCAGCGGGATCATCCGTACAAGGAGCAGAAAAGGTGCGCCGCGCTGTTCAACGGCGCGCTCAAATCGCGCCACTCGCTCCGCCGAAACGAAGCGAATAATCAGCGGCTGAAAAACCGAACGCGCCAGCGCAAAAGCGAGCATCGCGGCAATCATTGCGCCGAGCCATGTGAGCACAAAGCCCTCGGCTCGTCCGAACGCCATTCCGTTGGCGATGGCGACCGTCTCGGCCGGTAGGGGTAAGAATGAAACCACAACCATCGCCAAGACTGCGACAACTGGCCCCCAAAAACCAAGATCTTCGATCAGCGCTTCGTAGCGCGCCCCGTCCCACAGGAACGACCAGAATTCGAGTTCGAAGATTTCCATGAGCCGCCATTGACAATGAGTTGGATGATGATGGGCCTGTTGGCGAGAATGGCAAAGGTCTTGAAGACAGAACGACCAGTTTTGGAGACGAAGCGCCCTACTTCAGTCAGAAGTCCATCCGGCCGTCTCGCGCCGAGCAAGATGCTCTAGCAATATTTCCATTTCGGGCGCGTCATTGAGGCATGGTATCGAGGTGAAAGTTTCGCCGCCCGCTGCCATAAAGGTCTGTCGCGCAGCGATGTCGATCTCTTCCAGCGTTTCAATGCAATCAGAAACAAAACCCGGCATAATCACCGCCAGCGATTTAACGCCGTCGCCTGCAAGCCTCTTGATTGTTTCTTCAGTCGACGGTTCGAGCCATTTCTCGCGCCCGAATTTCGATTGAAACGTCAGCGGCGCGAAGTCTTCCGTCCACCCCATTTCCGTATGCAACAACCGCGCGGTCTTGGCGCAATGGCAGTAATAAGGATCGCCCGCATCGAAATAGCGTTGCGGAAGCCCGTGGAAGGAAATGACGACCCGTTCGGGCTGAGTTGATTGTGTCGCCAAATGACGGCGCGCGACGCCGGCTAAAGCTTCAATATATTTTGCTTCATCGTGAAAGGCCGGCGCCATGCGGATTGCTGGTTGCCAGCGCATTGTTTTCACCGCCGCAAAAACCGCATCAGCAACGCTTGCGGTCGTCGTTGCGGAATATTGCGGATAAAGCGGGATGACGAGAATCCGTTCGCATCCATCCTGCTTCATCGCTTCCAGCCGTGAGGCCACAGACGGATTGCCGTAACGCATGGCCCAATCAACAACAGCGCCGTCGAGCTTTTCGCCGAGCAAGTCCGACTGGCGCCGCGTAAAATAACGCAGCGGGCTTTCATTGCTCTCCTTGCGCCAGATCTTTGCGTAGTTTCTGGCGGTCGCGGCGGGGCGAATGTTGAGGATGACCCCGTAAAGGATCGGCAACCATAAAGCGCGCGGTAAATCGACAATCCGCTTATCGCTCAAGAACTCGCGCAGATAACGCCTGACGGCGCCAGCGTCCGATGCTTCCGGCGTGCCGAGATTGACCAGCAGGACGCCAATTTTCGACTCCGGAATGATTGGGTGCCTTGAAGACCTTTCAGACAACGCGCCGGATACTGTCACATCACTGTCATTCATCGGGCGCGGTCCAATTTTTCTGCTTCTCCTTGAAGGGTTTTGGCAAAAAATCGGGCGCTTGTCACAATAGTGAAACATAAAAAATAGAGGGTGCGCGCAAATTAAGGGGCAGGGGCGCGGTGTGCGCCGACCCGCCCTGACGGCCGGCTTATGCCGAGCTGTAGCGAGACAGGTCTGGCATGGAAATCGATATTGGCTTTTGGGCGGCGATTGGCTTCATCTTCGCGGCCTATGCGGTCGTCGGCAATGACGCGTTGCAAACGCTCGGCCCGTTCATCAATTCTAACCGCAACATTCCCTGGCAAATATTGTTCGCCTTTACGGCGACTGTCCTGCTCATCGTATTTTTTTACGGCTATTTTCAAAATGGCGGCGACCCGTCTTTCGGACGATTGGACAACGTTAACAAATATCCAATCTTTGAACCGAAATGGTATCACGCGCTACCGCCGCTAGCGCTGTTCGTGCTGACCCGGTTTGGTATTCCGGTCTCCACCACATTCATGGTGTTGTCGATCTTCGCGACCATGGGCGGCATGTATTCCATGCTGACGAAATCATTGATGGGCTATGTCGTCGCTTTTATTGCTGGCGGTGTGATCTACGCCGCGCTGGCGCCAACGCTTGAGCGCTGGTTCATCAAGACCCATGACCAACAGCACGCCATAGGCTGGGTTATCGTGCAATGGACCATGACAGCGTATCTGTGGGCGGTCTGGTTGATGCAGGATTTCGCCAATATCTATGTCTACCTGCCGCGCGGACTGGATGCGTCCGGCGGTCCGGCGCTCAATCTTTCAGAAGCCGTCCTGTCTATGTCGGTTATTCTTGTATTGCTCGGCTTCACCTTCTGGAACAAGGGCGGCCCGATCCAGCGCATCCTGCAGTCGAAAACCAGCGTTGATGATATCCGCTCTGCTGCGGTGATCAATTTTGTCTACGCCACGTTGTTGTTCTACTTCAAAGAGCTCAACAATATCCCGATGTCGACCACATGGGTTTTTCTCGGCCTGATTGCGGGACGTGAATTTGCGATCGCCACCATCGATAAAGTGCGATCGACGCAGGCGACTGCAAAGATCGTCATCTCCGATGCGTTCAAAGCCTTTATCGGACTGCTGGTCAGCGTGGTGCTGGCGGTGGGTCTGCCAATGCTGGCGGTCGCGCTTGGCGGTTAGTCGCTTCGCTCTTCGGGTTTGGGCTTAAAGCGCGCGGCTTTGTCTTTCACCCGATACCGCGCCTCATCTTGCCGGCGGAATCTTTGCAGTGCCCGCGCATTTTCGTCACTCTGGCGATAGGTGACAGCGTTTGGATTTTCTTCGCGGCTGTCCCGCATGCCGGCTGGTTTGCGTGCGGTGCGGTCCTTAATACGATAGGATTTGCGCGGTCCGTGTTTGGCGATCTCTGGATCGTCAACCAGCGCTAACAGCCCAATCAGCCCATCGGATTTCGCTTCCTCATTTTGCAGATACCAAAACAAAACAACAGCGAAGACCGCGACAATGAGCAGAAATTCAAGCGTGTCCATAGTTATTCCAGTTGGCTTGGCCCGACACTAGCGGCAATCAGGCGGTGAGGGAAACCGCCATTCACCATTGCAATTGCCGTGCTAGGCCGGCTGAGAGGCATGTTAACCATCATATGGACGGGCCGCGACAATCCATTTAGACATCGCGCCATGAAATATTCAGGAAAAACAGCGCTGGTCACTGGCGCATCCGCAGGCATCGGCGCCACCTTCGCGCGCGCCTATGCGGCCAAGGGCGCCAATCTGATTCTTGTGGCGCGGCGTGAAGAGCGCTTGCGCGAACTGGCCGCCGAGCTGGAGCAAAAGCACGCAATCAAAGCGCGGTTCATCGCCGCCGACCTCGCTGACCCGCTCGCCCCGCAACGGGTTTTCGACAGGCTTCAGGCCGAAGGTGCGACCGTCGACATTCTCGTCAACAATGCCGGTTACGGTTTGCCGGGCGGCTATACGGAAAATGACTGGGCGGCCCACCGGGCGTTTCTCGAACTGATGGTGAATTCCTACGCGCAAATGACGCGGCATTTTTTGCCGGGCATGATTGACCGAAAATACGGGCGCATCATTCAGGTCGCCTCGCTGGCCGGCTTGGTGCCCGGCTCGGCCGGACACACATTGTATGGTCCGTCAAAGGCGTTCCTTGTCAGCTTCGCGCAATCGCTCGCCGCCGAATGCGCTGGCTCCAACGTTAGATCGTCCGCCTTGTGTCCGGGCTTCACCTATTCGGAGTTTCACGACGTCAATTCAACGCGAGGGCTCGTGTCGCAACTTCCCAAATATATGTTCATGCAGGCCGAACCTGTTGTCGAAGGCGCGATTGACGCCGTTGAGCGCAGCAAGGCTGTTTACGTGCCCGGCGCATGGAACAAATTTGTCGCCTGGCTGTCGCGCACGCTGCCCCGGTCCATGTCGGAGAACATGGTCAAGAATCAGTCTAAGCGATTCCGGGCTAAGCATTAATCCGGCAAGTTTCTGCGCCTGACGTAAAGCGCAGAAACTCAAGGTGAAATTACATCAGTTCATGGCTGCAAAATTACGGGCGGATTTCGCTTGCGCATGCGTTTGACGAAGTCGCGCATCGCCAATGTTTTGAACCCAGTCCTCGACAAGGTCGGATTCGCATTGCGCAGAGATTTTCTTTGCATAAAGAGCGCGCGCATTTTTGACGCCGCAAGCGCTTCCAGCCTTGCTTTCGATGCGGCGATAGAGGCTCTGAACGCTTGCAGTTGTCTGCAACTCACTCGCTTTGTAGCCAAAAGCGGCGTGGTTGTTTATTGAAGACGCATTCGCGGCGCCGACTGCAGCAAAGGTCGAAAGCGCAGTAATTGCAACGATGTTGAGAGGTTTTGTTCTGGGCATGGGGGGCTCCTTTGGCGGGTTCCGCCGTTGGTGTTGGATTTATCGCGCCCCCGCGCATCAAAGCCGCCGGCCCACGGAGGGAAATGCGCGCCTTTGGCTTTGATGAGATAAAGATATGACCACGGAGCAATAAAGAAAAGCCGCTTTGGCGCGCGCGCAAAACGCCTTATCGCAAACGAAACCCCGCAACGGCGGTTTGTTGCGCGGCTAATTATTTTTGCTTGCGAAGTAAGCTTATTCGGCGGGCGTTCACGTCGCAGCGCGAATTCCGGTGAAGTAAGAAGCTAATCCTTCTTCCCGAAGATTTTATTTTTCAATGCGATCAACGGAAGGAACAACAAAATCCACAATTTTTTGGCAAGCCCTAACACTAGCGCCCCAAGGCCCACGGCCAGCGCCTTGCCAAATTTAACTCCGACGAGGCCCGCGAGGACACCGAGCACGCCCGCTGCTGCAATTTTATCGCCCTCGCTAAAATCAGCATAGGTTTCAGAAGTTTTCGGCATATATGCGCCAAGCACTTCTTCGATATTGGCCTTCACTTCCTCAGAAGGGAGTGCGGTGTCGAGAGGCACCATGGCGAACGCCACATAACCGCGCCGATCAAAAACGGTCGCTTTTATATTTATTTGCGGTTCTCCGTTCCAGATCAGTTTCGTTGCATAGAACAGGTAGTTGTTCTCTTTATCGAGCGTTGGATAAACGAGCCAGCTGTCGAGGATGATCTCAGCGCCGATCGCCTCGCCTTGAGCTTTCACGCTCTGTTCGAGTGACTTCCAGATTTCTTCGATTTTTTGATCGCGGTCTGCGCTCTCCCAATCCTCATAGCGTACAAACCCTTCTGAATTGGGCTTTTCCACGATGAGCGTGTCTAGCGTATTTGTTGGCGTAATGAAGATCTTGTCGAGACCGCTGCAGCTGGAACGATCCCAACCCCAGCCGGTCGTGACCAAGTGGCACGCATCGTTGACGCTCAAATATAGGCCGCTTTGCGTTACGGGTGACAATGTTCCGCGTAAAAGCTCCATGGGCTCTTCGAACGGAATAGGATCATAAACATATGCGTCTTCGTCTTGTGCGCTCGCCGGCGCGGCGAGGAAAATGCAAGCAAAGCTAAGAAAACACACAAATTTGTTGAGTATGGATTTCGTAAACACAGGATTCGCCCCTCGTAAAATTTGCGAGGCAGACTATACGCCAAGTGTTAACAGAGCAACCATGCTTGAAGAACAAGTATAGTTATTGTTTGCATACTTACGCGATCTTTTCCGCCCAGCTTCTATGCTCGGAATCGAGTTCATAGGCGGCCATGGCGGCGAGCGTGACGATGTCAGTCACACCGGCGCCCACTTGTGCGATTTGCACCGGCCGCTCAAGCCCGATCAGCACCGGCCCCAACACCATGGCGCCGCCAACTTCGCCCAAGAGCTTGGTCGAAATCGCAGCGGAGTGAACGCCCGGTGTGATCAAGACGTTGGCTTCGCCTTTGAGGCGCGAGAAAGGATAGATGCTGCGGATTTGTTCATTGAGCGCCATGCGCGGCGTCATCTCGCCTTCATATTCAAAGTCCACGTCGCGCCGCTTATCGAGCAGCGCGACGGCGCCGGCGACACGGCGCGAATGTTCCGTGTCCGGGTTGCCAAAGTTGGAATAAGAAACGAAGGCGACTTTCGGAGGGAATCCCATATGCCGCGCCGCGTGCGCGACCTGCATGGCGATATCGGCGAGATCGTCTGGCCCCGGCAATTCGGTGACGTTGGTGTCGGCGACGAAGAGGGTGCGGTTCTTGGTGAGAATGATCGACATGCCGACCATGCGCTCGCCGGGCCGCGGATCGAGCGCCAGGCGCACGTTTGACAGCGCCACGTCATAGTTACGGGTGACGCCAGTGACCATCCCGTCTGCGTGACCATGCGCCAGCATGCAGGCCGCATAGACGTTGCGATCCGTATTGACGAGGCGCGAAGCATCGCGATGCAAATGACCTTTGCGCTGCAGGCGCTTGTAAAGGTATTCTGTATAAAGATCGCTGTGCGTCGATGTGCGCGAATGATAGGTTTCAAATTCGTGATTGACCGGCAGGCCTGCGTCAGCCAGCGCGTTTTTGATATGATCGTCGCGGCCGATCAGGATCGGCGTGCCAAGGCCTTCCTGCTGGAAGGCGTAGGCGGCGCGCACGACGGCGACTTCTTCGCCTTCGGCAAACACAATCCGCTTCGGTTTTTCCGCGCCGCGAAGGGATGAATAGACCTTCTGCAGGAAGGACGCAGACGGGTCGAGACGCGCAGCCAGCGTTTGCTTATATGCGTAAAGATTTTCTATTGGCTTTCGCGCAACGCCTGAATCGGCGGCCGCCTTGGCGACGGCTGGCGGAATTTCGGAAATCAGGCGCGGATCGAACGGCGTCGGGATAATATAGCCAGGGCCGTATTTAAGCCGCTTGCCATAGGCGGCGGCGACTTCGTCAGGCACATCTTCACGCGCCAGTTTTGCAAGCGCGCGGGCGCAGGCGATCTTCATCTCTTCATTGATGGTGCGCGCGCGCGCATCAAGGGCGCCGCGGAAAATATAGGGAAAGCCGAGAACATTGTTGACCTGGTTCGGGTAATCGGAGCGTCCAGTGGCGATGATCGCATCCTGACGCACGGCGAGAATCTCTTCCGGCGTGATTTCCGGGGTCGGATTGGCCATGGCGAAAATGATCGGGTTCTTAGCCATGGATTTGACCATGTCTTGCGACACCGCGCCGGCGACCGAAAGTCCGATGCAAACATCGGCGCCGTCCATGGCTTCGGCCAGAGTCTTTTTGTCGGTCTCGACGGCGTGCGCAGAGCGCCACTGATCGAGCTGGCGGCTTTTGGAGAGAACGCCTTTGGAATCGCAGACCAGCGCATTCTCATGCGGCAGGCCCATCGCCTTGATCAGCCCGATGACGGAAAGCGCAGACGACCCCGCGCCAGAGACAGCGACTTTGACTTCCTTGATCGACTTGCCGGAGATATCGAGCGCGTTGAGGAGGCCCGCCGCCGCGATGATCGCCGTGCCGTGCTGGTCGTCATGGAACACCGGAATGTCCATGAGCTCTTTCAGGCGCTGTTCGATGATGAAGCTTTCTGGCGCTGCGATGTCTTCGAGGTTGATGCCGCCGAAGGCGGGGCCGAGATATTTGACGGCGTTGATGAATTCGTCCGGGTCTTTGGTGTCGACTTCGATGTCGATGGAATCGATATCGGCGAAGCGTTTGAACAGGACCGACTTGCCCTCCATTACCGGCTTGGAGGCGAGCGCGCCAAGGTCGCCCATGCCGAGGATCGCCGTGCCGTTGGAAATGACCGCGACCATGTTGCCCTTGGACGTATAGTCGTAAGCCTTGTCCGGATCGTCGGCGATCGCCTGCACCGGAACGGCAACGCCGGGCGAATAGGCGAGCGACAGATCGCGCTGGGTCGCCATCGGCTTGGTCGGCGTGATCTCCAGCTTGCCGGGTTTGCCGCGGCTGTGAAAATCGAGTGCTTCCTGATCGGTGAATTTCTTGGAATTTTCGTCCATGGGGTGCGGTTTCCGGCTGTTAAGGTGATTTCTTCTGGCTTAACGCGGATGTTATGGCCGGGCAATGCGAGAGCGGCCGATATCCGGTTGCAACACCCTTTTGCCGCCACTACTTGTGACGCATCAACAAAAGGCTCCCGTGATGTTCATCCAGACCGAAGACACTCCGAATCCGCAATCCATGAAGTTCCTGCCCGGGCAGGCGGTGCTGGGCCATGGCGCGCTTGGCGTCGATTTCCCGACGATTGAAAGCGCCGCCGCCTCGCCGCTGGCGCAGATGCTGTTCGAGACCGATGGCGTCATGGGCGTTTATCTCGGCGCGGACTTTATCACGGTCACAAAGGCCGCAGCTGTTGAGTGGGTTCACATCAAGCCGGCCATTTTGGGCTCCATCGCCGACTTCATCACCGCGGGCTTGCCGGTGATGACCGAAGGCGCCGCGCCCTCTGCCTCTCCTGCAACGCCGCTCGAAGATTACGAGGGCGAGGACCGCGAAGTGGTCGAGCAAATCATCGAGCTCATCGAAACACGTGTGCGTCCGGCGGTGGCGGCCGATGGCGGCGATATCGTCTTCAAGCATTTTGAACCACGCACCGGGGTCGTGTTTCTTTCCATGCACGGCGCCTGCGCCGGATGCCCGTCATCGACCCAGACCCTCAAAGCCGGGATCGAAAACATGCTCAAGCATTACGTGCCGGAAGTGGTGCGCGTCGAAGCGGCGGCGTAGCCCCGCACAGTTTACCCCGCGCCCGGCTTCCTCTACCCAATAGCTATATTCGTAAGCACGAAAAGGGCGCGAACATGTCTGACAAAATGATCAACGACCAGGCTCTCGACATTATGTTTCGCGATGCGCGAACCCATAATGGCTGGGAGACCCGCAAGGTCGCGCGGACGCTGGTGCAGGCGGTCTACGATCTGACCAAGATGGGTCCGACATCGGCCAACTGTTCGCCCGCGCGCTTTGTGTTTGTCTCGAGCGATGAAGGCAAGAAACGGCTGGAGCCGTTGCTCGCCGAGGGCAACCGCGCCAAAACCATGGCGGCGCCCTGCTGCGTGATCATCGGCTATGATATGAATTTCGTGTCGAAGATTCGCCAGCTGTTTCCGCATACCGACGCCAGCGGCTGGTTCAAAGGCAAAGAGTTCGACACCGCCTTCCGCAACGGCACGCTGCAAGGCGGCTATTTCATCATGGCGGCGCGCGCGCTCGGTCTCGATTGCGGGCCGATGTCGGGCTTTGACAATGCCGGCGTCGACAAGGAATTTTTCGCGGGCACGGAAATTAAGTCGAATTTCCTATGCAGCATCGGCTATGGCACCGACGAAAACCTGTTCCCGCGTTCGCCGCGCCTTGAATTCGATGAGGCGTGCGAAGTCGTTTAGGCTATTTCGATGAAGCAGCGTCTGATTTCGTTTGCGCGCCGGCTTGGCTTGTTGCCAGCGCTTGATGCGGCGCGGTTTATGCGCGC
>BQJG01000004.1 GCA_021604585.1 Hyphococcus sp.
GCGCTGGTCTCTCCGCTGCTCGGCTCGCTCGCGCCGCCAAGCACGTAGATCGCTTCACCGACACTGACGGCGCCGAGGCCGTGACGGCGGCGCGGCATGGCGGCGACCGCACGCCATTTGTCTGTGTCGGGATTATATTCCCAGGCTTCTGCGAAGACGCCGCCGGGGGCGGGGTTGAAATATTCGCCGCCGAACGCGTAGATCTTGCCGTTGAGCACCGCCGCCGCGAGGCCGCCTTGCGCCTTCGGCATGGGCCGCGCGGACTCCCAGCGGTCGGAGAGGGGATCGTAGACTTCGACCACCGCGGTGTTGCCGTCGCTGACCGTGCGTCCGCCAATGACGTAAAGCACGCCATTCACGACCGCGCCGGCAGCGGAGTTTCTCGGCGTCAGCAGCGGCGCGAGTTTGCGCCATGTGTTGGACGGCGTGTCGTAATACCAGTGCTCATCGGTATCGATGTGATCGGACCATTCGGCGTTGCGGCTGCCTGATGGCGAGCGCCCGCCCGCCACATGGATATAGCCGTTCAGCGACTGACACACGGTTTCGGCCTGCGGATGCGGCATGGGCGCAAGTTGCTCCCATGATCCATTGAGTTGCTTTAAGCGCCAGCAATTGCCGCGCATCTGCCAGCCGCCGCGTTCGTTGCGGGCAAAGCCGCCGACGCCGTAGAGAAAGCCGTTATTGTTGACGAGCGCGATGTGGTGGCGCGCTTCGGGCAGGCGGGTTGCGAACCCCCACGCATCGTAAGCGGGATCGTAGAACGTTACTTTGTCGGTGACGTTAAACGGATCGCCGGGCGTCAGCCCGCCCGCATTGACGAGAATGTCGAGCGGTTTGGGCTTCATTGCCGGTCCGGGATCGGACGCTTTGCGGAACGGCGCCGGGTAAATTTCCTGCACCGGAAACGGCATGCTGGCGAGCGGCGTCCATGCTCCAGTAGATGGGGCGCCGGTCGGCCCTTCTGCGCGCGCAGGCATCATTGCGCTTGCGCCAATAGCTGCGCCGCCGAGCAGCACGCTTCGTCTGTTGAAATGATTCATGTTATTCCCCACGCAACTTGTTTCCCGAAAAAGTTCTTACCCAGTTTTGTTTACGGCGGCGCAGGCCATGCGCGCGCCAGCCCCGCCAATCGGCTGCGTCATGTGATCGTCTGCGTTTGCATGGACGACAACGGCGAAACCGTCCGCGTCCAGCAAATTGTATAATCCGTTTTGCGCCGGACCTTCGGCGCCTGCCGACAAGGACAGTCCCTCAGCGAAAAACTCCGCACTCGCGCGGCCATCGGCGCCCGCAAAAATGTTCGGCAGATCGGCACGCTCATGTCCTTCTGGATTCAGCAATCCGTGCGCGCGCCCATCCGGATTGACATGACCGCCCGATGCTTTGAAGCCCGCTGCGCCGTCGCTGCAGTCGCCAATCTGATGCAGGTGAACACCATGCCAGCCCGGCGAAAGATCAACGAGCTTGATGCGCATCATGACGCCGCCCGGCGCTTGTTTGAACAGCGCGTCGCCGATGGGCGATCCATTCGGTGAGAGAAATTCAGCGCGCGCGTCAGCCCAGTTTTCCGCCGCGAATGGGGCGGGCGCTTCCTCGACAGCGTGAGATTTTCCACAGGCTGACAGAAATACTGCCGAAGCCACGGAAATTCCAAGCAGTTTTGCTGCCAAGATCATGTATTCTCCCATTCATTCGTTTAACGCAGCATACTCTATTAAAGGGCGGGGATAAACTCGCCGGAAATATCGTCTGAAGCGCCTGTAAAAGCGCTGGCAAAAGCGGCGCAAATGCTTGGCTTTGGCGGGGGCGAATGCTAAGCGGGAGCGTTCTTTTCCAGCTGATTCCCAAAGGTTCCCAAGTGGCCGAAGATAACGGCGATATCCCCGAAAATAATGGCGATGGAGACGGGGCGAACCCGCCCCAGAATCCACCAATGACGCCCAGCGAAGGCTCGGTGATTCACATCGAAGACGAGATGCGCAAATCGTATCTCGACTACGCGATGAGCGTCATCGTTTCGCGCGCGATTCCCGATGCTCGTGACGGGCTCAAGCCCGTGCACCGGCGCATCATGTGGTCGATGCATGAAAACGGCTATTCGTGGAACAAGGCGTACCGCAAATCCGCACGCGTCGTTGGCGACGTTATCGGTAAGTACCACCCGCATGGCGACCAGTCGATTTACGACGCGCTGGTCCGCATGGCGCAGGATTTCGCCATGCGCCTGCCGCTGGTCGACGGACAGGGCAATTTCGGTTCCATCGACGGCGATCCGCCAGCGGCGATGCGCTATACCGAGTGCCGTATGGCGAAGGTGTCGAACTCTCTTCTCGACGACATCGAAAAAGAAACCGTTCCCTTTCAGGATAACTATGACGGTTCGGAACGCGAGCCGTCAGTGCTGCCGGCGAAGTTTCCGAACCTGTTGGTCAACGGGTCGGGCGGCATCGCGGTCGGTATGGCGACCAACATTCCGCCGCACAATCTCGGCGAAGTTGTCGACGCCACCATGGCGATGATTGAAAACCCAGAGATCAGCGACGACGAACTGCTTGAGATTGTGCCAGGGCCGGATTTTCCGACCGGCGGCATGATCCTTGGCCGAGCAGGCTCAAAGGCGGGTCTGCTGCTTGGCCGTGGCTCGGTGGTGATGCGCGGACGCGCGACCATCGATGAAATCCGCAAGGATCGCTACGGCATCATCATCACCGAAATCCCATATCAGGTGAACAAGGCGATGATGGTCCAGCGGATTGCCGATTTGGTGCGCGAGAAAAAGATCGAAGGCATCGCTGATATTCGCGACGAGTCCAACCGTCACGGCATTCGTGTTGTGATTGAACTACGCCGTGACGCTGCGCCGGATGTGGTGTTGAACCAGCTCTACCGTCACTCGCAGCTGCAAACCAGTTTCGGCGTCAACATGCTGGCGCTGAATGGCGGCAAGCCGCAGCAGCTTACCCTGCGCGATGTCTTGGCGGCGTTTATCGACTTCCGCGAGGAAGTGATCACCAAGCGGACGAAGTTCGACCTCAACAAGGCGCGCGACCGCGCCCACATCTTGGTCGGCCTCGCAATCGCCGTCGCCAATATCGACGAAATCGTCGCGCTGATCCGCGCTGCACCTGATCCGGCGACGGCCAAAGAACAGTTGATGGCGAAAGACTGGCCTGCAAAAGATCTTGCGCCGCTGGTGCTGCTCGTTGCTGACCCGCGCCACATGATGAGCGACGGCAATGTGCTGAAGCTGTCTGAAGAACAGGCCAAGGCGATTCTTGATTTGCGCCTGCAGCGCCTGACAGCGCTTGGCCGCGACGAGATCGGCGACGAATTAAAAGGTCTGGCGGAAAAGATCGAGGACTATCTCGATATTCTGCGCAATCGCAGCCGCGTGTTGACGATTATCAATGATGAGCTTCAGGGCGTTCGCGATGAATTTGCGACGCCGCGCAAGACGGAGATTGTCGAAGCCGAAGGCGAAGTCGAAGACGAAGACTTGATCGCCCGCGAAGACATGGTCGTCACCGTGACTCATGCGGGTTACGTCAAGCGAACGGCGCTCTCGACCTATCGCGCGCAAAAGCGCGGCGGCAAAGGCCGCGCCGGCATGAAGTTCAAGGACGAAGATTTCGTCGCGCAGCTTTTTGTCGGGCACACCCACACGCCGCTCTTGTTCTTTACGTCGACGGGCATGTCCTACAAGCTGAAGCTGTGGCGCTTGCCGGAAGGCGCGCCGAATTCGCGCGGCAAGGCGTTCGTCAATTTGCTGCCGCTCGGCCCTGATGAGCGCGTCACCAATATCCTGCCGCTGCCTGAGGATGAAGAAGCCTGGGACAAGCTGCATGTGATGTTCGCGACGCGGTCGGGCAATATCCGCCGCAACAAGCTTTCCGACTTCCAGCGTGTCAACCGCAACGGCAAGATCGCCATGAAGCTTGACGAAGGCGATCGTCTCGTCGGCGTTCAGGTCTGCCGCGAAGATGAAGATGTCTTGCTGACCACGGCGTCGGGACAGTGCATCCGCTTCCCGGTTGAAACAGTGCGTGTCTTTGCCGGCCGCACGTCAACCGGCGTGCGCGGCATCAAGCTCGACAAGGACAATGTGGTGATCTCCATGGCGATCCTGCATCACGTCGACACGGTTTCCGAAGAATCGAAAGCCTATCTCAAACACGCCGCCGCCATGCGCCGCGCCGCTGGCGAGGATGATGCGGAGGATCCGGAAGACACCGAAACGCCGGATGTGGCGATCAGCCAGGAGCGCATCGCAGAATTGGGCGCGCGCGAACAGTTCATTTTGACCGTTACCGAAAATGGCTACGGCAAACGCACCAGCTCTTATGAATACAGAACGTCAGGCCGCGGCGGCAAAGGCATCATTGCGATTCAGACATCGAGCCGCAACGGACCTGTCGTTGCCGCATTCCCGGTTGAAGACAGCGATCAGATCATGCTGGTCACCGATGGCGGTCAATTGATCCGCACGCCGGTGGATGGCATTCGCATCGCTGGCCGCAACACGCAAGGCGTCACCATTTTCCGCACGCGCGACGATGAAAATGTCGTCTCGGTCGGCCGCATCGAAGATGTGGATGGTGATGAAGAGGGTGGCGACGAAGAAAGCGATATCGAATGACAAAACTGATCGGCCTTTATCCGGGCACATTTGATCCGGTGACTCTGGGTCACGTTGATCTGGTTCAGCGCGCGGTAAAGCTGGTCGATGAGTTGGTGATCGGCGTTGCGATCAATCGCGACAAGGGGCCGCTTTTTTCTCTTGAAGAACGCGTCGCCATGGTCGAGCGGGAAATGGGCGCCATCTCCAAGGCGGCTGGCGTTCCCATTCGTGTCGTCCCGTTCGAGATATTGCTGATGCAGTTCGCCGAGGAGCTGAAGGCGAACATTATTATCAGGGGGCTCCGGGCCGTTTCCGATTTCGAGTATGAATATCAGATGGTCGGCATGAACCAGGCGCTCAACGACGAGATCGAGACGGTCTTTTTGATGGCTGACGCCCGCTTTCAGTCGATCGCCTCCCGGCTGGTAAAGGAAATCGCCCGGCTGGGCGGCGATGTCAGTTCATTTGTACCGGCCCGGGTGGCGGCCAGCCTGAAGGCCAAGTTTTCCAAGCAATAAGTTCTCATTTCAGGCAGGGCGCCCTATATGGGGCGGAAATATCGCTCGGGGCGAGCGGCCATAAGGAGTAATTATGCGTATTCGGCCCATTTTACTTGGTGTTGCGGCGCTGTTGCTGACACCCGGCGCTTTCGCCAAGGATGACGAGCCCGAAAAGCCGACGCCGGCGCAGGTCATTGACGGCGCCACGGATGCGGATTGGCGTCCGCTGGATCCGGAAAACACGCTTTATATGGATTTGCCCGCCGGCACGGTAGTGATCGAGCTGCGTCCGGATTTTGCGCCGCTGCACGTTCAGCGCATCAAGGAACTTGTCCGCGAGGGCTTTTATGACGGCCTGACATTTCATCGCGTGATCGAAGGCTTCATGGCGCAGGGCGGCGACCCCAAGGGTGACGGCACCGGGGGCTCCGACAAACCCAATTTGCCGCCGGAATTTGCGCGCGACTCCAATGAGGTCGAAGGTTTCCGAGAGGTTGGCCGCGATCGCATCGCGCCGCGTCTTGGCTGGGTTGACGGCATGCCGGCCGCCGCGCAGCCGGAAGGCATTCGCACGTTTTTGAATGACCGCAAGGTAGAGCTTTGGCCGGTTCACTGTCCCGGCGTCATGTCGATGGCGCGCGCCACCGATCCGGCCAGCGCCAACAGCCAATTCTTTTTGATGATCGGCGATTCCCGTCTCAATCTCGACCGGCGCTACACCGCCTGGGGCTGGATCGTCGACGGCTATGAAGCAACCCGGCGCATTGTGCGCGGCGAGCCGCCCCCGCGTCCGACGCCGATCATTCGCGTTCGCGTGGAGGCCGATATTCCGCAAGCGGAGCGTAAAGACATCAAAGTGATGAAAACCGACAATGCGATCTTTACCGATTATCTCAAAGCGCGTGAGCTATTGTCGGATACGGAGTTTTTAAAAGATATTTGCGAAACCAAAGTGCCTGTGAAGGTGGATGGGAAGATAGAATTATGACGACAAAGATGATCCTCAGCCTCGAAACCGGGGACGTCACCATTGAAATGTTTGAGGACAAGGCGCCCGGACATGTGGCGCGCATCACCGAGCTTGCGGAAGGCGGGTTTTATGACGGTCTGACTCTGCACCGGGTGATTGACGGCTTCATGGCGCAGATGGGTTGCCCTAAAGGCGACGGCACAGGCGGTTCGGACAAGCCTAATCTTAAAGCTGAGTTCAATGATGTCAGTCACCAGCGCGGCGTTTGTTCTATGGCCCGGGCCCAGAACCCGAATAGCGCCAACAGCCAGTTCTTCATCTGCTTTGACGATGCGTCTTTCCTCGATGGCCAGTACACGGCCTGGGGCAAGGTTGTCGAAGGTATGGAGCATGTGGATGCGGTCAACAAAGGCGAGCCGCCGCGCGAGCCCACCAAGATCGTGACGTTCCGCAAGGCTGCGTAAGACTTTCTTGTCTCCGCATTTATTGGCGATTCCGGATTGTTTACGCCTGCAAGATATTAATGCTGCGACCTGAATCACGTTCAGGGTGCCGTTAGCCGGTAAGCATTCGGGAGCACCATGGAATCGCCAGTAGGAAAAGTCGTCATTGTCGGGACCGGCTTCGTCGCCGATCTCTATATGCGTTCGCTCAAGACGTTTCCGGATGTGGCGGTTGCTGGCGCGTTCGACATCGATGCCGCGCGCCTGAAGGCGTTTTGTGACTATTGGAGCATACCGGCGGCGGAGAGTCTCGGTGCGCTCATCGCCGAAGACGCGCTGGTGCTCAATCTCACCAATCCGCACGCGCATTACGACGTCAGCAAAGCGGCGCTTGAAGCGGGAAGGGATGTTTATTCCGAAAAGCCGCTGGCGACCAAAATGACCGATGCTCATGCGCTCGCGAAACTCGCCAACGATAAAGGTCTCATGCTCGCCTCGGCGCCGTGCAACTGGCTGTCGCAATCAGCACAAACCGTGTGGGCGGCGGTTTCATCGGGCCAGGCCGGAACGCCGCGTCTTGTTTATGCGGAGCTTGACGATGATTTCATCCCGCAGGCGCCTTACGACAAATGGCGATCGGAATCTGGCGCGCCTTGGCCGGCGAAAGACGAATTTGAAGTTGGCTGCACGCTCGAACATGCGGGCTACTACCTCACCTGGCTGATGGCGATGTTCGGGCCGGTTGAAACACTAGTGGCCGCATCAGCAAACTTGATCCCGGACAAGCTGCCAGACGGCGCCGCGACTGCGCCGGATTTTTCTACTGCGACGCTTTTCTTTAAAAACGGCGTTGTTGCGCGTCTGAGCTGTTCCATTATTGCGCCGCATGATCACCGTATACGGATCATTGGCGACGCGGGCGTGATTGAGCTGGATGAATGCTGGTCAAATACGGCGCCGGTCTATATTCGCAAACGTCATGTCGTTCGCCGCAAACTGTTGAATTCGCCCCTTGCCAAACGCTTCGGGATTGGCGGGAAAACCCATCCAAAAGTCGGGCGCTGGGGCGCAGCCGCCATGAATTTCGCCCTCGGCCCGGCGGAGCTGTTGGCGGCCCGCGCAGCTCAACGAAAACCGCAGATCACTGCCGATTTTGCGTTGCATCTCAATGAGGTGACGCTGGCGATTCAGGAATCAGGCAAAGAACGCGGGGCGCAGAAAATGACAACGACATTCGCCCCGCTCGCGCCAGTGGATTGGGCTGCGAAAGCTGGCGCGCGAATGGCTGGAGAAGGTCTATGAGCGTTTCGATCGGCATTGCCGGCACGGGCGCCATCGCCGCGGTCATGCTGCCCGCTATTCGTCTCGCGGGGGCAGAGCTCGGCGGAGTCTCTTCCCGCGATGGGGAGCGCGCCCGCGCCTTTGGCGCCGCGCATGGAATCGCCAGAACCTTTGAGGGTCTGGCGGCGATGCTCCGTGAAGAGACGATCTCCGTCATCTATGTCGCCAGCGCCACCGGCGCCCATGCCGACGATGCTGTTGCTGCGCTGGAGGCCGGCAAGCATGTGTTGTGCGAAAAGCCATTCGCGATGACCGCGCAAGAGGGCGAACGTGTTCTTGATGCGGCGCGCGCATCTGGCATGCTGTTCATGGAAGGTCTGTGGACGCATTTTCTTCCCGCCTACCAGCGGGTTCAGACTATCGCCACAAAGAACGTCATTGGCGCGCCAAAACACCTTTCCGCCGCTTATGGTTTTCCCTCCAGCCGGGAAATGCGCCCGCGCCTTTTCGACAAAGCCGATGGCGGCGTCATTCTCGATCTCGGCGTGTATCCGGTGTCATTAGCGCTGCGGCTTTTAGGGCCGGTGCGGTCGGTAACAGCGCTGGTGACGCGTGACGATGATAATGTTGATACGCATATATCCGCGCAGCTTTTGCACGAGAGCGGCGCCATTTCCCAGATCGCGGCCTCGTTCGATGTGTTGCTGTCCAATGAGGCGACGCTTTCCTGCAGCGCGGGTGCGGCGAAAATATTGGCGCCGCTATTTGGCGCCGAGCGCGTCGCAGTCGACCATTACGCGCCCAGCCAGCCGAGCGCGCCGTCTTCCGGCGTCAAGGCGATAATCAAGCAGAACCCGCTTGCGCGGCAGTTAAAGGGTGCATTGGGTCCGCGTCCGGAACTTCATGCTTACGGCGCTGACCAGTATTTGCCGCAGATGCGTCATTTCATCGGTCTGATCGAGGCGGGAAAAACGGAGAGCGATGTAGCAACCCACGCTTTGTCGCTTGAAACGCTGCGCGTGCTCGACCGAATTCGCGAGGGCGGGTAACTCATGCGCCGCATTGCCTATTTCATGAATTCATATCCGATGACCTCGACGACGTTCATCCGCCGCGAGATCGAGGCGCATGAGCGGCGCGGCCTGACGATCAAACGCTACGCCGTGCGGCGCTGGAGCGGTGCGCTGGTCGACCCGGCGGACATCGCTGAACAGCAGCGTACGGATTATTTGCTGTCGGGCAATGCTGCGGGATTGATGGTTGCGCTTTTGAAGGAAATCGCGGCGAATCCCGGCGGCGTCATCCGCGCGCTCGGGCCGTGGCTGTCTTTGCTCAAAAAAGCGCGCGGCGGATTTGTCCGCCATGTCGCCTATGTGATGCAGGCGGCATTGCTAAAGCAACGAGCGAAACGCGACGCCATCGATCATATCCATGTTCATTTTTCAACTAACGCCGCCGCTGTCGCCATGTTGTGCCAGATCATGGGCGGGCCTTCCTATTCCTTCACCGTGCACGGTCCGGACGAACTCACCGATGCGCCGCTGCTCGATATTCCGGCGAAGGTCGGCCACGCCGGCTTCGTCGCCGCGATTACGAATTTCTGCAAGTCGCAGCTCATTCGATTTTCATCGCTCACGTCAGCTGACAAGATTGAGATCATCCATTGCGGGCTGGATTTGCGCGACTTCACGCCAAGTCCGCCGCCGGACAACCAGACATTCGTTTGCGTCGGACGCTTGTGCCCGCAAAAAGGCCAGGCGCAATTGCCCGCCGTCGCGGTGGCGTTGCGCGATGAGTTTCCGCAGTTGAAAATCATCCTCATTGGCGATGGCGAGAGTCGCGCCGAAATTGAGGCGGAGATTGCCCGCCTCGGGGTTGCGCAAAACATCGTCATCAAGGGCTGGATGGAAAACGCTAAGGTGCGCGATGAGATCAAACTCGCCCGCGCGTTTCTGCTGCCGAGCTTCGCCGAAGGCCTGCCGGTGGTGATTATGGAGGCGCTGGCGCTCGGTCGTCCCGTAATCTCGACCTATGTAGCCGGCATTCCGGAACTGGTGGATGAAGGCTGCGGCTGGATCGTTCCGGCGGGTGATCAAGCGGCCCTGATCGGCGTTATGGGCGAAGCCTTGCGGTCGTCACCCGAAACACTCGCGGCGCTCGGCGCCGAAGGGCGCAAACGCATCGAAGCGCAACATGACATAGATAAAGAGGCTGCAAAACTGGCCGCAATGTTTGAGCGTGCGGTTTGCAGTCAGCGTACAACATAACCCTTCGCGTCATTGCGGCCACCGAGCCGCAATCCATTGGCAAGCAAAGCGCATGTGCTTGGATCCCGGATCAAGTCCGGGATGACGTAGAGAGAGTGTTGATGTCGTCAAAAATACTCCACCCCAATAAGGCGAGCAGGCTTAAAAATTTTACATCATTTCTGTTGAATTCTTTCATAAAACCCCGTGTTGGTGAATAGTTATCCACCAAAACCGGACAGCCCTTATCATGTGCGCGACTAATATACTGTACGGCGTTCATCCGGATGCGGATAATAGAACGCGCGGAGAAGAAAGCGTGAAACAATGAAGGAGCAGAAACATCTAAATGGCGCCAGAATCGCCTGCAGGCCAATAAACAAGCGGTTTAAGAAAACACGGAGAGAGCGGTTTTCGCAATTGTTTCACGCTTGCGCGTTTTCGCCGTCGCCGCAACCAAAAGGCGAACGATGAATTGCCGAAAGAGACGTGCAAGGCATAAGAGCGCCTCCCCACGCTTTAAGCGTGGGGAGGCGGATTGGAAAAGGCTGTGCGAGGCGAGGTGCGGAAATTGCCCAATGGCGCCAGATTCGCCTCAACCCCAGAAAATAAGCGGGCGAAAATTGGCGGCGGACTATTTTTCGAGGCCGCCAAACAGCGCGTATTTGATGTTGAGATAATCATCGAGGCCGTATTTCGAGCCTTCGCGGCCAACCCCGGATTCCTTCACGCCGCCAAACGGCGCCACCGGCGTCGAGAGAATGCCTTCGTTGATCGCGACCATGCCATATTCGAGCGCCTCCATCATGCGCCAGGCGCGTCCGAGATCTCTGGTGTAGAGATAAGAGGCGAGGCCGTATTCGGTGTCATTGGCCATGGCGACCGCGTCTTCTTCGGTGTCGAATTTGAACAAAGGCGCGACGGGGCCAAAGGTTTCATCGCTGGCGATCAGCATTTTCGAGGTGACGTCGCGCAGAATGGTCGGCTCGAAATACGTGCCGCCGAGTTTGTGCGGATGACCGCCGAGAATGACTTTCGCGCCTTTGGAGGTCGCATCGGCGACATGCTCTTCGACCTTGGCGACGGCTTTCGAGTCGATCAGCGGGCCTTGCTCAACATCGGCTTCCATGCCGTCGCCGACTTTCATCTGGGCGACGCGCTTGGCGAATTTGTCGGCGAAGGCGTCGTAAATGCCGGATTGAACATAGATCCGGTTGGCGCAGACGCAGGTCTGACCCGCATTGCGGAATTTCGAGGCGAGTGCGCCCTCAATGGCGCGGTCCATATCCGCATCGTCAAAGATGATGAGCGGTGCGTTGCCGCCAAGCTCCATGGAGATGCGCTTCATCTGCTGCATGGCTTTGGCCGAGAGTTGTTTGCCGATCCCGGTCGAGCCGGTGAAGGTGATCTTTTTGACCGCTGGGTTTTCGCAGAACTCATCGCCGATCGGCGCGGGCGATCCGGTGATGACCGAAAAGACGCCTTTTGGAAGGCCTATTTCATCGGCAATGACGCCCATAGCAAGCGCGGAATAGGGGGTCTGGCTCGCCGGTTTGCAGATGATCGGACAACCGGCGGCGAGCGCGGCGGCGGCCTTGCGCGCAATCATGGCGTTCGGAAAGTTCCAGGGGGTGATCGAGGCGACGACGCCGACGGGCTCTTTTGTGACGACGATGCGCTTGTCGGTCCAGGGCGAGGGGATGACATCGCCATAGACGCGAATGGCTTCCTCGGCGAACCATTTGAAGAACGCGGCGCCATAAGCGACTTCCCCCTTGGCCTCGGCGAGCGGTTTGCCTTGCTCCAGCGTGAGAAGTTCGCCAAGCGCGGCCTGATTATCCATCAGCGCTTCATAAAAGGCGCGGCAAAACTTGCTGCGTTCGTCAGCGGTTTTTGCGCGCCACGACGGAAAAACGCCAGCGGCGGCGGCGATTGCCTTGCCCGCCTCGGCGCGGCCAAAGTCGGGCACGGTCCCGAGTTGTTCTCCGCTTGCCGGGTTGGTGACGGCGATGGTTTTGCCGGATGCCTTAAGCCACTCGCCGCCAATATAGCAGTCTTCACGAAAGAAACGGTTCCCGGTCATGGTCAATTCCTCACGGCTGATGTTTCTCAAAGGCTTAGCACTGCGAGCAAGTTTTGCAATCACGCCGGAGCAGCGGCATGATCACGCAGAAACGGGGATGAATTTCAAGGAATGCTGACATGACCGTAAAATATGAAACGCCAAAGCCGGGGGTTGCGCACATCATGCTGAACCGGCCAGAGCGCCTCAATGCTTTTAACCGGCAATTGCGCGCTGACCTGACGGCGGCGCTAAAACGCGCATCGAGCGATGGCGCTGTGCGCGCCGTTATCTTGAGCGGAGAGGGGCGCGGCTTTTGCGCCGGCGCCGATATTGGCGCGCTTGACGAAGATAATGTCGAGGATGTTCTGAATACGGAATATGCCGGATTTTTGAGTGTCATCCAGTCAATTCCAAAGCCTGTCATCGCCGCCGTCACCGGGCCCGCCGCCGGGATCGGCATGACCCTGGCGCTGACTTGCGATTTGCGCATCATGGGTGAGAGCGCCTATCTGATGAGCGCGTTCGCCAATATCGGGCTTGTTCCTGATGGCGGATTGTCTTGGCTGTTGACGCAACAGCTCGGGTTTGCGCGCGCCTATCAGCTTGCAATTGAAGCGGAAAAAATTGACGCGGTGCGGGCGCTCGACTGGGGGCTGGCGAACCGGGTGGTTCCCGATACGGACGTTTTGGAGAACGCAATCGCGTGGGGAGAAAGCCTGACCCATCGCGCGCCCATCGCTATGGGGCTTACCAAGCGCGTGTTTCGCGCAGCGGCGCAGGATGGTTTGCGCAATGCAATGGCGCTTGAGGCGATGAATCAACGCATGGCGATTGCGACGGAAGACTGCATGGAAGGCATCAAAGCGCTCGGCGAAAAGCGAAAGCCGGCATTCAAAGGAAAGTAATTAGACAAAGAAGGGCAGCCGCAATCCGTGTGCAGCCATCGCCAAGGCGCCGGCTGCGGCCAGCGCCGGGCCAAATGGAATAGGCGTGTCCTGTTTGATTTTAACACCGCGAAGCGAGGCCGCCCCGACACCGATCAGGGCGGTGATCGCCGCCAGAAAGACGACTGGCGGTAATGCCGTCCAACCAAGCCATGCGCCAATGGCGGCAAGAAGCTTTGCGTCGCCCTGGCCCAGCCCCTCAACATCGCGCAAGCGGAGGAAGATTATATCGATCAGGCGGAATGCTACATATCCGATCACTGCTCCAAGCACCGCTGCGCCGGGCGTTGCGTTAAACAATCCGAACGAATTGGCGCAAATACCGAGAACCAAAAGCGGGATCGTCAGCGCATCGGGCAGAAAACCGGTCTCGAAATCGATAACGCCGAGCGCCAGAAGAAAGAGAAAGAAGACAAAGGCGAACAGCGCCGAGAAAGTAAGGCCGAAAACGGCGAGCGCAACAAGTGCGCTGACCACGCCAACCAATTCCACCAGCGGATAGCGCGGCGAAATTCTTGCGCCACACGCTGCGCATTTGCCGCGCAGCATTGCATAGCTGACCAGCGGAATGAGATGCCAGATTCGAATCACTGCGCCGCAGGTCGGACAGGATGAACGCGGAAAGGCGAGGTTGCCGCGATCTGGTGCGTCAATGAGTTTCCACAGGACCGGGCCGCGATGAATCACGACATTGAGAAAACTCCCCATGACGGCGCCAACGCAAATCGCTGTGACGTAAAAGACCCATTCAGTATTCATCAGATGGCCACGCTTCACTGCGGTTCAGGAGTACTGTTTCTTGCGAAGCCTGTTTTGGCGCAAAAGCGCGCCGGCTGCAATCACATGAGTTTTCATCGCTTTTGAACACGGTGCGCATTGTGTGCGTAATTGATTGCGCGCCTGGTGCGCTAAATGGTTAACGCACCTCGTGCGCATACGGATGATTCGGCTGTGCGCAAATGTCATTGAACTGAAACAAAGCTGTCACGGGGGTGTCAAACCCTTCCCCTATCGGCTGCCCATCCGACGCGTGGGGCGTTGCGGATTGTACATGAAACATTTTTTCCGGGGGTCTCTTCAATGAGCCAAGTCTCCAAAATGAAATTACTCTTGCTCGCTGGCGCGGCGCTGTCCCTCGCTGCATGTACTCAAGGAAGTGAGATCGCTTCGCCAGGCGGATCCGCTTCCGGCACCCCGCCAGCAGGGGGCGGCGGCGGCGGTGACGGCGGCGGCGGGACCGCGACGTGCCCCTCCGGATTCGCGACCGGAACCAGCGTTGGCGGCCTCACAATTTGCAACGTCTCCGGTACGATTCTTTCCAACCTGACGCTTCCGTTTGTTGACGGCGTTGCATACCGCCTTCAAGGCCGCGTCGATGTCGGTGCTGATCGCGGCGCCGACGGCATGGGCGGCTCTCCGGCGGTCCTGACCATCGAGCCCGGTGTAACTATCTTCGGCGCATCTGGCGCTGACTACATGGTGGTCAATCGCGGCTCCCGCCTAGTTGCGGATGGCACGGCACCGGCGCCGATTGTGTTCACCAGTGAAGACGATCTCGTGCGTCGGGCAGACAATGATCCGTTGAACGATGATGGGGGCTCCAACATTGCGGAATGGGGCGGTCTGGTCGTTCTCGGCCGCGCGCCAATCAACCGCTGCTTCGGCGGCGGCACGCCTGGCATGAATGACTGTCAGAACAGTATCGAAGGCGTGACCAACCCGGAAGCGCAATATGGCGGCGACTTCGCAACCGACAATAGCGGCGTCATTCGTTATGTTCAGGTTCGCTTCGCAGGTTTCGAGTTGAGCTCCGGCAACGAACTGAACGGCATCACCTTTGGCGGCGTCGGCAGCAATACGGTTGTTGATTATGTGCAAGTTCACAACAACGCTGATGACGGCATCGAAATGTTCGGCGGCACGGTCGATCTCAAGCATATCGTATTGACCGGCAACGACGATGAATCTCTCGACACCGACAATGGCTGGTCCGGGCGGGTTCAATATCTGGTGATCAACCAGCGCGCCGACGGCGGCGATAATGGCATGGAAATGTCGAGCGCGGGTGTTGGCGTCGCATTGCCGACCAATCCAACCATCGCCAACTTTACGATGGTGTCGCACCGGTCAAATGCTTTCCGCATCAATACCGGCCATGTCGGGCGTTTCCTCAATGGCGTTGTGAATCATGACAGCGGTACGGAATGCATCGAATGGGATTCCACTGCTGGCGACGGCACGGATGGCGCTTATGGCGGCGTCGGCGTCGATCCGACCTTCAATTCGGTCTTGTTTGACTGCAATAGCGCAAACCTTTCCGAAGCGAATAAGCAGGCGGCGATCGATTCTGTTGCTGCGGATGCAAATAACACCGAAACGACGAACACGCTTTCGGCGAGTTTCTTCCCCGGCATGACGGAGCAGGGCGTTACGGCCTTCGATCTGACCACGCTTGGCGGAACCTTCTTTGAGGCTGCTGATTATATCGGCGCCTTCAGCCCCGATGAAACGCCGACCAACAACTGGGCGACCGGCTGGACTTTCGCGCTCTTCCCGGCGCCGTCATGCCCGTCCGGCACCACGCAGACCGGAGCGAAAAACGGCGTCAACGTGTGCAGCATCGCCGGCGTTCAAACCACGGACATCACGCTGACTCGTGGCAATTTCTACGAACTCGAAGGCCGCGTGGATATTGGCGTCGATGCAGGCGCCGATGGTTCGGGCGGATCACCAGCTGATCTCACCATCGAAGCCGGTTCGGTCGTATTCGGCAATGGGGGCTCTGACTATATGGTCGTCAATCGCGGATCGCGCATTTTCTCCAACGGCACGCGCCAAAACCCTGTCATCTTTACGTCAGAAGCCGACATCGACAACCCGTCGCGAAATGATGCGGAGCAAATTGCGGAGTGGGGCGGGCTGGTCGTTCTCGGCCGCGCGCCGATCAATCGCTGCTTTGGCGGCGGCGCGCCAGGGACGAATGGCTGCCAGAACAATGTCGAAGGCGTCACCAATCCCGAAGCGCAGTATGGCGGCGACTTTGCGACCGACTCGAGCGGCTCGATCATGTACACGCAAGTAAAATTCGCCGGCTTTGAGTTGAGCTCGGGCAATGAACTGAACGGCATTACCTTTGGCGGCACTGGCAGCGGTACGGTCGTGGATTATGTTCAGGTTCACAACAACGCCGATGATGGCATTGAAATGTTCGGCGGCCGCACCAACCTCAAACACATCGTTCTGACGGGCAATGACGATGAATCGCTCGATACCGATAATGGCTGGAGCGGGTTTGTTCAGTTTCTGATTATCGTTCAGCGGACGATGGGCGGCGATAATGGCATGGAAATGTCGAGCGCTGGCGTCGGCGTCGCGTTGCCGACCAATCCGACAATAGCGAACTTCACCATGGTGTCGAACCGTTCAAACGCGTTCCGGATCAATACCGGTCACATCGGCCGCTTCCTGAATGGCGTGGTCAATCACAATAGTGGTACGGAGTGCATTGAATGGGCGTCAACGGCAGGCGACGGCGCGTCGGCCACCTATGACGGCCTCGGCGTCGATCCAACCTTCAACTCGGTGCTCTTTGACTGCAACGGTGCAAACCTCGCAGAAGCAAACACCCAAGCTGCAATCGACTCTGTTGCAGCTGACGGGAACAATGACGCGGCGTTCTCTGACTCTCTGATAAATACCTTCATCAATGGTCCGTCGGAAACGGCCGCAACGGAATTCTCGCCATTGTCCGGCATCGATATTTTCTTTGAAGACACCGACTATGTCGGCGCTGTCAAAGACACAAATGATCGCTGGTGGGCGGAATGGAGCTGCGGCCTCGAAGCGGCGACGCCTTGCTAATCAAGCAGTGCTGCGGCGCGCCTTCGAGCGCGCCGCCCTTCGTTTCCTCGCAATCAGATTAAGGTTTTTGACATGAAGTCGTATCGTTCACTTGGGGGCATGTTGTTCGCCACCACCATGCTGTTCGCGCCGCACGTAGTTGCGCAGGATGGCGCAGAGGCAGGCGCTACCACAGACAGCGGCATCGTCCTTTCCATTCAACCAACATATACCGACGAGATTATCGTTCGCGGCAGGAACATTCCAAATCCCCAGCGGGCCACTTCGCAAGTTGCAACGTTTCTTGGCGAAGAGGATCTCGCGAGAGCCGGTGATTCCAACGCGGCGCTGGCCTTGACACGATTGTCTGGCCTCAGTGTTGTTGGCGGAAAATTCGCCTATGTTCGCGGCCTCGGCGACCGGTATTCGTCGGCGCGCCTCAATGGTTCGCCGCTTCCAAGCCCTGAACCGCTGCGCCGCACCGTTCCTCTGGACCTGTTTCCCGCCAATATTTTGGGCGGCGCGACCGTCCAGAAAACATTCTCCGCCAACTACCCTGGCGAGTTCGGCGGCGGCATTATTGACTTGCAGACCGTTCGCGATCCAGGCGAGTCATTCCTTGACGTAAAGCTTGGCGTTTCTATGGACACAGTGACGACGGGACGCGAAGGCCTGTTCGTTTATGGCGGCGATCTCGATTGGCTTGGATATGACGATGGTCTGCGTGATATTCCGGGCCCGATCCAGGGCTTGATCGACACAGGCGTTTCCCTGAATGATCTGTCTGACGCCGATCTTGAAATCGCTGGCGAAAGTTTCGTCAATTCACCGCTGTCTGTCATTCAAAGCGGATCGTTAGGGCCGAATTTTGAGGGTTCCGTAGAAGGCGGCTGGTCGAAGGATCTCGACAGCGGCCTGACCATCGGTTTTGTCGGCGTCCTCGGCTACAAACAAGACTGGACTACGGAGAACTCCAAGCGACAATTCGTCAACACCGATATTATTGGCCTGGACTTTGACGTCATCGAGACAAGTCTCGACGCGACCGTCAACAGCTTGGGCTCATTCTCGTTAGGCTGGGATAACCATTCGGTTCAGGCAACGGGCCTTTACATTCACTCCTCGCGTAAGGAAGCGCAAATCCGGGACGGGTTCGACTTCAATACGCCCGCAGCCACGGGAACGCAGGATGTGCGCGACGAGTCGAGTTCCTGGCTAGAGCGTCAATTGCTGATGGGCCAACTCTCTGGTCAGCATGTGTTTGGCGACATCGACGTAAATTGGCGCGGCGCCTACGCCAAGTCGAAGCGCGATTCTCCCTATGAGCGCAGCCTGCGCCGGCACTACACGCCGGAAGGGCTGCTGCTTTATTCGGAAGCAAACCAGTATGACATCAACTTTTCCGATTTGAACGACACGACGAAAAGCGGCGGCATTGACTTTACCTACAACATGCCGATTTCCGGCGCGCGGGAAGTCGCTTTGTCGGTGGGTTATGAATATGTGGACAATGAGCGCGAAGCGAATGTCTACAATTTCCGCTTTGCCGGCGGCAACTCCATTCCCCTGGATGTTCAGTCTGCACGTCCTGACTTTCTGTTCTCCCCTGACAATATCGACCCGTTGCGGTTTGAGTTGATTGAAACGTCAATTACGGGAACGGAATCCTATTTGGCGGGTCTGACGGTGCACGGCGTCTACGCCCAAGCGGATATGGAGCTGATCCCAACACTGCGGACGACGGTGGGTGTTCGTTATGAAGATGCAGAAGAAATCGTCGCGACGTTTGACCGCTTCGGCAATACAGGGCCGGGCGCGCTCCTCGACAACACCTACTGGCTACCGACTGCGGCGGTGACCTGGAACTTCCTGGACGATATGCAGATCCGCGTGGCCTATTCGCAGACGATCGCTCGTCCGCAGTTTCGCGAGCTGGCGCCGTCGCTGTTTTTCGATCCGGATAATGATCGCTCCTACCGGGGCAGTACCGCGCTCATCGACAGCAAGTTCAAAAACTACGACGCGCGGTATGAATACTATCTCGGCAGAAACCAGTTCCTGACCTTGGGCGGTTTCTACAAAGAGATCGACCGGCCGATTGAAGAAGTTCTGTTTGAACAGGCGTCGTTTGTGTTCAATTCGACCTTTATCAACTCGCCAAAAGCGACGCTCTATGGCGGCGAGTTTGAATATCGCATGCGCTTTGACATTGGCATGAATGAGTTCACCAAGGCCAGAGAGTGGCTGTTCACACTGAACTATACCTACACGAAGTCAAAGATCGTGGTGAATCCCGGCGATCAGATTATCGATCCGTTCTCTGGCGCACTTCGTGATGCAACATTGTTTGGGCTCGATGGCGCGCAACTTCAGGGTACGCCCGAACACATCGCCAACGCGCAGTTTGGCTGGGAAGGTGAGCGTGATCAGTTCACCATTCTCGTCGGCTGGGTCGACAAGCGTATCCTTCAGCGCGGTGATCCGACGACATTAGGCGGCGTTCCCGATGTTATCGAAGAGCCGGGCATTCAGCTTGATGTGGTCTTCCGTCAGGACATTACTATCCACGGAACTGACTTCACCATCGGTTTGAGTGCGCGGAACCTGCTCGGAACAGACCACGAAGAATATCAATTGAGTGGTTTGGGGCGCACGGAATTCGACAGCTACAAACGCGGCCGGAGCCTCTCAGCGAGCCTTACCGCAAAATTCTAGAGTCAGGCGGGAGACAAGTAGCGCAAGCGTTGCGTAACCGGACCCGGCGGGCCGCCCGAATGGCGCCGCCGGGTTTTGTATTTCCGGCTTGGCCGGGCGCACAGGTCGCTAGGCCCGTTTCGCTCCCGGATCTCAAATTGCGTGGAATTTCATGGCTTTTTGCCTTTTTTCTGGAATAATAATTGAATGAGAGCCAGCAATCATGGTGGGCGCGGGCATATCTGTTTGCTAAAGCTTTCCAGCTACTATTGTGGCTTTGCAGGGGGGAGCGCCGGGGCATGATCAGCGTGAGGCGGTCGTAAATTGGCGAGTATCGGGTTTCAGCGTGGTTCAGCCGCCCCTGCATTCTTGAGCAGGTTGTCCAAGCTCGTCCGCGCGCCGAGACTCGCCGAACTGCTGCTGGTTGCGTTCATCGCTTACCTGCTGGCGCTGGCTACTTGGGCGTTCTTCGCGCCTCTGCCTGTCCCAAAAGGGGACAGGCTTGCGGCGCTGCCCGCAGCGCAATCGAATCAGACCCAGCTCAATGCGCGTAATCCGTTTCCCAAGGCGGCAATAGACGCGGCGCCCATTGAGGCTGGTCCCGAATTGGCGGAGACGGCGCTTGATTTGACCCTGACGGGTGTCTGGCCGGGGGCCGAAGGGGGGTCCGCTATTATCCGCCGCCCGGACGGCAAGGAGCGTCGCTTTGAAACGGGGGAAGAAATCGTCTCCGGCGTAAAACTCATTGCAGTCTATGGCGACCAGGTGGTGATAGAGCAAAACGGCGTTCGCGAATCCTTGCGTTTTGAAACGAAGGCGCAGGTAGAACGGCGGGTGGTCGCCCCGAAAGAGTCTGCGCCGGCCGTTACGCCGCCGAAGATCAGCAATAACGGGCTTGCCGATATGGAGGCTGGCGATGCGTTCAGGTTAGCGCCGGCAAGAAATTCGGCAGGTAACCTGTCTCTGGCGGTTTATGCGGGAAGCAATCGCGCCTTGTTTGAACGCACGGGCCTGCGTGACGGCGATATTATAGTCAGCATTAATGGTTCAGCAGCGCCTGCATCGCCGGGTGAGATTTTGGCGCTGATCGGCGGTTCGGCGCAACCGGGAAAAATTAATTTAGTCGTGGAGCGCGACGGCGAGAAACAAACAATCGCGTTATCCGGCGGCGGTGTAGGGAAAGAGTAATGTTGAGTTTAAAAGGGGCAGCGATTGCTTTCGGTGTGATCGTGTTATCGATCGTCACACCCGCCGTTGCACAAGAAAATTGCGGCGAGGCGCTCAACTATGAAGACGCAGATATCCGCGCTGTTATCGATGAGATAGCAATCCGAACTGGCCGTACTTTTCTGCTCGACCCCGCAGTTCAGGGCCGGGTGACGGTGAAGTCTCCTCCGAATGGAGGTCTTTGTGCCGATGAAGCATGGGAATTATTCCAGGCGATGTTGCGAGTGAATGATTTCGTTGCGACGCCGGTCGGCGACGGACGGTATCGGATTGTTCCGTTACAAGAAGGCGCGCGTACAGCCGGACCGGTGGGCGAAGGCCGCGGTTCTGATCTCACAACGCAAATCGTGCGGCTGAGCTACATTGATGCGCGTGAAGCGGCGGCGAATCTCGCGCAGATTATCGGCAATAATGCCGTTGTCAGTCCGGTTCGGACTGGCAACTCAGTCATTATCGTTGATACCGCAGACAATGTGGCGCGCATCCGCGAAGTGCTGCGTCAGCTTGATCGTGACGTTACAATCTATCGAACCATATCGCTGAAATACGCATCCGCCGGTGAAGTCTCCAGACTCGTGACGGACCTCGCACAGGAAATTTCCGAAGAGAATGGCGGGCGAGCTTCATACAGTGTGGTTGCTGTCGAGGCGAGCAACTCTTTGTTGATCCGGGCGGAACCAAATTTGATGCGCCGTCTGGAGCTGGTCATTGGCGAACTGGATCAGTTTGGCCGATCAACATCTGAGTTGAGCGTGGTGCACTTAAAGCACGCCGACGCCGAAGAGCTTGCGCCCTTGCTGCAGGAGGTCGCGAACAAAACCAATTCTGGGCCAGGCGAACAATCCGTTTCAAGCGGGCGGGCGACGGTCTCATTCCACAAGCCAACGAACTCTATCATCATCAATGGCGACGCCAATATTCAACGGACGTTACAAGGCGTCATTACGCAACTGGACGTTCGCCGGGCGCAAGTTTTGGTCGAAGCCATTATTGTCGAAGTGTCGGATACGACCGCGCGTGAGCTTGGGGTTCAGTATTTTCTGACTGGCAGCGAAGCGAACGGCGTTCCTTTTACGGCGACGAATTTCTCCAATGCCCAGCCAAATATCTTTGCGGCCGCCGGGTCCGCGCTTCTGCGCGGCGGCGGGTTTCCGACAGGTCTTTCGGATGCCGATGCTGACGATGCGGCATCCACCTTGGCGAACACCGCGCTGACATCATTGCTCGGATCGCGGGGCGTCGCCATCGGGGGTGGTACAGATCTTGGCGGAGGCAACATTTTTGGCGCTATTTTGACGGCGATTAAAGCCGATACGGATTCCAATGTGCTTTCTACGCCTTCCGTGGTGACGCTGAATAACCAAACAGCGCGGCTGTCGGTAGGACAGGAAATTCCGATAACGACCGGAGAGGCGATCGGCGACAATTTTTCTAACGCGTTTCGCACGATCAACCGCGAACAAGTCGGCGTCATTCTGGAAGTTACGCCGCAGATCAATGACGGAGACACGGTCTCGTTGGAGATCATTCAGGAAACGTCGAGTATCGCTGGCCCGATCACCACCTCTTCAACAGATTTGATCACCAACAAGCGGGAGATCACGACGACTGCGCTGGTCGATGATGGAGAGATCCTGGTGATCGGCGGTTTGATCGGCGATACGCGTGAAAACAAATCAGAGAAAGTGCCATATCTTGGGGACATTCCCGGCCTTGGCAATCTCTTCCGGTCGACATCGAAGGAGCGCCGCCAGCAAAACCTGATGGTGTTTATCCGCCCGACGATTATTCGCGACAGGGAAACGGCAAAGGCCGCTACGATGCGTAAGTTTGATTATATTCGCGCCCGCGAACTGTTGCGCGATGGCGCTCCAGTTTCGGATATGGAGCGGCTGATCAATGAAGTGACGGGCATCGGCGAACCCGACCTGAAGTCAGAATAGACGGCGTAAAGCCAATGAGTGAAGTAACTGCAACAGCGACAACGCGGCTTGCCTATGCATTCGCAAAAGAGCGCGGCCTGATTGTGCTCGATGCTGAAGCACGCCCGGTCTTGCTTGGGGCGCGTGGCAAGGCGCCAGACCCTTGGGCGCTAATCGAGGCTCGCCGCGCCGTTGGCGCGCCTGTCGCAGTTGATCTCTTACCGCCGGATGCGTTTGAACGTCGCCTTTCCGAGATTTACTCGGTAGAAGGAATATCGACGGCCGATCTGGACCTTGCTGGAGACGAAGCCGATCTTGCCTCTCTGGCGGAAGGATTGCCAAAAACGGCTGACCTGCTCGACAGTGAAAATGATGCGCCAATTATCCGGCTCATTAATGCGCTCATCGCCGAAGCCGTAAAGGTGAAGGCGTCAGACATCCATATTGAACCCTATGAAAAAGCATTGTCAGTGCGTTTGCGCATCGACGGGGTTCTTCGCGAAGTGCTGTCCTTGCCGGCAAAGATGACACCGGTTCTAACCTCGCGGGTTAAGGTTATGGCGCGGCTTGATATTGCTGAACGCCGCGTGCCGCAGGATGGCCGGATCACCATCGCTTTGGGCGGCAAGTCTGTGGATGTGCGTGTTTCCACGTTGCCGGCGCGATTTGGTGAGCGAGTGGTGATGCGTATTCTCGACAAGGATGAAGCCCGCCTTGACCTCGACGGGCTCGGGATGCCGCCGGATATCCTTTCGCGTTTCCGGCATGTCCTGGCGCGGCCCAACGGCATCATTCTCGTTACAGGGCCTACCGGTTCAGGCAAAACCACAACGCTTTATGGCGCGCTGACTATTTTGAACGAACCGAGCCGGAACATTCTCACAGTCGAAGACCCTGTTGAGTATGCGCTCGATGGCGTTGGGCAAACCCAGATCAATCCCAAAGTTGGGATGACCTTTGCAACCGGATTGCGTGCGATCCTTCGTCAGGATCCGGACATCGTCATGGTCGGTGAAGTTCGCGATGTGGAAACGGCGGAAATCGCAGTTCAAGCCTCGCTTACCGGTCACCTTGTGTTGTCAACGGTGCACACAAACTCGGCCGCCGGCGCCATCACTCGCTTGCGCGATATGGGCGTTGAGGCGTTTCTACTCTCTTCCACTGTGGCGGCGGTGTTGGCGCAAAGGCTGGTCCGCCGCCTCTGCCCGACCTGTAAAGAACCATATGCGGCAGATGCGTCGACGCTTCGCTTGCTGGAATTGGCGCCAGGAGAGCGGGCGACTCTATACAAGGCTGTGGGCTGCGGCCGCTGCAATCAGACCGGATATGAGGGCCGCATCGGCGTTTATGAGCTGATTGTTGTGGATGAAAAGCTTAAGCGGCTCATCCATGACGGCGCTAATGAGCAGGACATCGCCGGACACGCATTTCATCACGCCATGACGCTGACCCAGTCAGGATTCCGCCACGCGCTTGCTGGCGCAACATCGATTGAAGAAGTGCTACGCGTGGTTCGTCAGGAGGATGACGATGCCGGCCTTTGAATATGAGGCCCTAGATTTTGGCGGTAGAGCGCGCAAGGGCGTTTTGTCCGCCGATAGTCAGCGTCAGGCGCGCCAGGAATTGCGGCGTATGAACCTGACGCCGCTGAAACTTTCGGCGCCGCGCAGTGAACAGCGTTCCAGCCTGACGGGGTCGAAAACGCCGCGCGTGCAATCCGGCCAGCTCGTCATGGTGACGCGTCAGCTTGCTGCGCTGATCGGGGCCGGCGTGCCGTTAGAGGAAGCGTTGAATGCAGTCTCGGTGCAGCTTGACTCCGGTCCTGCCCGAACGCGCCTCATTGGCGTGCGTGAACGCGTTATGGAAGGCTGGCGTTTCGCGGATGCCTTGGCGGAAGATGAAAAATCATTTCCACCGCTCTATCGGGCGGTCATCGCTGCAGGCGAGGCATCGGGCGATCTTTCAGGAGTTCTCAACCGTCTCGCTGAAATGTTGGAAAAGAATAGGGCCATTCGCAATAAAGCGATCGCATCGCTGATCTACCCAGCAGCGTTGATGGTGATTGCTGGCGGCGTGGTGACGGCGTTGATGGTGTTCGTGGTTCCGAAGATCATTGAGCAGTTCAACAGTTTTAACGCTCAGCTGCCGCTTTTGACCAAGTTTGTTGTTGGTCTTTCCAATTGGCTGGTGAGTTACGGCCTGTTGAGTTTGCTCGCTATCGCCATAGCATCGGCCGCGTTCTGGTATGGGATGAAACGGCCGGCTTTCAAACTTGTGGTTGACCGGTTTATCTTGCGCATACCGGTTATTGGGCGATTGTCGCGTTCAATTGATGGGGCCCGATTTGCCCGCACGCTCGCCACCTTGTTTTCGGGCGGCGCACCTTTGCTGGACAGTCTTGTTGGCGCGCAGCGTACCGTTTCCAATAGCCACATTCGCGAGCGGTTAAACAAGACGGTGAGCATGGTTGGCGAGGGCGCCTCGCTGGCCGCGTCCCTGAAGCGTGCGGACGCTCTGCCGCCGATGCTCGTTCACATGGTGGCGGCTGGCGAGCGGTCCGGCGCGCTATCGCAATTGCTTGATAAGGCGGCTATTCAACTCGAGGAAGAATTTGACACTGCGTCAACGGTGGCGCTGCGCTTGCTGGAGCCAACGATTATTGTGGCTATGGGCGGGGCGGTGCTGGTCATCGTACTGTCGATTATGTTGCCGATACTGCGCATCAACACGCTGGCGGCCGGATAAGGGAGATGAGGATGAAGGTACTAATTGCGCGAAACAGAAAACGGCGTTTCCAAAAGGGCTTTTCATTGGTGGAATTGCTTGTAGCGCTGGCGATCCTTGCGTTAATTTCGGCGATTGTGGTGATCAATGTGTTGCCAGCCCGAGACAAGGCGGCGGTCGATACGACAAAAATTGATATTGGCGTCATTGAAAGCGCGCTCGATCAATATCGCCTCGACATGATGAACTATCCCAACACGCAGCAGGGTTTGGCGGCGCTTGTGACTGTGCCGTCTGACGCAAGAAACGCGAACAGCTATCGCCCTGGCGGGTATTTGCGCGGTGAAGTGCCAACTGACCCTTGGGGCAACCCTTATCAATACCGGTTCCCGGGAGAGCGCGGCGGCGCCTATGATTTATTTTCACTTGGCGCGGACGGAGAGCCGGGCGGCGAAGGATTGAATGCTGATATCGGCAATTGGGCGGATGAAGATTTCGATCGATAAATCCCGCGCCTGTCAGCGCTGCCGGCAGCGTGGCGTCTCGCTGGTCGAGCTTTTGATTGTCCTTTCTATCGTCGCAATGGTTGCAGGGGTGGTGATTATCAACGCGCCGCCCGCTCGCAGCGATCTTCGCCAAGACGCCGACAGTTTTGCAGCGCGCCTCGATTTCGCGGCGCAAGACGCGATTACAAGAGGCGTTTTAATTGGCATGACGCTCAGTGAAGGAGGTTACGAATTCTATACTTATAATCGGGGCGAGTGGCGGGAACGTGAAGACCAGCATGTCGCTGGCGAGGCGTTTTCATCCGACTATACGGTGAAGATCAATAAAACGCAGACGGCGGAGAGAAATGAAATTACCGAAACCAAACGCGAGTCAGAGGCCGGTGTCCATCCAGATGTTTTGTTTTCACCGACAGGTGAGACCACGGAATTTTCAGTCAGTTTTAAAGACAGACGCGACACGTTCAGTGTCACGCTTGACAATGCCGGCCATGTTGCTGTGATTCAAAATGAACGCGCGCAGTAAACAACGAGGCGTCACGCTCGTCGAAACGCTGGTTGCGCTGGCGGTGATGGGCTTCGTGGTTGGCGCGCTTTTGGTTCTTATCGGGCAGAATTCGCGCTTTGCCGCATCCATGCGCGAACGGACCATGGCCTCAATCGCTGCTGATAATCTGATGATTAAGGCCTTGGTATTGGAAGAAGCCAAGGAGGCCGGCGAAATTCAGGGCGATATTTCGGTCGGCGATCAAACATGGGCATATCGCCGTGAAATAATCGAAACAGGCGTAGAGGACATCCTCCGGATCGAAATTGACGTCTCAAATCCGGAAACAGGGCAAGTCGTCGCGCACGCGACCTCGATGAGGCGCACCCAATGAGCGGTTCCCGGCAAAAGGGAATGACACTGCCGGAAGTGCTGATAGCGCTTCTGGTCTTCGCCGCTATCGCTGCGACCAGTGTTTATGCGTTACGGCTCGGCGTTGACAGTAGAGATCAGCTTGCGCGAGTTGATGATGAGTTGAAGTCGTTTCAGATTGCGCGCACTCTTATCAAAGAAGACATGGCCCAAGTCGCTTTGCGGAAGGTGCGCGACGAGTTTGGCGTGGAAAGGCCCGCCGCTTTTCTTGGCAATTTATCGCATTTCGGAGCAAGCCGCGAGGGCGATGAAAAAGTTCTTGTGTCTTTTGTGCGCGACGGCTGGCTGAATCCAGGCGCTGAAACCCCCCGCAGTTCTTTGCAGTATGTTGAGTATGTCTTTCGGGGAGGCGCCTTGCTCCGGCGCAATCGCGCCTACCTTGATGATGCCTCAGGAGCAGATGAGACAGAGCGTGTCTTGTTTGACGGGCTTGTCGATGCGCGCGCGGCCTTTTTGTTGAATGAAGTGCGGGGCGAATTGAACTGGTCTGAAATCTGGCCTGTCACTGGCGCGTCCCCGCCGCCGCTGGCGATTTCCATTACGCTTGACCGGAAAGATCAGGCCCCCCTCGAACAGCTTTTCTGGCTGGGCCGGACGGAGGCGGCGGAATGATCACTGATCGCCGCCAACAAAAGGGCGCCGCCTTGCTGATTGTGTTGTTGCTTGCGGCGACATTATCCTTTGTGGCGATGTCCGCCATGCAACGCACGGCGTTGGCGGCAGCACGCGCAAGCAATGTTAGCGCAAGAAGCGAGGGTCTGTGGCGCGCCCTTGCAGTTGAGACTCTGGCGCTTGCCGCTGCAGAGCAATTCGCCTCAGCAGAAAATCCGACAATGTCATTGGATGATGAATGGGCGAGAGAGCCGATTGAGCTTCCACTGGAAGATGGCGCCGCACGCGTGTTTTTTACCGACGCAACGGCCTGTTTCAACATTAACAGTCTTGCTGTTGCTTATGGGGATGCATCAGGAGACGCTGTCATCGCTGAATTTGTTCGTCTTGCCGGCTTTCTGGACATCAGCGATTATGAGGCGGCGGCGATTGCCGAAGCGATTGGCGACTGGATCGATCAGGACACAAACCGCCGGCCGCAGGGAGGCGAGGATGAATACTACACTGCGTTGCCGTCGCCCTATCGGACCGGAAATCAGCCGATGACGTCAGTCACGGAGCTGCGTTCTGTAAAGGGGGTTTCACGAGAGATTTATGGATCGCTAAAGCCCTATGTTTGCGCACAAGACTCTACGGAACCGTCGACAATCAATGTGAACATGCTTGCGGAGCGTCATGCGCCATTGCTTGCGGCAATTTTAAGGCCCGAAGCAACCATACAGACAGCACGCGATATCATCGCTTCCCGTCCGCCCGGCGGCTATCAAAGCGTCGAAGCGTTTATGACCTCGCCCTTGGTTGCGGCCCTGAAAACCGAGCAATCGGGCCGTTTTTCGGTCACATCACGCTACCTTATCGCCCGTGCAGAGATTGTTTATGATACGGCGTTAATAGAAATGACGTCGACGATTGAAGCCAGTCAGCAAGGAGCTCGCGTTATCGCGCGACGCATCGGAGCCGAAGAGTGAACGAAAGCTTAATATTCATTCTGGGCGCTGCGCCTGACGAACCGGTTCGCTGGGCGTTTGTCGGGGAAAGCGGCGTTTTGTTGGCGGATCAAGCGTCTGATGTCGCCGGACTGTCCACGCTGGCGACACGGGCGGCTGAAGCCCGGCAAATCGTGGCGGTGCTGCAAGGCGAATCTGTCGCTATGCGCCACCTTCCTTCGCCGCCTCGCTCCCAAGGCCAGTTTCGGGCTGCCGCGGGATTCTTGTTAGAAGACGAACTCGCAGAAAGCCTCGACAACATTCATCTTGCCGTCGCGCGACACCAAAGCGGCGCCGGGTTATCACTCGCCATTAAAAAGTCCATCATTGAAGAGTGGCTCGGCGTTTTAGCTGATGCTGGCATCAACCCTGATATCCTGTCGCCTGACTTTGCATATCTTCCAATGGCGACTGGTCGGATGACGCTATTGCAGCTGCCTGACAGGATGATATGTGCGGCTGGCCTGTCTGGCTTTGCGCTAGACCGGCCGCTTGCCGATGAAATTGCCGTGACGCTCGCCGCGGACGAAACCGTCAGCGAGATTGTCATTTATGGCGCGCATGAAATGGAAACGGCGCACCGCGATGATGTTACCGTGGATTGGCGCGGCCCCATCGAACAAGAAACGTTATTCAAAAAATTCTATGAGGGCGTTGCTACTGCGCCAAACCTGCTTCAGGGCGCTTACCGTAAAAAACGAGACTGGCGCCAAGCCACTGGGCCGTGGCGCCGTGTTGGCGTGCTCATGGCCGCGTCTCTCGCTGCGCTGTTGCTGGTCAATGTGGCGGGGATCATACGCGATCTGCGCTTGGCGGATCAGCTGAAGGAAGAAACGCTTGAGCTTCATATGGCGGCGTTTCCTGATGCGGCCGGCGCTGACCCGAAAACCTATGCGCGTCAGGTTTTGGCGGCTGGCGGCGGCAAACCGGCTTTCTTGATGATTTCCGATGCGCTCGCAGACAGTATTTCGGAAGGAAGCGGCGTACAGATAGATCGAATTAGGTTTAATGGCGAGCGGGGCGACTACTCCATTAATATGCGCTTCAACGATATTGCTCAGTTTGAAGCCGTGAAGCGCTCACTTGAGAGCAAAGGCCTGACGACGGCTGAAAGCGGCGGCGTGCGGCGGTCAGGCGCCGCCTATCTCGGAGAATTGCGAGTCGGCTTATCATGAGCGCTTGGTGGAATAACCTTTCTGCGCGTGAACGCATCATGCTTGCCATTGCTGCAAGCCTCGCTGGTGTATTGCTTGTTACGTTCGCAATACTCCGCCCGCTCGCCGATTTACGTGCGAATGCGGATCAGCGCGCAAAGGCGGCGCGAAGCGGTTATGAATTAACCGCGACTGCGGCGGCTGTGGCGGGCGGGACTGCCTCGGGCGCGGAAGACAACCAAACGCCGCTACGACAAGCGGTGATCGCCACAGCGAGCGCGGCCGGGATAGAGCTGATCCGTATCGGAACGGAAACGGACGGGCAATTGGAAATACAAGCGGCGCAAGTGAGCGGCGACGTCTTCTTCGCCTGGTTGTCACAATTACAAACAACCTATGGCGCCAGCATCGCCTTCGCTGATATTGCGCGTGGTGAGGCGGGATTGGTCAATCCGCAAGTTCTCGTGCTGGAACGCAAATGAAGCATCCTGGGGCCAAATTGTCGGGAATGCGTACGCCAATGATCCTGGGCGCGCTGGTGTTTTGTGCAACCATGCTGGCGAATGCGCCTGCAAGTTTGATCGGGCTCGCGTCGGGACAGGGTTCGCCGTCCTATTCCAATGCTGAAGGAACTCTTTGGCGTGGTGCGTTGCGCGATGTTTCCGTTTCGGGCGTTGCGCTGGGCGATATCAGCTTCCGTTTGTCGCCGTGGTCAGTGCTGCAACTTTCTCCGCGTTTGGATGTTTCATCAAGCGGAGGGGCGGTGACTGGGCGCGGAAGCGTTACGCTTGGCAGTGGAAAGTCATTTCTGCTGAAGGATGTGGAGGCGGACATATCGCTACGCGCGATCGCGCCGAGAGGCGTTTTCGGACGGCCTGCAATTGGGCGCGCAAAGATCAACATTAAGCGCCTTGCTTTCAGCAGACACACTGGATGCAAAGCTGCGAGTGGAGAGGTGTGGACGAATGTTCTGGATGCGCCGGCGCAGCAATTCAATTTGCCGGCCCTTCCCATGTCGGGAACGGTGCAATGTGAGGGCGAGGCGCTTGTCGTCGCGCTTGAAGGCGAAAATGCACGAACCGGCGCAGCAATATCGCTCAAAATAGACAAATCATTGACATATGAGATTGTAGCGACAGCGCGAACCCGGGAAGAAGACGTTGCTTCCGCCTTGCGTGTCTTTGGCTTTGAAGACGATAATGGTGATCTGATTTATGGATCGGTTGGCGTTTTAACAGGAGCGGGATCATGAACACACGATTGGGCGCGTTGCTCGCCAGCACGCTTTTGATGTCCGCTTGTGCGACAACGACTCTCTCGTCGAAAAAAGAGCAAACGGACGGCGTGCTTGATCTCGCTGGCATCGAGGCAGGCGTGCTGGGGTTGAGACCTCTTGCTTCAGCGGAGCTTCCCGCGAATGAGTGTGGAATGGTTTTGTGGACCCTTGAAGGAAATCGCCCCTCAGCCGTGTTCCAATTCATTTCCGGCAAGGAGGCCCGCGTCAACATCGCAGGAAAGCCTATAAATCTGACGCGAACGGACTATGACGGCGCTTCGGGCTACGGCATTTTTGAGCGCCAGGTTTTTGAAAGCAAAGAAGGCGTCTCGATTGAAGTGTCTGCCCGTTTTGGACTTGAGTTTAGCGGCGGCGCCTATCTGGAGCATGGATTGATTAAAGTGCGGGATGCTGGCGGGTGGAGCATGGTTTCGCCGACAGCGGGCGTCGCTGGATGCCGCCGCTAGTGCAGCTGGCCAATCTGCTGCAGAATAAGCGCAACAGTGCCGACAGCAACGCCGATCATGGCGATATCATAACCTCGTTTATTCGGCGTGCCGGTCGCGTGCGGTCCAAGATGAACAATCAATACATAAATGAGAGCGCCCGCAGCGGCGCCCAGCATTGCAGCGATGGGCGGTTCAGCTGCCAGGCTGAAGAGCGATTGCGCCACGATTGTTCCCGCGACGGTTGTGACGGCAGCTGCAGTAAAGGCGAGGACAATCGCACGGGTGCGAGGAAGGCCGGCCTGAGCAAGCAGTGCATAGGCGATGACGCCTTCAGGGAATTCGTGGAACAACAGCCCGCCAGTCGCGAGCCAGCCGGTGAATGCTTCTTCCTGGAATGAGGCGGCATATACGGCGCCATCGAGAAATGAGTGCGCAGAAAGCCCAATGATAGAAGCATAGCCAAAGGTGAGGGCGGCCCCTTCCGGGCGGCGGCTGACGGCCGTCTGCACAGCAATGCCGATCAGGACCATGGCCGCGAAGCCGGCCGCGACCCAGCTGAACGCCACTGGCGACAGGCTGGCGGCTTCTGGAATGAGGTGGAACAACACGCCGACCGTCAACAGTCCGACAGCAAAGGCCGAGCAATATGCGCTATTGCGCTGCGCCCACTGGCTGAACAGCGCCATGGCGAAGATGCCGAAGGTGCTCATGCCCGCAGCAACCAGGCTCGCAAGGAGCCCGTTCAATATGGTGTCTTCCCCAAGCAAACCCGCAGGGCCCCTTCCTGCTAAAACTCTACACGCGCGCTAGCGCGT
The DNA here is from genome assembly GCA_021604585.1 of Hyphococcus sp. Classification (GTDB taxonomy): domain Bacteria; phylum Pseudomonadota; class Alphaproteobacteria; order Caulobacterales; family Parvularculaceae; genus Hyphococcus. The sequence goes on from BQJG01000004.1 coordinate 32,195, forward strand.
GTCCTACTAACTCGAACATCGCCAGTATGATAGCAATGAAAATGTTATCTAGTCACTTTTTTTGAGGCGGAATTTCTCTCAAAAGATTGTTCCGAGCATGTTGAATTTACTGTGAAATGTCCCCTTTCCGCCTTGCTCTGCACGGTTCGCGCAGACTAAGGTTGCACCGCCCAGTACCGTGTTTATCCGCGTAGAAAACGACGAAGAACGGCGAGCGAATGGTTAATTGCGACCATCAAGAACACCACAAACCTTCGGGAAAGGTCACCGGCCGCCTGTTGATGGCGCTTGGCGTGATCGTCGTTTTTATGGTGGTGGAGGTGGTTGGCGGCGTGATCTCCGGCTCGCTCGCGCTGCTTGCCGATGCAACGCACATGTTGACCGACGCATTGGCGCTGGGGCTCGCTGCAAGCGCACAATTTTTTTCAGCACGCCCAGCCGATAACAAACTGCATTTTGGCTATAGACGGGCGCAAGTGCTCGCTGCTTTTGTGAATGGCGTATTGCTTTCCGTGCTTCTGGTGTGGATCGTATTTGAAGCACTGCATCGTTTTATGAATCCTGTTGAAGTCAACGCGCAGCTAATGTTGTGGGTTGCGATTGCCGGATTCATCGCCAATGCAATTGCTTTTTTCATTTTGCACCGGCGCGATGAAGTTAACTTGAATATGCGTGGCGCGATGCTGCATGTCGTGAGCGACTTGCTGGGATCGGCGGCGGCAATTGCCGCGGCGCTGGTCATTGCAGCGACAGGCTGGCTGACCATTGACCCATTGCTATCGATTGCTGTGGCGTTCCTGATCGGCGTTTCTGCTTTGCGACTAGTTCGCGAAACTGGACATATTTTGCTGGAAGGCGCGCCGACTGATATTGACGTAGCAGAGCTTGAGACAAGTTTGGTCAATGCGGTCCAACAGATTAAGGGCGTGCATAGCACCCAGATTTCTCAAATAACGCCAGAGCAACCGCGCCTGACTATGCACGCCTGTGTTGGTGATGCGCGTGATGCTGCCTCCGCGCTGGTGACAGCGAAAACCTTTCTGGAGAAAAAATACCAGATCCTTCACTCCACCATCCAGATTGAGATTGGCGATGAATGCCCCGATGGTGATCATAAGCATGAGCCTGTCAGGAAGTTTGAAGTTCACGAAGGCAAATCGCCTGTGTCTTCGGCGCGCGAAGCTTCAGGCGGGACAGCTGCTTTCGCCGCCGATTAACGCGAGGCGGGAAAGCTGTTGAGAATCTCTTTCAGGCGTTTTCTGCCACGCCAGTTTTGGGTGCGCGCTTTCGCCATAGCGTAGCCGACAGGTTTGCCCTCAGAGGCGGTCAGCCTCGTGAGGGCTGCGACAAGAGCCATGATGAGCAAATACCCATCCCACATTTCCATTGATGTGGAAGCGCCGCCAACGGCGAACACAAAAATCGACATTTGCGAGAAATATGCGAACCGTGATTTCCATGGCGCGATGCGGCCATTTTTGCGATCCAGATACACGCGCCACGCTGATAAAAACGTTGTTGCAAACAGCGAGAGGTATATGGCGAGTCCGACGAAACCAGTACCGCCCAGCACTTCAAAATAGATGCTATGCGCGGCCTTGGCGCGCTCCGCCCGTTCAATATCAACCGACTTGGCAACCTCTGGTTCATACGAGTTTCGCAGGCCGGCGCCGGTGACCGGATGCGCTACAGCCAGCTTGTAGTTGATCACCCAGGCATCGACGCGGCCCATAAAAGATGCGTCTTGTGTGGCCTCGGTGATCGTACTCATGCGCTGGGTCCATTTGCTTGGCATGAAAACGATAGTGGGAATCAGCAATAAAGACAGACCAGCGAGAATGCTGATTTTGTGTTTCGACCGGAACCAGAAAAACCCGCTGAAGACAACAAGCGAAATGAATGCGCCGCGTGATTGAGTGCCGATAATGGCTATTATAGTAAGGCAAAACAGCGTCAGTAAACCATTGCGAACAATAGGGCGGGCTGCTTCTGCACGTAAATATAAAATGAGTGGCAAAGTCGACGCCATTGCAATGCCCAGATGATTGTTATCTTCGAGCACAGTGTTTGGCAGGCCCTGCACGTGATACTGGCCGAGCGTTAGGAAGGTAAAAGCCGCGCCCTTCGTGGCGAGGAAACCGATTGAGACGACGAGGGTCCAGACAAGGGCGTTAAACCGAAGTTTGGTGGTCGTCATCTGAGCGCATAAAACGATGAACAGAAGCGTTTTGATGAAGCGATCATGGTATGGCGCGGAGCTTACCGGATCCAGCGAGAAAGCCTGCGCCAGCGTTAACCAGCCGCCGAACAGAATAATGAGGCAGGTGATCGGGTCGAATCTGAATTTCGCGATTTCACCGGAGACGATATAAGACGCGATCGTCACGCCGGCGATGATCACATTGAGCGGGATCCCGTAGACACCAAACGCAGCTTGATGCGGCGTTAAGAGGGTAAACCAGGCCCAGGTCAGCAGTCCGGCGAACGGATGGCGCAGCGCTGCGGCGAGGCAAAGCGCTGTGAATCCAAGCAAAATCATATCGCGCATAGGCGCCGCCGGTTCAAAAAGGGAAATTCCCGTTCCAGATTAAGCATATATACAAGGAACAGGCCGGACCTCGCCATACACGGCCGTAAATCATCGCGTGGTTAACGACCAGCTTCGTAAACGGCGCGTGCAATTGCCCGCGTAAGGCAGTCGGAAGCTGCGGCGCCAATTCGCGCCACAAGGCCGTGCCTGATTTGAGGTTCGTTTGATAGCTGGCGCGTAGCGGTTGCGATCGCGAAGACGATGTCGCCATCGAAGGCGGTGTGCGCTGGCCGAACAGCTCTGGCTATCCCGTCATGTGCCATCATGGCGATGCGTTTAGCCTCGTTATTGGTGAGGCCAGCATTTGTTGCGACAATGGCGATTGTCGTGTTCGCGCCAGCTTGCATGCGCTGTGCAAGCCGCGACTTGTCGGGAAACGGCTCGGCATGTTCGCGAATTGTTGGCGGAGACTTGCCGCCAAATTCATTATCCATCTCATAGGGCCAAGCATGAAACGTCTCGCCATCGGCCATATACACTGAGCCGACAGGATTGGCGGCGACCAGCGCGCCGACTGTGAGATCATCTTCGAGCGTGAGTGATGCAGACCCAAGCCCGCCCTTCACAATGCCGGCCATAGCGCCGCGTCCTGCGCCAACGGATCCCAGAGCGAAATCTGCGCTTGCGCTTCGCACCGCCTTTGCACCCAAGGCTCTGTAGGGCGGGGTTTCACCCCAGTCCTTGGCGCCGCCATTGGCGAGATCATACAATACGGCGGCTGGAACAATAGGAATCGCCGGTCCCTTATCGCCCAAGCGCAAGCCAACGCCATCAACGCATAAGGCACTCGCGGCGCCGTCAGCTGCGGCCAACCCAAAAACAGAGCCGCCGGTCAGAACAATCGCATCGGCGCGACCGACGAGATTTTCCGAAGCCAGCACTTCTGTCTCGCGCGTACCCGGCGCACCGCCGCGCACATCCACCGCGGCGACAAATGCGTTTGCGCAGCGAAGGATCGTAACCCCGGTCTGGGCCTTTTCATCCGTCGCGTTGCCGACAGTAACTCCTTCGACATCTGTTATCAGATTTCGGGCGCCCGGTTTCAGGTTGTGGTCAGACATGAGATTCTCCGGCGGCAACGGCGTCCCGCCACCTTATCACAGGTGCGGCGGCAATGAGACGCTTTGTATAATCTTCTTTTGGCGCGTCGAATATGCGCTTTGTCTCGCCGGTCTCCACGATTTTGCCGCTCTTCATAATCATCACCCGGTCTGTAATGTCGCGGACGACGGATAAATCATGGGTGATGAACAATAATGAAATGGCCCGACTGTCCGACAGAGATTGCAGCAATTCAAGAATGTGGTTGCGCGATGCGATATCCAGCGCTGATGTCGCTTCATCAAGAACGATCAAATCCGGGTCGGTTGCAAGCGCTCTGGCGATTGCGATGCGCTGGCGCTGGCCGCCAGAGAAGGCGTGAGGATACTTTTCCAGAGCGTCGGCGCTAAGACCGACGCTTTCGATGAGCGTTGCAGCCCGCTCGTGCCTTTGAGCTGGCGACATTGGTTCATCAAGAAGGTGCAATGGCTCGGTCAGAATAGTGGAAATGCGCTGGCGCGGATTGAAACTCGAATAGGGATCCTGAAATACAATCTGAATTTTCCGGCGCACACGCCTCATTGCGGCGTGTTCACGGTTCGGAAAATTTTCTCCCGCAATCGTCACACCTCCTGCAGAAATGGGATGAAGCCCCAGAAGCGCTTTTGCGATTGTCGACTTGCCGCATCCGGATTCGCCGACCAGACCCAGGTTTTCCCCTTTGCCAATTGTAAAATTGACTTCGTCCACTGCGCGAAAAACAGACGTCTTGCTGAACAGGGAAGGACGCGGATTGTTGTAATCGCAGGAAATACTGTGTGCCTGAAGCAGCGCTTCCGGTAGCTTCTGAGTAGGCGCATTTCTTGTGATCCGGGCCGGAATAAATTCTTTGGCGAGATCACTGGTGCTGTTGGAGTAAAAAGCATCAGCGCCGGGCTTCTCGACAATGGCGCCGGCTTTCATCACCGCAATATGGTCAGAGACGTGAGACACGACGGCAAGATCATGCGTAATGAGGAGTAAAGCGCACCCCTCCAGCTGTGCTAAATTTTTTAACAGGTCCAGAATTTCCGCCTGAGTCGTTACATCCAGCGCGGTCGTGGGTTCATCAGCAATCAGCACCATCGGTTTCATGGCGATGGCGATAGCGATCACAACGCGCTGGCGCTGTCCGCCTGAGAGTTCATGCGCATAGCGGTTGGGCGATACTTCATGAGCCGGCAATCCGGTTTTCGCCAGTGTGGATTGCGCCTTCGTCCAGGCTTGCGTGCGTGTCAGCTTTTCGTGCGTTAAGAATGCTTCAGCGACTTGTACGCCAATCGTCTGCAACGGGTTGAGCGCGGTCATAGGCTCTTGAAAAATCATCGCGACCTTGCGTCCGCGCAGGCTGCATCGCTTCTTCTCCGACGCCTTCAGCATGTCTTCGCCGTCGATCAAAATCTCGCCGGATATCGTTGCTGTTGATGGCGCCAGGCCCATCGCGGCTAAAGCTGTCATTGATTTGCCCGAACCGGATCGGCCAATCAGGCTGGTGATTTCACCTTGGCGTAACGAAAGGTCGATATCAGACAGAATCTGAGACTCGCCGATCCGCAGTGACAGCTTGTTGATGACCAGCGCGTCGTTCACATCAGACCTGTAATCCGGTGCGGATCAAACTGGCGGCGCAAGCCATCGCCCAGCAGGTTTAATCCGAGCACAAAAGTAAAGATCGCCAGGCCCGGAAACAGGGCAAGCCACGGGGCAAAGCTTACCATAGTCTGGCTTTCGGCAAGCATGCGCCCCCAACTTGGTGTCGGCGGTTGTGCGCCGAGTCCCACATAGGAGAGGGCTGCTTCCGCCAAAACCGCCAGCGAGAATTGCACCGTTGCTTGCACGATCAGGATAGCGGCGATGTTTGGCAAGACATGTTTGATGGCGATGCGCATTTGGCTATTGCCCGCCGTCCGTGCGCTTAACACATAATTGCGAGTCCAAATGGGCAAGGCCGCGCCGCGCGTTACGCGTGCGAATACGGGAATATTAAACACGCCGATGGCGATCACCGCGTTCATTGCGCCGGGGCCGTACACAGCGGTGATCAAAATCGCGAGAATGATCGCAGGGAAAGCAAATACCAGATCGCTTCCGCGCATGATTAGGTCTTCGAGCGTCCCACCGGTTGCGGAAGCCAGCAATCCAAGCGGCGCGCCAATCAAAAGGCCAAAACAAACGGCGAAGAGTGCTACAATGATTGTCGTGCGGGCGCCGACGATAATCATCGACAAGACATCGCGGCCCAGCGGGTTCGTTCCAAACCAATGCAGCGGTGACGGCGCCGCCAGTCGCGCATCAACGTTTAACGCTGTCACGTCAAACGGAGTCCAAAACAAGGAGACAAGGGCGGCAAGCACGAACAATACGACAATCAGCGCACCAAGAAGCGTTGGTCTGTCGCGTTTGGAAATAGAGTTTAGCGTGAGGACGATCATTGTTTTCCTCCGCTCGCATGCAAACGCGGATCGACAATCGCGTAGGCGAGGTCGATGAGGAATGAAATGGTGACGACGGTGAACACAAGCACCATGACGACGCTTTCAACGACGATTAAGTCGCGCTGCGCGATGCTTTGAAAGACAAGGCGCCCCAGTCCGGGAAGGTAGAACACGTTTTCGATGATCACGCCGCCAGCAATCAGAAACGCAAACTGCAAACCGAGAATGGTGAGTACGGGAATGAGAGCATTTCGTAAGGCGTGGCCAATCATCGTCTCTCGCCGGGAAAGGCCCTTGGCGCGCGCGGTGCGGATGTAGTCTTCGCGAAGCGTTTCCAGCGTCGCTGAACGCATGATTTGCGTGAGGATTGCAGCTTGCGGAAGTGCTAGCGCAATGGCGGGCAAGAGCAGGGATTTCAGTGCAGACCATAAGCCTGCATCCCAGCCGGGAAAACCGCCTGCAGAAAACCAACGCAACGATACGGCGAAGATCATCACCAAAAGGATGGCCAACCAGAAGTTTGGAATGGCGACGCCTGCTTGCGCCGCCGCCAGGATCGCCTTGCCGCTTTTGCGGGTGCGCCGGGAAGCGGCGGCGAGACCGGCGGGAATGCCAATGGCGGTTGAGAGGATAAACGCCATGATCGCAAGCGGCAGCGATACCCAGATGCGTTCCGCCATTAAATCTGCAACCGGCGTTCGGTACGTGTAACTTGTGCCGAAGTCGCCAGAAACGACGCCGCCAATCCAGCTTGTATAGCGGGCAAGCAAAGATTTATTGAGACCGAGTTCCGCCTTCAGCGCCGCCACAGCTTCGGGATTTGCATTGAGGCCCATCATGAAGGCCGCTGGATCGCCTGGAACCACTTCTATTAAAAGAAAAATGATAAGCGAAGCCGCAATTAGCGTCATTACCATCGACAATGCGCGTCCGGCGAGAAATGCCGGGCTCGCCTTCGCAAATATTGCGACGATGGCAAAGGCCGCGCCGATGAATGCAAAAATCGGCCAGAGCGGCAGTCGCGCATGCGGATCGGCGCCGTTCGATATTATTGGCGCCCGCCCGGATATATCGGTGCGGGTGAAGTCATTCGCCTGAACGGGCGCATTGGCCCACACGCCAGTCACATCTTTATTCCAGACCGCGATTTTGGGGCCCGATGCAATAAAGACGTTTACCGCATCATCGGCGATGATGGTTTGCGCTTCGCGGAAAAGCCGGTCGCGTTCGCTCTCATCACTTTCCTGCCTCAGTCGCGTGATGACCTGATTGAAAGCGTCATTGTGGTACTGAAAATAGTAGTTGTTCCGGGCATAGATATCGATGTCGAGCGGCTCCGTATGCGAAACGATCGTCAGGTCGAAATTCTTGTTCGTGAAAACCTGATCCAGCCATTGCGCCCATTCGATATTGCGGATTTCGACCTTAACACCCACCGCTTCGAGTTGCGCAGCAACGACTTCGCCGCCGCGTCGCGCATAAGCGGGAGGAGGGAGTGTCAGCGTCGTTGAAAAGCCGTTTGGATAACCGGCTTCCGCCAGCAAACGGCGCGCCATTTCCGGGTCATAGGGGTACTTGTTCGTGAGATCGACATAAGCGGGGTGATGCGGCGGGAAGTGGCTGCCGATTGGCGTTCCAAATCCGAACAATCCGGCATTTATGATGGCCTGTTTGTCGATGGCGTGATTAAGGGCCCGGCGCACCCGAATATCATTGAATGGCGCCTCGCCATTATTGATCGCCAGGATCATTTCGCCTTCGCCGGTGCCGCTAACAATCTTGAAACGGTTGTCCCGTTCGATGAGCGACAGGTTTTCCGGCGCCGGGTAGTTTGGAAAGCCGTCAACATCGCCGGCCATCAAGGCCGCGAAAGCGGCGGTTGGGTCTGGCACAAAAATAAAATTAATCTGATCAAGTGCAGCTGCCGCGCCCCAGTAGTCTTCATTACGGATAAGGGAGACCGATGCACCCTTACGCCAGCGCCTGAATTTGAAGGGGCCGGTGCCGACAGGATTAACCGCGTTTACGGCGGCGCTCTCAGGGGAGACGATAACCGCATCTCCCCAGCCTAAGAATGTAGTGAATGCGCCGACGGGCTCTTTCAATATGATACGAATGGCATGGGTGTCTGTAGCGCGAACATCTTCAATCAGTTCAAACAGGGACCGCTGTGCATTCGTTGAACTTGGCGCTTTGGCGCGATTGAAGGTGAAGACGACATCATTGGCGTCGAATTCTGTTCCGTCATGAAACTGCACATTGTGGCGGAGTTGAAAGTCATAGGTGCGGCCGTCGCCGGAAACCGTCCAGCTTTCAGCTAGCAATGGCGAAACGGACCCGTCTTCATTGATGCGAGTCAGGCCCTCAAAGATGTTGGCGTAGACGATTTCGTCGATCGCTGCCGCAGCGCCGCTCGTAGGATCAAGGTTAGGCGGCTCCAGCTGGATGCCGACATTCAGCGCGCCGGCCGCCAGCGCGTGGCCGGTGATCATCATCGCCATCAGCGCCGCATAAGCGGCGCGATGAACTAGAGTGCGAATGAGTGCGGCGATCGCCAGCATCCGTATTCCTTATGGCCATTTCGCCAGAGGGGGGAGCGACGACAAAATGGAGTCCACATTGCCGCCGGTCTTCAGGCCAAAAGTTGTGCCGCGATCATACAGCAGGTTGAATTCCGCGTACCGACCTCGCTGGATGAGCTGCTTTTCGCGATCGTCATCCGTCCACGGTTGGTCCATTCGCTTGGCGACCAGAGCCGGATAAATGTTTAGGAAAGCGCGTCCAACATCCTGCGTGAATGCAAAGTCTTTGTCCCAGTCGCCAGAGTCATGCCGGTCATAGAAAATCCCGCCGACGCCGCGCGGTTCATTCCGGTGCGGTAGGTGGAAATACTCGTCGCACCATTTTTTGAATTTCGGAAAGTATTCAGCGCTGTGGGCGTCGCAAGCTGACTTCATCGCTTCGTGAAACGCCAACGTGTCTTCATGAGTCTCTGTTCGGTAATTGGGATGCATGGGGTTCAAATCGCCGCCGCCGCCAAACCAGCATCTCGTCGTCACGATCATGCGCGTGTTCATATGCGCGGCTGGGGCATGCGGGTTGCGCGGATGCGCGATCAGCGACACGCCGGATGCCCAGAAACGCGGATCTTCCTCGGCGCCAGGAATTTGTTTGCGGAATTCTTCGGAGAATTCGCCGTAGACGGTTGATGTATGGATGCCGACTTTTTCAAAGACACGGCCATGCAGCATGCCCATGACGCCGCCGCCTTGATCTTCGCCGCCATCGCCCCGGGTCCAAACGGTTTTCTCAAACCGGCCTGGCGGCATGTCGGCGTAGAGAGCGCCGGCTTCGTCTTCGATCCGCTCGAATGCTGCGCAAAGGTTTTCCCGCAAGCCCTCGAACCAGGTCTTGGCGAGACCCTTTCGATTTTCGATGTCCGTCATCCCTGATCCCAACCAATCTGGCGTCTTGCTTCCGCCAGCGTCACCGCCGCCGCTACATGAACATTGAGGGAGCGCACGCCGGGCGCCAAGGGAATCCGGAGCCGTGCATGGGCGGCGGCATGCACCTCATCCGGAGCGCCAGCGCTTTCCCGGCCCATGAGGATGATGTCGCCTGGGGAAAACTCAAAGCGCCAGATCGTCTCCTCTGCGGCTGTGGTCAGCAGGATCAATCGGCTATCGGCAATGGTTTCCAAAAAGGCCTGCCAGCCTGAATGGGCCTTTGGCGAAGCACTGGAGCCGTAATCCATCGCCACTCTTCGGACCTCGCGCGAATCCAGCGGAAACCCGCAGGGTTCGATCACGTCGATTTGGGCGCCGAAACAGGCCGCGGCGCGAATCGCCGCGCCTACATTTTGGGGAATATCGGGCTGGTACAGAGCAAGGCGCATGTGGATGTTTTTACACGAATTTCCGCAAATGTCGCCACGCTACAGCGACGCTAGGCCGCAGCGCTTCGTCGCCTAGACTTTGTACATAGGACATGTCAAACACCGCGCGATTCTTCTTGTTTGGGGCGCAATTTCCAAGGGCATAGAGCCATGACGACATCCAACGTAGGCCATAGCGGCGACGTAAGCGAAGACGGCGAGCCAACTCGCCGCGATTTTATTCATATTTTTGGCGCGATGACTGCCGCCGCCGGCGCTGGCGCCGTTCTCTGGCCGCTGGTGAGTCAGATGAATCCGGACGCTTCGGTGTTGGCGCTGTCCACAAAAGATGTGGATTTATCATCTGTAGAAGTCGGTCAGGCCATTAAGATCATGTGGCAGGGCAAGCCGGTCTTCATTCGTCATCGTACGCCGGAAGAGATTAGGGAAGCTGAAGAAACGCCGCTCTCTGCGCTGAAAGATGACGTAGCGCGCAATGACAACTTAACTGGCAAGGAAGAAGCGACTGATGCTTCCCGCGTCACCGCTTCTGACGGCGTTGCAAGACCGGAATGGTTGATCCTGGTCGGCGTCTGCACCCATTTGGGCTGCATTCCGCTCGGCACAAGCGCCGGCGAAAATCGTGGCGACTATAATGGCTGGTTCTGTCCTTGCCACGGGTCGCACTACGATCTTGCCGGCCGTATTCGCAAAGGTCCAGCGCCGCAGAATCTTGAGGTGCCGACATACCAGTTCGTTTCCGACACAGTCGTCAAAATCGGCTAGGCAGAGCGAGAATAAGATGAGCCACGCTTCTACATACAAGCCGTCAACCGGCATCGAGAAATGGCTGGACAAGCGCCTGCCGATCGTCCGCTTCGGCGCGGATTTCATGGAATTCCCGACGCCAAAGAATCTCAACTACTGGTGGACTTTCGGCGCGATCCTCGCTGTGATGCTGGTCGTTCAGATCATCACTGGCATCGTGCTCGCCATGCACTACACGCCGCATACGTCCATGGCCTTCGCCAGCGTCGAACACATCATGCGTGACGTAAATTATGGCTGGCTGCTCCGCTACATTCACTCCAACGGCGCGGCGATGTTCTTTATCGCGGTCTACATTCACATGTTCCGCGGCCTCTATTACGGCTCATATAAAGAGCCGCGTGAAGTCGTGTGGATGCTTGGCGTTGTCATCTTCCTGTTGATGATGGCGACGGCGTTTATGGGCTATGTTTTACCCTGGGGTCAGATGTCCTATTGGGGCGCGACAGTTATTACGAACCTGTTCTCGGCGATCCCGGTTGTGGGCGAATCGATCCGCACGCTGCTTTGGGGCGGGTTCTCGGTCGACAATCCGACGCTGAACCGCTTCTTCTCGCTGCATTACTTGCTGCCATTCGCGATCTTCGGCGTTGTCGCGCTGCACATCTGGGCGTTCCACACCTCGGGCAACAACAATCCGTCCGGCGTGGAAATCAAAGACGTGAAAAAAGACGCCGTACCGTTCCACCCATATTACACTGTAAAAGACGCATTCGGCATTGTGGTCTTCCTGATCCTGTTTGCAGTGTTCGTCTTCTTCAATCCGAACGGCATGGGCCACCCGGATAACTATATCGAGGCGAACCCGCTTTCGACGCCGGCCTCGATTGTTCCGGAATGGTACTTCCTGCCATTCTACGCGATCCTGCGCGCGATCACCTTCGACATCGGACCGATCTCGTCCAAGCTCGGCGGCGTTATGGCGATGTTCTCGTCGATCCTCATCTTGTTCGTTTTGCCCTGGCTCGACACATCGAAGGTTCGTTCGATGCGTTATCGTCCGGTGGCGCGGATGTGGTTCTTCCTGTTCGTCATCGCCTGCATCGCGCTTGGATGGCTCGGCGGCAAACCAGCCGAAGGCACCTATGTCATGTATGCGCAGATCGCGACCGCCTATTACTTCGCGTTCTTCCTGATCATTCTGCCATTGCTTGGCATTCTGGAAACGCCAAAACCATTGCCGCGATCGATTTCAGAATCGGTGCTGCAAAAATCTGAGAAGCTAGAGTCTTCCGCCGCGCCCGGCGCGCCAGTGGCTGCGGAATAGGGGGCGATGAAGATGAAACTTATGAACAACATCACCCGCATGTTGATTGTTGCACTGGCTGCACTCGCCGCCGGACATGGCGCAGCGCTCGCTTCCAGCGGCAAGTCCAAACATCCGCACGCGCAACATTGGCATTTCAACGGCCCCTTTGGCACTTATAACAAGGATGCGCTTCAGCGCGGCTATCAAGTGTACGAAACCGTTTGTTCGAACTGTCACGGACTTGAGCTGGTTGCCTTCCGTAACCTCGGCCAGAAGGGCGGACCGTTTCAACTCAATTCATGCCCAGCCGGCATTCCAGAAAGCGTCGATTGCGCTAACCCAAACGACAACCCTGTCGTTAAGGCGCTGGCTGCAAAGTACAAATATCAGGTGACGGACGGACCGGACGATACCGGCGATATGTTCCAGCGCCCGGCGCTACCTTCTGATCATGTCCCCAGCCCATTCGCGAACGAACAGCTTGCGCGCATGGCGAACAACAATGCGCTGCCGCCAGATCTTTCGTTGATGGCGAAAGCACGTCATGGCGGACCGGATTACATTTACGCTCTGCTGACCGGCTATGAAGACCCGCCATCATCGGTCGTGGTTGGCCCAGGCCAGCATTACAACCCGTATTTCCATGGCGACATGTCGCAAGCCATGAAGCCGGAATACATGCATGAAGGCCACGTCGTTGAGGGCGTCAGCGTTCCGCTCGGCGGCGTGCTGGCCATGGCCCCGCCGCTTGCTGACGGCATCATCGAATATGGTGATGATAGCCCGCAAACGGTTGAGCAATACGCCAAGGATGTCACGGAGTTCTTGATGTGGGCGGCTGAGCCGAAGATGGAAGCGCGAAAGTCGCTGGGCATCATGACAATCATTTACCTGCTTATTCTCGCTGGGATCCTTTATTGGTCCTACCGCAAGGTATGGTCGAAGGTTGACCATTAAGGTCACCGGAAAGCGATTTGATCTGAGAACGGCGGCGCATACACTGCGCCGCCGTTATTGATTCAAGGAGCATTTCATGGCCGGGCAAAAACGCATTCTCGGGTTCATTGGCGGCTCGGGCGTTTATTCAGTTGAAGCACTGGAAAAATCGGAGCGGCTTGAGATCGAAACGCCATGGGGCGCGCCATCCGACGCGCTGATGCGTGGCACGATGGGCGGGGTGGAGGTCGTGTTCCTCTCGCGTCATGGCGCTGGTCACCGACTGCCGCCAGCGGATGTGAACTACCGCGCCAATATAGATGCGATGAAACGCGCCGGCGTGACTGACCTGGTTTCATTGTCGGCATGCGGGTCGTTCCGGGAGGATCTGATACCAGGAACATTTGTTATCGTCGACCAGCTCATTGATAAAACCACCGCGCGGGAGAAAAGTTTTTTTGGCCCCGGATTTGTCGCCCATGTGTCCATGGCGGATCCAATTTGTCCGGCGCTGGGCGATGCGCTGGAGGCGTCCTGTTCGGCGTTAGGTATAAAGCATCAACGCGGCGGGACATATATCGCCATTGACGGCCCGCAATTTTCTTCGCGTGCAGAATCGCATCTCTACAGATCTTGGGGCTGCGATGTGATTGGCATGACGAACATGCCTGAAGCGAAGCTCGCGCGCGAGGCGGAGTTGCCATACGCCAGCGTCGCAATGGTCACAGACTATGATTGCTGGCGCGAGAATGAAGGCGCGGTTGAGGTCGGGCTGATTTTGGAAACCCTTCGGGCTAACACAGCGAATGCTGCGCGTCTGGCGGCTGATGTCGCTGCGCGGCTGGGGTCGACCAGAACGCCGTCGCCGCTTGGAATAGAAACAGTGCTCGATATGGCGATAATCACGGCGCCGGAAGCGCGCGATGCTGAAATGGTGAGAAAGCTGGATGTCATCGCCGGACGCTTGCTCAAGCGTTGACGGCGATCTTGAATTCTTCTTGAGCTGTAAGGTTTTCAAGCTGCTCGGCGAAATGATCTGCAGCGATTTCCAGCGTCCATTCGTTCATATCTTTGTTGATGATGCTGACTTTTAGACCGTAGGCGGCGCCCATATGCGCCTGCCAATCATTCAATGCCATAACAGCCAGGCTCCGATTGCGGCGTTGCTCAAATCGTAGCGCATTTGCCGTCCAGCGTGTCTGATCAGCGCTGATCCAAATGGCGCTGACGTTTTTGAGCGTGTCCTGATCGGCCGTGACAATCGTCAGGAAATGCCGGGTAAACCCGGGCTCACCATCGAGGCTTGATGTAATGACGATACGGGCCGGTGATTTCGACGACGGGCGAATCATCGGGCTTGAAATAGTGTCGCCCGTGTATCCCAGACTTTGCGTGGAAGTCTGTGAGGGCTCGTGCGTATGAGCCATCATCGCTAAAGAAGCATCTGACAGCACAACAGCAAAGCCTTCAGGGAATACGCGGGCGACCTCCCCCTCAATTGTAGGCAGCCCACCGAACTTGATAGCAATCCGGTCGCCGATTGATGCGGCTGTTTCGCTGCGGATCGCTAAGCTGCGGGAAGTGAAGTTCAGGGTGTTGCTCAAAATTTCCGGCCCGCCATTTACGGAGAAACGGATATTGAATGACGCTTGAAAGCGTTGTGCGCCGCGTCGATCTATTTTTTGAACAACGGTCATGCCGGCCAGTATAGTTAGCTCGGCTTAACCACGTGTAAAAACAACGTAAACGGATCGTAAATTCGTAGTTCTTTTCGTCAATTATTGAAGCGGAAATGCATTACATCGCCATCTTTGACGACATATTCTTTTCCCTCAAGCCGCATCTTGCCGGCTTCTTTCGCCCCTTGCTCGCCCTTGAGGGCGACATAATCAGCAAAGGCGATCGTCTCGGCGCGGATGAAGCCTTTTTCAAAATCGGTATGAATGACGCCTGCGGCCTGCGGCGCCGTCGCGCCGCGCTTTATTGTCCAGGCGCGCGCTTCCTTGGGGCCTGCAGTGAAGTAGGTGTGAAGATTTAACAGATCGAACCCTGTGCGGATCAAACGATTGAGGCCGGGTTCTTTCAGGCCAAGCGTCTCCAGATATTCAGATTGTTCTTCATCTGAAAGCTGGGCCAGTTCGGATTCAATTTTGGCGGAGATGGCGACAGCGGCGGCGCCTTCCTTGGCGGCGCACTCTTCGACGTGGCGCGAATAATCATTACCGGCTGCAGCGGAATCTTCGTCTACATTGGCGACGAACAGCACTGGCTTTGATGTCAGGAGTTGAAGGCCCGCCCACATTTTTTTTTCTTCGTCGGCGACGTCGGCATTGCGGGCAGGGCGCCCATCGCGCAACTCGGCGAGTGCGCGATCGACAAGGACGAGGAGGGCCTTGGCTTCCTTGTCCTGTCCCTTGGCTTTCTTTTCGATATTGACGCGGCGCTTTTCGAGGCTTTCGAGGTCAGCCAGCATCAACTCTGTTTCGACGGTCTCAAAATCCGCAATCGGATCGATTTTGTTGGCGACGTGCGTGACATCATCATCATCGAAACAGCGCAGCACATAGACCACTGCATCAACTTCTCGAATGTTTGCGAGAAACTGGTTGCCAAGGCCTTCGCCTTTTGAGGCGCCTTTTACGAGTCCTGCAATATCAACAAATTGCATTCTCGCGGGCAAAATCTCTTTTGAGCCAGCGATCTCCGCCAGCACATTGAGGCGCGGTTCCGGAACAGCCACATCGCCAACATTCGGTTCGATGGTGCAGAACGGATAGTTAGCCGCCTGCGCCGCCGCTGTTTTGGTCAGCGCGTTAAACAGCGTTGATTTGCCTACATTCGGCAATCCGACAATGCCGCACTTAAAACCCATTTTTCTTTTCCGTCTCTTGATGGTGCTCGATAAGTTTGAGAGGGCGCACGATCGCGTATACGACTTCTAATAGGATGAAAACGATCGCCGCTGCGACAAAACCGAGTAAACCACCACCCATTGCTTTGTATAGGCCCACGGTAAAAACTAACAGGCTTATGCGAACAAGCAGGTCCAACGGCAGGCCCCTCAAACTATAGCCCGGCACAAATGAATGCGACCCGCAGTTTTTGCAGACGCAAGGCCGCTTTTTGGCCAAAGAGATTTTTTCAAATAGCGGAATGGTGTCGTCGTGACAGTTGGGGCAGCGCGCTAGCTTAGTCATTTTCCCCGCCGCCTGTAAGCTTCTTGAACGCATCTGCAAATGGGTTGCTTGGGGATCGTTCGCTCTGCTCGGCTATCGGTTCTCTGCCCGCTTTTGTGCTATCTGTCTGCTGTTTGGGGCCAACTTCTTTTTTAGGCGGCGCGAGCTTCTGCGCCACGGCTGTTGCAAACCGATTAGCATCAGGCTCCGCGAGGTAAGCAGCCTCACTTGCAATGGCGTTGAGCATTGGCGTGAGCCAGTCCTGATCGGACTTTGCAAAGTCGCCCAGCACGTGATTTGTCACGCGTGATTTGTCGCCGGGATGGCCGATGCCGATGCGAATGCGTTTGAAGCTGTTTCCGATATGTGAGTCGATTGAGCGGATACCATTGTGTCCGGCCGCGCCGCCGCCGATCTTTACCCGCAATTTTCCGGTAGCGAGATCAAGCTCGTCGTAAAAAACGATAATGTCTTCGGGCGGTATCTTATAGAACCGCGCTGCTTCGCCCACGGCCTGTCCGGAATCGTTCATGAAAGTTTGCGGCTTTAAGATCAGCGCTTTTTCGCGGCCCAGCGTTCCGTCGCGAATCTCGCCCTGAAACTTTGATCGCGCGGGGCCGAAACCATTTGCGTCCGCAATGGCGTCAGCGGCCATAAAACCGACATTATGCCGATGGCGGGCGTATTTTTCACCGGGGTTGCCGAGACCAACGAGAAGCAGCATCACGCGCTCCTAACCGTCAGGGGCGGCGAGGCGGACAAAGAAAAGAGATTACTCCTCTTTGTCACCCTCTTCCTGGGTTTCTGCTTCTTCAGCTTCCGCGGTCGCCGTATCTTCATCATCCGCAGAGCGCAGTGCAGACGGCGCCGCGATTGTTGCAATGGTGAAGTCGCGGTCGGTGATCACAAAGGTCACGCCTTTCGGCAGGTTGATCTTCGAAGCATGGATGCCGTCGCCAACTTCGAGACCAGTGACGTCAATCTCAAACACTTCAGGGATCGAAGTCGCCGGCGCGTAGACTTCGACGCCGTGACGGACAACGTTCAGCACGCCGCCTTTTTTCAGACCTGGCGAAGCTTCTTCGTTGATGAAGCGAACCGGAACCTCGACGTCGATACGGGTCTTTTCGTTCACGCGCATCAGATCGACATGGATCGGTTGCCCCTTAACCGGGTGAATTTGAACATCGCGGGCGATGACCGGCTGGTGGCCTTCTTCGCCCGGAACGTCGATATTGGCGAGGTGCGCGAGCAGGCGGCCATTAAGATACGCCTTCGTCACTTCATTCTTTTTCAGGTTGATTGCGACCGGCTCGCCGTCGCCGCCATAAAGAACGCCTGGGATCCAGCCCTCGCGGCGCGCAGCGCGCGCCCCACCTGTGCCGGTGTTCTTGCGGGGTTCACAGTGAAAAACATCGATCTGTGCCATGATATGACGGCGTCCTTCGCGCAAAAACCGCCGCTGCGGCGAGCCTTGAAGACTTCCGCGCCGGCGGGAAATTCCTGATTGAGCGGCGGTCTATAGAGGAAAGGGTTTCAGACCGCAAGCGCAGAAATCGGGGCTTTCACAAGGATTTGCGAGACGCTGACCGGCGGTTGGCCTATCCCTTCCCGATGTGCGGACGGGCGGTTTCTACCAGCCTGTTCATTGAACATATCCGTGCGCTGCGCGGGCTTGACCTTCGTACGCTTTGATGTAGTAGCGTGCTAACACGATAGGACGAGCAAATAGACGAGTTTCCGGAGCCTTGAATGCTGTCAAATCCAAAAAAACAGAGCTCTAACAGCGGCCTAAATGGTCGGAAGTATGATGAAAACGCGTTGTTCGCGGCATGCAGCCTCTTGCAGAATGCAAAAGAAGCCGAGCTCTTCTTCCGGGATTTGGCGACCCCTGCTGAGCTTGCGGCCTTCGCGGAGCGCTGGCGCATCGCCAAAATGTTGGATGCAGGCGGCCATTCCTATCGCGATATCGCCGCCGCGACTGGCGCATCAACGACAACCATCGGCCGCGTCGCGCGCTTCCTCCGAGAAGAAAATCATCAGGGATACCGGCTGATTCTCGATAGATTAAAGGCGAAGTCAGGAGCAACGACATGAGTGAGCAGCGGCTGCGAATCGCCATTCAGAAATCCGGGAGGCTGTCTGACGGAAGTTTTGACTTGCTCAAAAACTGCGGTCTGACCGTCTCGCGCGGCCGGGACAAACTCTATGGGCGGGTGCAGGAACTACCCATCGACGTGTTGTTGCTGCGCGATGACGATATTCCGGCCTTTGTGGCGGACGATGCCTGCGATTTAGGCATTGTCGGGCAGAATGTTTTTGAGGAAGAAATTCTCAACGAAACCCATGAGACGCCCGCTACCGAAGTTTTGCGCCTTGGTTTCGCGCGTTGCCGGCTAATGTTGGCGGCGCCGAAAGAATGGACATTCGATGGCCCTTCAATGCTCGATGGCAAGCGCATCGCAACATCATATCCGGCGTTGACGCGCGCTTGGCTGGAGCGTGAAGGCGTAGGCGCAAAACCCATCATGATGAAAGGCTCGGTCGAAGTGGCGCCGCGCCTGAAGATTGCGGATGCCGTGTGCGATATTGTTTCGACCGGCGCAACCCTCGACGCCAACGGGTTGAAACCAGTCTCAACTGTGTTTGACTCTGAGGCGATTTTGATTCGCAATCAGCGAGCCTTTTCACCGGAAAAACAGGGTGTGTTTGAAGCGCTGATGAAGCGTATTAATGGCGTCATGTCGTCGCGCGATGCGAAATACATCATGATGAACGCGCCGCGCAGCGCGGTGGGGGCGATTACTGAATTTCTTCCCGGCGCGGATTCCCCAACGGTGCTGGAACTGGCGGGCAATCCAGAAAAAGTCGCGATTCACGCCGTCTGCCGCGAAAGCGTTTTCTGGGACACGCTGGAGCAGCTTAAAAAGCTCGGCGCCAGCGCGATTCTCGTTTTGCCGATTGAAAAAATGATGGCTTAATGGTGCTGCCGGAGAGAATTGAACTCTCGACCTCTCCCTTACCAAGGGAGTGCTCTACCCCTGAGCTACGGCAGCGTTTTGTCGGGCAGGGCCCGCAAAGAGGCGGCGGTATAGCGCGAGACATGCGGCTTGGGAAGGCGCAGCGGGGAAAAACCCGGGCCTTTAGGAGAGGCCAAACGGCTCAAGGATCTCGGCGCCGATACGCCGCGGCTTGCGGCTGGCGGCGTCGATCAGACACCAGTCCGTCTGGACCTTTGCAGAAAATCTTGTCGCGCCGGGCTTGCGTATATCCACATGGCGGATGAAGCGCGGGCCCGAAACGCGCCCCAGCCAGGTCCTGATGTCGACAGCATCCCCGGCCAGCACCTGATCGCGATAATCGATCTCGTGGCGCAGGGCGACCCAGACCAGATCTCGAACCAGCTTTTCTCCGGCGACGTGACGCCAATGAGCGACAGCGATGTCCTGAGCCCAGACAAGGTAAACGGCGTTGTTCACATGACCGAGCTCATCAATGTCGCTGTCCTGGGCGACACGGGTCATCTGGACCGCCGTTTCATAAGAACTGGCGCCGGTCAGCTTGCCGTCTAATGAAATTGTCGGTTCCATCCTAGCGCCTCAATTCGTCGACCCACTTTTTGTCCGTTGGTATGACGGCGGAAGTGAGTTTGTCGATAAGGGAGGAGGGGGACGCATCAGCGTGAAGGATGGCTCGGTGTTGCGGTTTCACGAAAGACTCGCCGACCAGATGATCAAGAAAACGCTCCAGGCCGTCATAAAAACCAGCAACATTGAGCAGGCCAACGGCCTTTGCATGAAGGCTTAGCTGTGACCACGTCCAAACTTCAAATGTTTCTTCCAGCGTGCCGATGCCGCCGGGAAGCGCAATAAATGAGTCAGAGAGATCGGCCATTTGCGCTTTGCGTTCATGCATCGATGAAACGATCCGTAGTTCGGTGAGCCCCGGGTGGGCGATCTCTAGGTCCGCGAGCGCCTGCGGCAAAACGCCGATCACCTCACCGCCATGCTCAAGAGCGGCGTCCGCGACGGAGCCCATTAAGCCGACCGACGCGCCGCCATAGACGAGGCCTATGCCGCGTTCAGCGAGCGTGCGGCCGAGAGCAAAAGCAGCTTGCTGATACTCAGATTTTGCGCCGAGGCTGGAGCCGCAGAAGACACATATTCTCATGCTGATCCGCATGACATGGCATCGCGTGCAAATCCAGCCCGGCCCTGTGCTTTCGAGCAGTGTCCTGCTTGCCGCAGCCCCCATTACTTCTGGGGTCGTATTTTATGGCCGTACTTCTCCGCCCAGTCGTGCATCGAAGTGAGGATGTTCTCCAGGGATTTTCCGAGAGCCGAGAGGCGGTAATCTACGCGCGGCGGGATTTCCTGATAGTCCCGTCGAATGACGAGCCCGCTTGCCTCCATTTCGCGCAGCTGTTGCGCGAGCGTGCGGTGGGTGATGCCGGATAATTCCCGCTGAAGCTGATTGAAGCGCATCTCACCTTTCAAAAGGTGGTAGATGATCATGACTTTCCACCGTCCCGAGATAACCGAAAGCGTTGTCTCCACGGGGCAGGACACTGATTTTTTTGGCATTTGCCTGACTTACCTCGCTCTACGCTCAGTATCAAAATAGATCGTACTTGTCGTTCAGAAGTACAGGCATAAATTATCATGCAACATCACAGTTTCAACGGGCTGTGATCCAAGGGAAAGGAAGCGGCGATCGCTTTCGGGAGAAATGTCATGAAAAAGATCAAAGAGATTCGGCAGGCGCCTTCCGGCCATTGGGTCGGTGATGGATTTCCGGTGCGCAGCCTGGTGTCCTATGACCGGCTTGGTCAGCAAATCAGTCCCTTCCTCCTCTTCGACTATGCAGGGCCACATAATTTTGAGCCCGCTCAGCGCCCGCGCGGGGTTGGTGAACATCCCCACCGTGGCTTTGAGACGGTGACAATCGTTTATGACGGCGAGGTGGCGCATAGGGACTCTACCGGAAAGGGCGGCGTGATCGGTCCCGGTGACGTGCAGTGGATGACGGCTGCTGCTGGAATCCTCCACGAAGAATTTCATTCGCCAGGGTACACGAAAACCGGCGGTCCCTTCCGCATGGTGCAGCTTTGGGTTAATCTTCCCGCGAAAGACAAAATGTCGCCGCCTGGATATCAGGCAATTCTCAGCACTGATATTCCATCGGTTGATTTGCCGAACGGCGCCGGACGGGTTCGGATCATCGCTGGTTCATTCAGCGGTGCAAATGGCCCAGCGCGCACGTTCACACCAATAAATCTTTGGGATATGCGCCTCACTGCCGGCGCATCCTCAGAAATTGATCTGCCTGAAGGCCACACGGCGATCATCGCGGTGCTTTCGGGCGCCGTCACTATTGGCGACAAAACTGTCACCGAAGCGGAAACGGTCGTTTTCGAGCGCGAAGGTTCGCGTATTTCCCTCGAAGCCGAAGGGGACTCCACATTGCTCGTCATGACCGGTGAACCTATCGACGAACCGGTCGTCGGAGCAGGACCATTCGTTATGAATACTGAAGCGGAAATCAAGCAAGCGTTTGAAGATTTCCGCAGCGGACACTTCGGCAGCGTCCACTAACAAATTTGGCCCGTTGCTGATTTGCAGCGTGGCCAATCAACCCGGTGATACTCACCGAAGGCCATAAAGGGAGAAAACATATGACCAGCGAATCAATTCGTGACCCAGTAAATGACAGTCTGCTGACGCCTAAAAATTCAGCGTTTATCATTATCGACTACCAGCCGGTTCAGGTGAACTCCATCGCCTCAATGGACCGCCAGCTATTGGTGAATAATATTGTCGGCGCTTCAAAGGCGGCGGTTGCGTACGACCTGCCAATTGTTCACTCAACCGTTAATGTGAAAACCGGCCTCAACAAACCGCCGATTCCGCAACTGCAGAAAGTCCTGAAGGGTTTCCCAACCTATGACAGGACGACGATAAACTCCTGGGAAGATATCGAATTCCGAAAAGCGGTCGAGGAGACTGGCCGCAAGAAGCTAATCATGACAGCGCTTTGGACCGAGGCATGTCTGACCTTCCCCGCGCTGGATGCGCTCGAAGCCGGTTATGAAGTGTATGTTGTCGTAGATGCGGTCGGCGGCACTTCAGTGGAGGCTCACCAAGCCGCGCTGCGCCGAATAGAGCAGGCTGGTGGGAAAATGATCAGTGTGCCACAGTTATTCTGTGAATTGCAGCGAGACTGGAAACGCCAAGAAACTGTGCCAGATTTTATGAGACTATTTATTGAAACTGGTGGGACAGCGGGCATTCAGTTTTCCTACGATCGCACTGAATAAACGCGCAGATTGCACGTTTTGAAGGAGCTGCGACCCGCAATCCGGATCGTCGCTCTCATCGAAAGAACGTCATCATGAGCGAGTTATATATCGTCGTCGGGGTTACAGCCAAACAAGGAAAAGAAGGCGAGCTGAGGTCGGATTTGGCGGCCCTTGTCGAGCCGTCCCGACGCGAGGAAGGAAACATCAGCTACGATTTATTTGAAGATGTAAGCGAGCCTCGCCAATTTGTCTTCGTTGAGCATTGGACGAGTAAGGAAGCGCAAGCCAAATATCACAATCATGGGCAGCACATTTTGCATTTTCATCAGAATGGTGACCGAAATGTAGAAGCCCGCAACTTCGTCCATATGCTGCGACGAGTGACATAAAAAGCGAATTGCAGCTGCTATGACGGCCCCCTCGGGAATGCTCAAGGCTGGTCTGAATGGATGGGCAGGGGGCAAGGCACGCAGGCGTCCCATTTCCGGCTCCCGAATAGTCGGTCCGTCCAATTGTTGGAAAATCCAGCCCGCCTCATACTGCGAAGCGGCCCTGCAGTCTGCTTGACGCGAGCGGCGGCAGGGCCTTTAGTCCGCCGCCATGCCCGGAAATAACGACAAATCTCAGGATCGCCCGCCTGTGGCCCCGAAAAAGCCAAGTCCCGCTCAAACAACGCAGACCGCAGCGAAAGAAGCCGCTAGACAGGCTCGCTTGGCGGAGGCGCTGCGCGCAAATTTGCGCCGGCGCAAAGCTGGCGGCCCGACAAGCGGTCAAGACACGAGTGAGAAAGAAGAATAATGGACAAACTGGCGATCATCGGCGGACGGCCGCTATACGGCGTTGTTCCAATCAGCGGCGCGAAAAACTCGGCTCTGAAGGTCATGGCCGCAGCGCTGTTGAGTGACGAACCGCTGACGCTGCATAATGTGCCGCGTCTGGCGGACGTTGATATGCTGCTGCGGCTGCTCGAACAGCATGGCGCCACGGCAAATTTCAACGGCTCCACATTGCAGCTTCATGTCAGCAAGGTTGCCTCAACGGAAGCGCCATATGATCTTGTGCGCAAAATGCGGGCGAGTTTCAACGTTTTAGGGCCGCTTCTTGCGCGTGAGCACAAAGCGAAAGTGTCGCTGCCCGGCGGTTGCGCAATTGGCGCCCGCCCGGTTGACCTTCACCTCAAAGCGCTGACCGCCATGGGCGCGCAAGTGGATCTGGATGAGGGCTATGTGATCGCCGAAGCGCCGAAGGGACTCCATGGCGCACACATCACCTTGCCATTTGTTTCCGTCGGCGCCACCGAGCACACGATGCTCGCGGCAGTGCTGGCGAAGGGTGAGACGCTTATTGAGAACGCGGCGCGTGAACCGGAGATTGCGGATCTTGCCGATTGCCTCAACGCCATGGGTGCGAAAGTGACCGGCGCAGGAACATCGAAGATCACGGTCGAGGGCGTCGATCGTTTGCATGCGGCCGAACACAATGTCCTGCCCGACCGGATCGAGACAGGCGCTTACGCCATGGCCGTAGCGGCGACCGGCGGCGAGTTGACCTTGACCGGCGCAAGGGCAGAATTGCTCGGCGCTGCTTGGGCGGCGCTGGAAGAAGCCGGTGTCGAGCTTGAAGAAGTCGAGGGCGGCGTAAGAATTCGACGAAACGGTTCGCGCTGCAAAGCGGTTGATATCGTCACGCAACCGTTCCCGGGTTTTCCGACTGACTTGCAGGCGCAGTTTATGGCGCTAATGGCGACGGCGGACGGCGCATCGACTATGAAAGAGACGATCTTTGAAAATCGTTTCATGCATGCGCCGGAGTTGGGCCGCATGGGCGCCAAGATATCCGTAGACGGACAGACAGCGACGGTTCGCGGGGTAGAACGGCTCAAAGGCGCGCCGGTGATGGCGACGGATTTGCGCGCGTCCATGTCGCTGGTGATCGCCGGCCTCGCGGCGGAAGGTCAGACCATGGTCAATCGCGTCTATCACCTTGACCGCGGCTTTGAACGGCTAGAAGAAAAGCTTCAGGCATGCGGCGCGCTAATTGAGCGGGTGAAGGAATAGGAGAGGGCATGGCCTCGCTGAAGGACTATAAACCCTTGCGGCTGATGGCCGGGGACGCCGAAGATTTGAACATCATCTCGGCCTGCCTGCAAGACGCTGTCGCCAAACTCGGCGATTTTACCTATCTGCCGAAACAGCGGCGGTTCGTTTTTGTCGGCAACCGTTTTGTCTGGGAAGCTGCCGGAAAAGGGCGCGCCGGTCCCTTTGCGCGGGTGCGCACCGGCGTGCATTTTGACGACGTTGAGTCGGCGAAATTCCAAAATCTCCGCACTGATGCAAAAGATGCGGTGGTCGAGCTGCTCACCGTCCGTTTTGACGCGGGTGAAGAAGGAGCAGGTGCGATTATTCTCGACTTCGCTGGAGGCGGCGCCGTGCGTCTGGAAGTGGAAAGCGTCAACGCGTTTTTGTCGGATATTTCCGAGCCATGGCGCACGCGCGCGAAACCTGAACATTAACAGTAGTTCTTCTCTTCCCCCGCATGCGGGGGAAGTACCCGCGAAGCGGGGGATGGGGTTACCCCTCCGTCTCGGCCTTGCGGTCTCGACACCTCCCCCGTAAACGGGGGAGGAATAACGTCGCGAATATACTATGAGATTTGAAAATGGTTTTACGCCTCAGCAATAGTTCTGACGACTTCGCAGCCGCGTTCGACGCATTCATTGCGAAAGATCGTGATGGCGGCGCCAATGTGAGCGTTGTGGTGCGCGAGGTGATTGCGAATGTGCGGTCGCAAGGATTGGACGCGCTCAAATCCTATACGGAAAAATTTGACGGCTTTGAGCTGACGGACGCCAATCTGCGCGTGACTGAGGCGGAGATCGACAAGGCTGAAGCGGCTTGCAACAGGGATGACCTTGAAGCGCTTGATTTCGCGGCAGAGCGGATTCGCGCCTATCACGAAAAACAGCTCCCCGAAGACATGCGCTATACGGACGAGTTGGGCGTGACGCTTGGCTGGCGCTGGACATGCGTTGATGCGGCGGGGCTTTATGCGCCGGGCGGACGCGCAGCCTACCCGTCGTCGGTTTTGATGAACGCCATTCCAGCGAAAGTTGCGGGCGTCAAACGCCTGGCTTTGGTGACGCCAGCGCCAAAAGGCGACATGAATCCGCTCGTGCTGGCGGCGGCGAAACGCGCCGGAGTTGATGAGATTTACCGCATCGGCGGGGCGCAGGCGATTGCGGCGCTCGCATATGGATCGGGACCAATCAATCCGGTTGATGTTATTGTCGGGCCGGGCAACGCCTATGTCGCCGAGGCGAAACGCCAGGTGTTCGGACAGGTCGGCATCGACAGTGTCGCAGGCCCATCAGAAATTCTCGTTGTATCCGATGGAAAAAGCGACCCGAATTGGATCGCGGCTGATCTTTTGTCTCAAGCCGAACATGATCCCTCATCGCAAAGCGTGCTCATCACCGATGACGTTGCGTTTGCCGGCGGGGTTGAGGCGGCAGTGAAGGTGCAGCTCGCTGAAAACCCGCGCCGGGAGATTGCTGAAGCTGCGTGGAAGAATAATTCAGCGATTATTGTTGTTGAGTCGCTCAACGATGCGCCGCGGCTCGTTGATCGCATCGCGCCGGAGCATCTTGAGTTGGCAGTCGATGATCCCGAAGCCTTGCTAAAAAAAGTCCGCCACGCCGGTGCGGTCTTTCTAGGGCGTTATACGCCGGAGGCCGTCGGTGATTATGTGGCGGGCCCTGACCACGTCCTGCCGACTGCGCGGGCGGCGCGTTACGCCTCGGGTCTTTCCGTGCTCGATTTCATGAAACGCACCTCGATCATCGGCTGCGATGAAAAGGCGCTGTCAAAGATAGGTCCCAAAGCTGAGCGCCTCGCCGACGCGGAGGGACTGCCGGCGCATGCGAAGTCGGTGCGGGTGCGGTTGAGAAATGAGAACAATTCGTGATTCTCAATCAGGTAACGATACCCTGTACGGATTATGACGCTTCGGTCGAGTTCTACAAAGCGATCGGCTTTGTGCAAATTGTCGACTCGCCGCCGCGCTACGCACGTTTTGAATCGGCCGATGGTTGCGGAGCTACGCTGTCAATTCATAGGACCGAAGAATCGACTGCCGTTGGGTGTGTCATCTATTTCGATCACGGGACCGCAGAAGCGCTAGATGCTCATGTGGCCGAACTCAAATCTAAGAATATGGAATTTGAATCAGAACCGGTCGATCAATCATGGGGCTGGCGCGAAGCGCGTCTTAAGGATCCCGCCGGCAATGAAATCTGCCTGATGTTTGCCGGGGATGTTCGCAGGTTTCCCGCCTGGCGGATTGATGGACGGCGATCCTAGATTTTGCGGGATCAATTAGTCTTCAGGAAAGAAACTTCCTCACCGGACTCCTTCCACAACGGATATTTTCCCATCACCGATATGAACAGGCTCGATACCATCAGCGTTTTCAGCCAGCGCTGGACATCCGGGATGGGCGCGGCGTCGAACCATTCTTTCTCCGCAATGCGGAACTGGCGAACGAAAGGAAAGATCGCAATGTCGCTGAAGCCGCGCTCCTTACCATGAAGATAGTGTGCATCTGCCAGACGCGCATCCAGCTTTTGCAGAAAGCCGAACCCGGCGGCGCGGTGTTCTTCCGCATCGGCGTCTTCGTAGCGCGTTGAGTATTTGTAACGATCGAGGTGATGTTTGAATGGCCCATCACTTTCGGCAATGAGCAAATCATCCTTACGAGACAGCCATCCTTCAGGATCATTCTGTGACAATGCCCAGTGCATGACGTCGATACTCTCGTCGATCACTTGGTCGCCAATAACCAAAACCGGAACTGTTCCTTTGGATGAGACCGCGAGCATTTCGTCGGGCTTATCGCGGAGCAAGATTTCACGAAGCCGAACCTGCACGCCGCTCGACGCAATCGCCATCCGCGCCCGCATGGCGTAGGGGCAGCGGCGGAAGGAATAGAGGATGGGCGTTTCAGCCATTTGCCTTGACTTTAGTTTTTGCTGCGCCGGCCTTCGTCGGCGAGGCGCCGATATGTTGTTCGCCGCGCGCCTTCGCCAGTTCGACCTGTTTTTGGCGCTCAGCGAAATTGCGCTTCTGCTCGTCACTGAGGCGATCATGGCATTTGGGGCAGGACACACCCGGCGCATAATGTTCGGAGGATTTATCTTCTTCCGTGATCGGCATTCGGCAAGCATGGCAGAGATCATAGGAGCCCGGCGCCAGATCGTGACCGACTGACACGCGATTGTCGAAAACAAAACATTCCCCACGCCAGTGGCTCTCGGCTGCCGGCACGGTTTCGAGATATTTCAAAATCCCGCCCTTTAGGTGAACCACATCCTCAACGCCTTGCGAGCGAAGATAGGCGACGGACTTTTCACAGCGAATGCCGCCGGTGCAGAACATCGCGACTTTTTTGAAGTCGTTTTCCGCACGGAACTTTTCAAACCATTCGGGAAACTCGCGAAATGAAGTCGTCGCTGGATTGATCGCGTGCTCAAAGGTGCCAATGCTCACTTCATAGTCGTTGCGCGTGTCGATGATAATTGTATCCGGGTCTGAGATCACCTTGTTCCAGTCATGGGGCTCGACATAGCGCTCGTGACTGAGCTCTGGCGCAACGCCGGTCACGCCCATGGTGACAATTTCTTTTTTAAGCCGCACCTTCATCCGCAGGAAGGGATTTTCATCGGTGCAGGATTCCTTCCAGTCCAGTTCGCTGCAGCCGGGGAGGGATTTGATATGCGCCAGAACGGCGTCAACACTCTCGCGCGGGCCGGCGATGGTGCCGTTGACGCCTTCCGGCGCCAGCAAGATGGTGCCGCGAACGCCCGCATCTTCCGCACAGGCCAGCAACCTCGCCTGATGACTGGCAAAATCGGGCAGGGTGGTGAATTTGTAAAAAGCAGCAACGATAATCTGGGGCATGGCGCACGTCTTTAGGCCATGGCGTGGAGCGGCTCAACTAGAAGCCATAAATCAGCGACGCCTTGGCGACGGTATCGGCGTTTTCCCGCCCCAGCGGCGGGTCCGTTTCATACCTGTATTCAAAGGAAAGGCCGGTGGATATATCGCCCCAGAGTTGTGTTGTCAGCGAGGTGACTGACTGGAATGTGGTGGTGGGCGACGTCCAGGTCATGGCGAAATCCTGTTCAAATTTAATGCCCTCGCGGATCAGCCAGTCCAGCTCGCTGGCGGCATAGGCGGCGAATTCTTTTTCGATCTCGCGTGTGTCGTCGACAGGCGAATAGCGATATCCGGGACCGCCCTCGACTTTGAAGCTGAACGCTTCCGATTTGGCGAAATAGTGGCCGAGACCCGCGCCAGCGAACAGCCGGTAATCAAAGCCGGAAAATTCGTCTTCTTCATAGGAGAAGCGGCCATACGCATAGCTGCGGTCGTTAAAATTATAGTCAAGCTTGTATGCGGCGCCCCAGCGTTTCTGGCTGGTGACATCGTTTGACTCGCCAAGATCGAAAAAGGCTTTGATGTTGTGCTTGAAATCGCCAGCAGTGCGGGCCGCATCAAGTGCAACGCCAATCGCCACATTTTCCGAATTACCGGAGGAAAGAACGCCGGAAGCGCTGATTTTTCCATCCCACGGCTTGATCGCCAGCATTCCCCTGGCGGGCGCGGCGCCGGCCACTTCGGGGGAGGCGTCAGTTGCAGGAGGGGCAAGGGCCGCGAGCTGTTCGTCTACCTGTTCATTGATGGCGCTTTCATAGTCCGGGAATACCGCCTTCACCGCTTTGGCGACGGCGTTAATCTCCGCCGGGTCACCGCTTTCATAGGCGACTTTCAGCATTTCGGCGGCGATATCAGGGATTTCTGATTCTGCCGCGGCTGCCGGGTAGATTGAAGCACAAGCCAGCAGTGAGGTGAGAAATATGTTCGTACGCATTGTAAGAGACTCTACTTTTTGGGGATATTTCAACTTATCGGGCGATTCGGGGGCGCTCTCTAAAGCCCGAAACCTTGGCGAAAATGTGTTTGCCAATTGGCTCGTGACGCACAGCGCCAGCACCGCTAAGAATATCGGAAAGATTCGGAGCATAGATGGCCGATAGCGAGTCCAGCGGCGGAAATTTTCATATCATCAAGATTGATCTTGACGAGCGATCGCTTGCGCCCGCCACAGCGGACATTGAGCATGAGCGCAAAGTCGCCGTATATGATCTTCTCGAAGAAAACTTTTTCCGGCCAATCGGAGTCGAAGGCGGACCATTTGAGCTCTACCTGTCAAATGTCGAAAGGCGGCTTGTCTTTGATGTGCGCCTTTCGGGTGGTGATGCGTTGGGGCAAGTACATTTGTCGATGACCCCTTTCAGAAAGATCATCAAAGACTATTTCATGCTCTGCGAAAGCTACTATGACGCGATCCGAAATGCGGCGCCGTCGCAAATTGAAACGATCGATATGGCGCGGCGCGGCATGCACAATGAAGGCTCCGAAATTCTGATGGAGCGGCTGAAAGATAAAATCGAACTGGATCAGAATACGGCGCGCCGCCTGTTCACCTTGATCTGCAGTTTTCACATGCGATGAGCGCAGAGGCCTCAATGAAGAAATCAGTTCTCTTTGCATGCAATATGAACTCGGTGCGATCTCCTATGGCGGCGGCCTTGTTGCGGCTTGATGCTGGCAACCAGATCCGCGTGGATTCGGCCGGCGTTTATGAAGGCGGCCTTGATCCCTTTGTTGAAATGGTGATGGGCCAGCTTGGCGTCGCCATGCAGGGTCATGAGCCCAAAACGCTGTCTGATGTCGATCTTGCAAATTTCGATGTTGTCATCGCTTTGACCCCGGAAGCGGCCGTAGAAGCGCGCCGGCGTCTGCCCCGTGCGGCTATAGAATTCTGGGACATCGAGAACCCTTCAGAAGAGCGGGGCGGGCGGGACGCTATCGTGGCTGCTTATGCCCGGGTCAGGGATGATATCCGCAAACGCCTAGCCAGAAGGTTCCCCGAGCTTTACGAAAAACCTTGATTTTGGGCCCGCACGCAATCATGTTCCCGCCGAAAATATCGCCCTGTGTGCGGTACCGTGAGTTTCTTTTGGTTGAGGAGCGAATGGCGAAGGAAGAACTGCTCGAGTTTGAGGGGACAGTGGAGGAGTTGCTGCCCAATGCAACCTTTCGCGTCAAACTTGAGAACGAGCATGAGATAATTGCGCATACAGCGGGTAAGATGCGCAAAAACCGGATTCGCGTACTCGCAGGCGATAAGGTGCTCGTGGAGATGACGCCATACGATCTGACCAAGGGCCGCATCACTTTTCGATTCAAGTAAGCCTAACCAGCACCGGATTTTCACATCAATAATTCGCTGATCCTCGCAAGTTCAAGCCCGCGGCGCAAAGCGTTGCTGGAGATGATTGGCGTTACGCCCACCCAAATTATACCTGCAGACATTGATGAAGAACCGCGCCGAGGTGAAACCCCGCGCGTATTGGCGTTGCGTCTGGCGAAAGAAAAGGCGCAAGCGATAGCCGCCATTCATGGCGACGCCTTTGTGCTGGGCTCCGACACTGTGGTGGGATGCGGCCGCCGGATTCTTCCCAAAGCCGAAACTGAGCAAACCGCGCGAGATTGCCTCGAATTGCTGTCAGGCGGCGCACATCGTGTTTTTTCTGGCGTCGCATTGGCCACGCCCGATGGAAAATTGCTTTCGAGAGTTGTCGAGACGCGTGTGAAAGTGCGTATGCTCGATAAACTGGCGATAGAAGAATATGTTGCTAGCGGCGAGTGGCGCGGCAAAGCAGGCGGTTATGCAATTCAGGGGCTGTTCGCCAAACACATCATCTCGATCATAGGCTCTCACCCCAGTGTGATGGGGCTGCCAGTGTATGAGACGGCGAATTTGCTGGCGGGCGCCGGCTGGCGAAAATGATCCGCCGCCTTATCATTGAATGTGGCGCTGCAGAGACACGCGCTGCGCTGTTGATCGACGGCAAAGTCTGGAAGTTCTGGTTCGGACCGGCGCGCGGCGACGAAGAAACAGATACGTCCCCTCGACCAGGGCGAAGGTTTGCCGGCAGAGTATTGCGCGTCGACAATTCTCTACGCGCCGCCTTTATCCAAATTGGCGGCACGTTAGATGGCTTCCTGACGATCAATAAAACTAACGCGCCGCATTGCGTTGAAGGCGCGATGGCGTCAGTCGAGATAAAAACGCCTCCGCGCCAGCAAAAGGGCGCCGTGTTGCGTTTCGTCGGGCCGCTTGATGCGACGGTTAAGCCGGGAAGGCTGCCACCCTTCCTTGATTCCGCTCTTGAAGCGGTGCGGGCGTTTGGCGCCGAGGTCGACGAAGTTGCAATTGATGACGGAGATGCTGCGAGAGTTCTTACCGTACAGGGCGTCCAAAATGTTGTGCATGAGGCGCAACGCGCGCCGCTTTTTGCCCGGTTTGAGATTGACGCTGCGCTTGATGCCGCTTTTCGCCGCGATGTTCCGCTTATCGGGGGCGGCGCGCTGACCATTGATGAAACGCAAGCCCTGACAGCGATCGATGTTGATACAGGCGATTTGACGGCGTCTTCGCCAGAAAGACTCCGTGAGAAGATTGCAGTTGCAGCTATGAGTGAAGCGATCAGGCAGATCAGCTTGAGAAATATCGGCGGACACGTCGTAATTGATTTGCCAAAGATTAAAGGCGATTCCGGACGCAAAAAATTACAACAACATATTCATAAAGAATTATCACGGCTCGACAAAGTGAGCGCCGCAGGTTTTTCAAAATCGGGATTGTTCTCTTTTGTATTGCCGCATTTGGAAAGCCCGCTGCTTGAGCGCTATGCGGAGGAGGGGCGTTGCCAACCTCAGTCCGGCCGAAGGTTCAAACTTGATTTTCTCGCCAGGCGCGCGCTTGGAGAACTGGAAAACCATTTGCGCGCGACGCCCTCCGGCAAATTTCAATTAGCGATAGGCGCCGCGCTTGAGGGTTATTTGACAAAACACGCGCATTGGTGCGAACGGCTTCGTGCAAAATATGGGTCTCGATTTGAGATCACTCCAAGCGCAACTTGTGGAGAAAGAAGCCATGACATCAGCGAGCAACGATAACGGGCAGAGCGCCGTGGCTTGTCCCATCTGCAACAAGCCGCCAACCGCAGAGTACGCGCCATTCTGTTGCAAACGCTGCGCTGATATTGACCTTCATCGCTGGCTTTCCGGCTCTTACGCCATTCCGGCGACGGATGAAGATAGCGATGAGCCGGGGGTGGAGCCGGATGAGCCGGCATAGACAAAAACCGTCAATCGTGAGATTGTAACAATATCCGAGGCCCTAACCTTGAGGACTGTTGAGGGTTAAATGCGGCAAAAGCCCATCAAAATCTGGCAATCCCGAATTGGGGTGGCGCTGCTCACGGCGCTCGCCGCGTTTTTGGCCGCGCAAATCCTGGTCTCTTCTCACGCAGCAAAGTTCGGTGAAGGGCCGCACGATCACAATGGCAAAGCCTGTGTGATTTCGCTCGTCTCTCATGGCGGCGACAAGGTCATTACGTCGACAGCATTTGTGCTGTCTGTCATCGTTGCCATCTGGCGCGCCGGTTCACTCTCCGCACAATCGGAAGCGGCAGCGATTGCAATCCGATCCGCCCACCCGCGCGGTCCTCCGCTGAACTGATCAATCCACCAGTGTGATGCGAGTAAAATATGCGCCGGAAAGTCGGCGGCATATTTCCGCGTTTATCCACAATTGATCAGTAGTGAGAGAACTTATGACTGCCAGAAATCAAGTTAATTCTGCAACCAGCCAGCATCGTCTAAAAGGGATGCTGTTGGCGAGCGCCGCCGCGTTTGGCGGACTTGGCGTGCATGGAGCCTTGGCCCAAGACGCAAATGACATCGCCGCCATTCGCCGTGAAATGGAAACCATGCGGCAAGAATATGATGCACGCATTGAAGCGCTCGAAGCGCGATTGAAAAATGCCGAAGCCGAAGCTGTTGCAGTAGCGCCAGTGGCGAAATCGACACCCGTGGCGGTGGCGACGCCTCCTCCGCAACCCACGCCATCACCGGTGCAACGTGCGCCAGTCGGCGTCAATGCCTTTAACCCGGCGATCTCGGTGGTGTTGAACGGTTCCTACGCGGCTTTCGAGAATGATCCTGAAATGGCGGGCGTTCCGGGGTTCAACCTTGGCGAGGAAGCAGGTCTGGATCCGGAAGGGTTTTCGCTGGGCGAGTCTGAAGTCGCCTTGACCGCGAATATCGATCACAAAGTCGCCGGGACGCTAATCTTCGCTCTTACAGACGAAGGAGAGGCTGAAGTTGAGGAGGGCTACATTGAAGCTACAAGCCTTCCGGGTGGATTCACGGCGAAGGCTGGAAAGTTCTTCTCCGGCATTGGCTATCTCAATGAAAAACATTCGCACAACTGGGACTTCATTGACCAGCCGCTGCCATACCGCGTCTTTCTCGGCAACCAGTATGGCGACGCCGGCGTACAGGTGAGGTGGCTGGCGCCGCTTGATCGATATGTCGAGTTCGGCGGCGAATGGTTCCGCGGCGATAGTTTTCCGGCAAGCGGCGCAGCGGACAATGGCAAGGGAACTTATGCGGGCTACGTGACCACAGGCGGCGATCTTGGCGTCAGCTCAAGCTGGCTCGCAAAAGTCTCCTACCTTCATACGCAAGCCGACGAATTTGAAACCGAAGACGGTGATATTTTCAGCGGCAACAACGATCTCGGCATCGCCAGTTTTGTTTATAAATGGGCGCCGAATGGCAACCCAACATCCCGCAATCTCATCGTCAATGGAGAATACTTTTTTGGCAATGAGAAAGGCGACTTCAACGGCGTTCCCATCAATATGGACCGTCATGGCTGGTACGGGCAGGCGGTTTATCAATTCCGTCGGAACTGGCGCGTAGGAGCGCGCTATGCGCGAATTGGCGCGGATGCTCCACCTGTCGCGTTGTCCGGCAGCGCGATAGATGTGTTCGGGCGCTCACCGGACGCAATCAGCGCATTGATCGAATACGACACCAGCGAATTCAGTCGTTTCCGTCTCATGTACACCTATGACGACGCAGATCTCGTTTCGAATAACGAATTGATTGTTCGGTACACCGTTATTTTTGGCCCTCACGGCGCCCACAGATTCTAAGGAACAAAACAAATGCGCAACCTTATCTCCATTGCTGCAGCGCTCATTATAGCGGGCGCGCAATCGGCAGAAGCAAAGATCAAAATCTTTGCGTGCGAGCCCGAATGGGCGGCGCTGTCACAAGAACTCGGCGGTGACAATGTCGATATTTACACGGCAACCGTCGGGACCCAGGACCCGCACCAGGTGCAGGCGCGGCCAAGCCTGATCGCAAAAGCGCGCGCCGCCGACCTGGCCGTCTGCACGGGCGCCGAATTGGAGCTCGCATGGATGCCCTTGATCGTAAAGCAATCATCCAACAATCAAATTCAACCGGGCGCAGCAGGGTATTTCGAGGCGACGCGGTATATTCAGCTGGTCGATGTGCCCGTCACGCTTGATCGATCGCAGGGCGACATTCATGCCTATGGCAATCCGCACATCCAGACAGATCCTCGTAATGTGCTGGTGGTTGCAAAGCCGCTTGCGGATAAATTCGCCGAGCTCGATCCTTCCAACGCCGAAACCTATGCGGCGCGATATACCGATTTTGCTTCGCGCTTTCAGTCGGCGATTGCAAAATGGGAGACAAAGGCCGCGCCTCTCAGAGGTAAGCCAATCGCCGTGCAGCATCGAAGCTGGACCTATATGGAAAATTGGCTTGGCTTAAATGAAGTTATTCCCCTTGAGCCGAAGCCCGGAATTCCGCCATCAAGCGGTTATCTGGCACAAGTGGTGGACACACTTCAAAAGCAGCCCGTTGAGATGATTATTCGTTCGGCTTACGAAGACCCGCGATCTTCGAATTTTGTCGCCAAGCGTGTCAACGTTACGCCGGTTATGCTGCCCTTTACAATCGGCGGGACGAAAGAAGCGACCGATCTCTTTACGCTCTACGATACGACGATCGATCTGATGCTAGAGGCTTTGAACCAATGAACCTGAGCGCTATCGAATATTCAATTCTATTTCCGGCTTTTCTGGCGGGATTATTGGTGCTGTCGACACATGTTCCGCTCGGCCAGCAGGTATTGAAACGCGGGATTGTGTTTATCGATCTCGCTATTGCGCAAGTCGCGGGGCTCGGCGTCACAATCGCCGGGGCTAGCGGATTTGAACCGGCAGGCTGGCGGGTTCAAGTTGCAGCGGGCGGCGCTGCGCTGCTGGGCGCGTTTTTGCTGACATGGACAGAAAAGAAATGGCCAGACGTTCAAGAAGCGCTCATTGGCGTTCTGTTTGTGTTGGCCGCTTGCGTTGAAATTCTGGTGCTGGCGGATAATCCGCGCGGAGGCGAGCATCTCAAAGATTTGTTGGTCGGGCAAATCCTTTGGGTGTCGCCTATGAGTTTGATTCCAACAGCAATTGCGTACGCAGCAGCGTTGGTTATCTGGTTCGGGTTCCGCAAGCATTTTGGACGCGTTGGTTTTTATGTCCTGTTTGCACTCGTAGTGACACAGTCAGTGCAGCTTGTCGGCATCTATCTTGTCTTTGCGAGTTTGATCGTTCCGGCGCTTGCGGCGAGGCGTTTTCCAGAAGGCATGCGGCTTATCGCAGGGTATGCTGTTGGCATTATCGGTTATATCGGCGGGCTTGTGGCGTCGTCATTACTTGACTTGCCGACCGGGGCCATGATCGTCGTCGCACTGGTTGTTGCTTACATTCTGTCAATGCCGCTCAGTAAACCGCAACAACCCGCCTAGTCCTGGAAGTCAGCAGGGCGATAGGGTGCAATATCAAACTAGCCCTGCGCGGAGAGTTTTAGACGTTGAAACGGCCCGCCTGAAACACGGCGGGCCGTTTCATGCAAGAACGCGGTGTTATAGCGCTTTTTGCGGGGGCTTCGGCGTCGTCAGTGCAGCGAACTGAACACGCTCAGTTTCGTCTAGCGCCTCGTCGTCATTTTGATCCGCCTCGTCAAACTGCGCGACGCGGGTTTCGATCAGCTCGGTTTCAGAGATCTCTTCATCGCCCTTGCTGAGTTCTGCGAACTGATCTTCTGCGGTAGTTGTGTCAGCCGCCGCCGTTTCTTCCGCACCTTCCGTCATAGCGGGTAGCGGCGCGCGAACAGAAGCATAGGCGATGAATTCGGCGCGATCGACTTTGCCGTCAGCATTTTGATCGGCCTGAACGAATTCAGTTTCAGCGAAAAGCTTGGCTTCATCGCGCGTTGCAACTTGCTTGGCGTCGATGATGGCGGCGTCCTCATTGGCCGTGACGGCGGGTTCTTCTTGAGCGCAGGCTGCGGTCGCCATCACTGCGAGCGAGGCGCCGATAAAAGATAAACGTAACATGGCGTACTCCTTTTGTGGGGTCAAAAGATCGGCGCATATATTCGCGCCGTACAAGGAGCAATTTAGTATTGTTTGCGAGCGATGTTAGTTAAGCCTTAGTCATGACATTTTCGTTATGACGTAAACGTAATGACACGAATTTAATTGTTCAAACCGGTCCCGCCGCGCTCATTCGAATCAAACATCGCGCGTAAATCGACGGATGATTTTTTACCGATTTTGTCAAAGTTTTTGGACAGCCACGCATCGGCGACATCCCGGCCCTTTTGTTTGAGCCCGGTCAGAAACGTCCAGTCCGTGCGGAACTTGCTGGAAATATCCAACGCCTCAAGCGGCCGGTCCGATCGAATCGAGTGGACTCGAATATTTCTCAACCGGTCGCGATGTTCATCCTTGATCCAGTCATTATCGAGCAGCTTTTGCACGAAATGAATGGCGCGCAGCTCGCGCAGCAAGGACGAATTAAAACTGATCTCATTTATCCTGTTCATTATCTCTGGCGCGGTTGCAGGCACCTCATCGCGTTCTATCGGATTTACGTGAACAATGACGATATCCGAAGTTTTTGCTTCGTAGAAAAACGGGAATAAAACCGGATTGCCCATATAGCCGCCGTCCCAATAGCTTTCGCCATCGATTTCCACCGGCTTGAATAGAAAAGGCAGGCACGCAGAAGCGCGAATGACGTCCGTTGACACGTCTTCGGTGTTAAACACGTGCACCTTGCCGGATCTCACATTTGTGGCGGCGATAAAGAGCTTTGTCGTCTTGCACTGTCGCAGACTGTCAAAGTCAATCGTTTCGTTCAGAATATCGCGCAGCGGATTGATGTCGAACGGATTGAATTGCGCCGGTGAAAAAGCGCGGGTCATGGTGTCGAACATCTGATAGGAAAATGCGTTGACGAGATTGGTCGTTGCGGCGCTGAACGGAAAGGCGTCAGGGCGGATTGGACTATACGTTTCCCCGGCCTGACTGATGCGCTTCCAGATTTTGTCGAGCATTGTTCTGGCGCCGTCGCATCCGCCCATATGCAGGCCATAGGCCACCGCCGCAGCGTTCACCGCGCCGGCGCTCGAACCGGAAATTGCTTCAATCTCAATCCGGTCATCTTCGAGTAAACGATCAGCAACGCCCCAGGTGACGGCGCCGTGTGAACCGCCGCCCTGGAACGCCAGATTGATCGTTTTTTTCTTGGTCATCAATGCGCGACCCAGCCGCCGTCGATCTGGTGCGCGGCGCCGGTGATTTGCGCTGCATTTTCCGAGCACAAAAAGACCGCCAGAGCGCCAACTTGTTCGACAGTGACGAACTGTTTCGTTGGCTGCGCTTCAAGGATGACTTTTTGGACGACTTCTTCTTCCGTCATGCCGCGTGCTTTTGCCGTGTCAGGGATCTGCTTTTCGACCAGCGGTGTCTTCACATAACCGGGACAAATCGCATTACAGGTGACGCCATGCTCGGCGCCTTCCAGCGCGATCGTTTTGGTGAAGCCGACAATACCATGCTTAGCCGCCACATAAGCCGATTTGAAAGGCGAGGCGACCAGACCATGTGCGGAGGCGACATTGATGATCCGCCCGAAGCCGCGCTTTTTCATGCCTGCGAAAGCCGCCTTGGTGGTGTGAAAGGCGGAGCTCAGATTGATCGCGATGATCGCATCCCATTTCGCATCAGGAAAATCTTCGACGGGGGCGACATGCTGGATGCCTGCATTGTTGACCAGCACATCAAGCTGACCAAAGGCCGTTTCCGCCTCTGCAATAAGGCTGTGAATTTGTTCCGGCTTGGTCATGTCCGCCCCGTTATAGAGGACCTGGACGCCATACTTCTCAGCCAGGCCGGCGCGGATGCCTTCGATCTCGCCGGGATCGCCAAATCCGTTGAGCATGACGTTCCAGCCCTGCTCGGCGAAGGCGGTTGCGATGCCTAGGCCAATGCCGGATGTAGAGCCTGTGATGAGGGTGTTGAGGGGCGAAGCCATGGGGATTTCCTTTTCTTGCTTCTCGGGGCAGGCATAAGATAATTGTTGCAACGCACAATTCAACACATCTTTGTGCGATAGATGCCGCTTTGTTTCGACTTGGGGCCGTGGCGCGTTAAACTGGACCATCTGCAAAAGGAGCGGCCAACATGCGAATCCTTCTTGGTCTTGTTTGTCTATTGGTTGCGTATGCGGTGCCGGCAGCGGCGCAACTTTCCGTCACGACGCTTGGCGCCACGGACGCCGCCAGCTGCTTTGAAAATGCAAGAGACGATTTTTCTCGCGACACCGGCCCTTGTGACGATGCTTTGTTAGCCAATTCAACAACACGAGGCGATCGGAAGAAGACCTATGTCAACCGGGGCATCATCCTCAACCGGATTGGCAACACGGACATGGCGCGCGCGGATTTTAATGCAGCGCTTGAAATCGACGAGTCGCTTGCCGAAGCCTATCTCAATCGCGGCAACGCGCATTATCTTTCCAAGAATTATGACGATGCGTTGTCCGACTATGAGCGCTCACTGGAACTCGACATCTCAAAACCTTGGGCCGCCTGGTACAATATTGGACTTGTTTATGAAGCAAAAGGTCTGGCGGAAGACGCGCATGCAGCCTATGAGGAGGCGCTTCGGATGAATCCGAATTTTTATGAAGCGCAACAGAAATTAGAGAAGCAAAATTGAGTTTCGTCACCCATCTTGAATGTTCCTATACAGGCGAAATCGTTGAAGCAAAAAAAGTTCATGGGCTTTCATCGGCCGGCAAGCCGTTGTTGGTGCGGTATGATCTTGAGGCGCTGAAGAACGCCATTTCCAAAGATGCACTCGCGGCGCGCACCGAAGGCTTCTGGCGCTACCGGGAGTTTCTTCCCGTTGAACGCGCTGAAAACCGCATCTCGCTGGGCGAAGTGGTGACGCCGCTGATCCGCATGGCGCATACTGAAAATGCGCTGGGCGTTAGCGGTGAGATCATCGTCAAGGATGAGGGGCGGCTGCCAACGGGCTCGTTCAAGGCGCGCGGGCTGGCGCTCGCGGTTTCCATGGCGAAAGAGCTGGGGCTCCATCACCTCGCCATGCCGACCAATGGCAATGCCGGCGCCGCTATGGCCGCCTACGCGTCGGCGGCTGGCATGAAGACGACAATCTTTTGCCCCGACGACACGCCGTCTGTGAATGTCGAAGAAATCGCGCTGCAAGGCGGCGATGTTTACCGCGTCAACGGGCTCATCAACGACTGTGGCAAGATCGTTGGCGAGGGCAAGGCGGCGGCTGGATGGTTCGACGTTTCTACGTTGAAAGAGCCCTATCGAATTGAGGGCAAGAAAACGATGGGCCTCGAACTCGCTGAACAACTGGGCTGGGAATTACCCGACGCGATCTTCTATCCGACGGGCGGCGGCACCGGATTGATCGGCATGTGGAAGGCTTTCGCCGAGTTAGAGGCAATTGGCTGGATCGGATCGAAGCGACCGAAAATGATCGCCGTGCAGGCGGCCGGCTGCGCGCCGATCGTCAAGGCCTGGGAAGATGGCGCGGAACACGCGCCGCTTTGGGAGAACGCATGGACCGCAGCGGCGGGCATTCGTGTTCCTGTTGCGGTCGGTGATTTCCTGATCTTGCGCGCGGTGCGGGAGTCAGATGGTTTCGCTATTGCTGTAGAGGAAGATGAAATTTTCAGCGCGCGCGATGAGATGGCGCGAGAGGAGGGGCTGTTGCTTTGCCCCGAAGGCGCGGCGACCTATGCCGCATACAGACAATCGCTCCACGATGGCCGCATCTCGAAAACTGACCGCGTCGTTTTGTTCAACTGCGCCACCGGGCTGAAATATCCGATGCCAGCGGCGAAACAGTTTATCGACAAAAACAAACCCGTGGATTACGCGCAATTCAAATAGGTTGAGGGCTCATGCTGGTCGCCAATGCAGGTCGCTTGAGTGATCTTGCCGTTGAGGCAGGATTTATGATATTGCGCCTAACGGCGATGAAATAAACACAGGGAAACACGGACAATGAACAACTAGACCGGAACCGCTGAAACCGTGGCCGTTCTTTTTGCCAGCATGGCTGAAGGCGGCGCGCATTCAACCCTTCTGTCTGGAGTTCTTATGCCTGATCATTCCAAAGCCTCTCAGTACGGGCCCGACCCCAACCGAATCCATCCGCTCGAAGGCGTTGCGCAAGTGGCGTTCTTAAAATCGATTATCGACCATCCAATGGTCGAGATCGGTGACTACACCTATTACGATGATCCGGACGGACCAGAGAAGTTTCTTCAAAACTGCGTCCGCTACCATTTCCCGCACATGAATGACCGCCTGCGAATTGGCCGTTATTGTGCGATCGCCGCCAAGGCGCAATTCGTCATGAACGGGGCGAACCACGCGCTGGACGGCTTCTCGACCTTTCCATTTGCGATCTTCGGCAAGGGCTGGGAAGACCCGGCGCTCGATTGGTCGAACGGCTCGAAGGGCGACATCACCATCGGCAACGACGTCTGGATCGGAACCGAAGCGATGATCCTGCCCGGCGTCACTATTGGCGACGGCGCGATCATCGGTTCGCGCGCGGTCATCGCCTCGGATGTTCCGGCCTACGGGGTCGCAGTCGGCAATCCGGCCCGAACGGTCAAGCGCCGTTTCGATGAGGCGACGGTTGACCGTCTTCTCGCCATCGCCTGGTGGAACTGGCCGCCGGATAAGGTCACGGCCAGCCTCGCGGCTATCCGCGGCGCGGATATCGACGCGCTTGAGCGGGCAAGTCACTAAAAATTCAGCATCAATAGAGGCTTTCAACTGCTGGGAGAATTTTCCTGGCGGATTTTACTCGACAAAAGAACAAAAAGGGAATAAAGAACAAAGACAGAACTTTAGAATGGAGTGACTTATGGAAAACGAAGGCTTGCGCGACGTTGTCGGACTCGGCGTACTCATCATGGTCATTGGCGCAGCTCAGTTTTGGGGAGCGCTGCTCGGGGCGTAACACGCTCCCTCCATCATCTGATTTCAAGTCAGGAGCCCCCTTCGCGTGACGGCGCAGTTCATTCACCTCCATCTGCATTCCGCTTACTCCCTCGCGGAGGGGGCCATTCCGGTCAGCCGGCTTAAGGATCTGTGTCTGGCTGACGCCATGCCGGCGGTCGCTGTCACCGACACGAATAATCTTTTTGGCGCGCTTGAAGTCTCCGTAACGCTCGCTGGGGCGGGTATTCAGCCGATCATCGGAATGCAGCAGGCGTTTAACCCCGTCCATTTCGGTCTCCCTGCGGCCAAGGGCGGGCGCATGCCTGGCTTGGTCCTATTGGCGCAAAATGAGGCGGGCTATCAAAACCTGCTCAAAATCACCAGCCGCGCCTTTCTTGAATCCAAGGCGGAAGAGGGCGTTTGCGCCAATCTTGATTGGCTGGAAGATAATAATGACGGATTGATCTGCCTTACGGGCGGCTATGACGGGCCTCTGAACCGGCTGCTGCGAGAGGATCGAAACGCAGACGCCAAAGCAGCTTTGCTGCAACTGGCCAGGCTCTTTCCTGACAGGCTTTATGTCGAGATCCAGCGCCATGAGGCGCGCGCGGACGACAGCGTTGAAGCGCCGCTGATCGATCTTGCCTATGAACTCGATCTGCCGCTGGTGGCGACCAATGAGCCATTTTTTCCCGCCCGCGATGATTATGAGGCGCACGATGCGCTGCTTTGCGTCGCCGAGGGCGCTTATGTCCATCAGGATGATCGCCGCAAGGTCACGCCGGATCATTATTTCAAAACATCCACAGAAATGGTGTCGCTGTTCAGTGACGTGCCGGAAGCGATAGAGAATACGCTGGAAATCGCGCAGCGTTGCGCCTTCCGCCCGCGTTTTCGTGATCCGATCCTGCCAAGTTTCGCCACAGATGGAGAAGGCGCAGACGCCGAAGCCATGGAGCTTGAGCGTCAGGCGCGCGAAGGGCTTAAGCTGCGGCTTCGCTCCATTGAATTGGCGGCGCCTGAAAGTGATTATTGGGACCGGCTTAAAATTGAGCTCGACATCATCAACCGGATGGGATTCCCGGGATACTTCCTGATCGTTGCGGATTTCATTCAATGGTCGAAGCGTCATGGCGTTCCGGTCGGGCCGGGCCGTGGTTCCGGCGCCGGCTCGCTCGTCGCCTGGTCGCTGACGATCACCGATCTCGACCCTTTGCGGTTTGGATTGCTGTTTGAGCGCTTTTTAAATCCGGAACGGGTCTCCATGCCCGACTTCGATATCGACTTCTGTCAGGACCGCCGCGACGAGGTCATTCGCTACGTTCAGGACAAATACGGCCGCGACCGGGTCGCGCAGATTATTACCTTCGGAAAGCTTCAGGCGCGCGCGGTGCTGCGCGATGTCGGCCGCGTTCAAAACATGTCATTTGGCCATGTTGACCGCGTTTGCAAGCTGATCCCCAACAATCCGGCCAATCCAGTGACGCTCGCGGAAGCGCTCGAAACAGAACCGCGTCTTAAGGAGCTGCGCGATGATGACGAGGCTGTTGCCGCCCTCATCGAAAAAGCTCTTAAGCTTGAAGGGCTTTATCGTCACGCATCAACCCATGCAGCAGGTGTCGTGATTGGCGACCGGCCGCTTGACGAGCTGGTTCCTCTTTATCGTGATCCTCGCTCCGACATGCCGGCGACCCAGTTCAATATGAAATGGGTCGAACCCGCCGGCCTCGTAAAGTTCGACTTCCTCGGCCTGAAGACCCTGACAGTTATCGCTAAAGCTGTGGGCTATGCTGCCGAGCGCGGCGTTGAGCTCATTATGAGCGACATTCCATTGGATGATAAGGCGAGCTTTGAAATGCTCGGCGAGGGGGCCGCGACCGGCGTGTTCCAGCTGGAAAGCACGGGCATGCGCTCCACCTTGCGCGCCATGAAACCGGACACGCTGGAAGACATTATCGCGCTGGTTTCGCTTTATCGGCCGGGGCCGATGGAGAACATCCCGACCTATATTGAGCGCAAGCAAGGGTTACAGGAGCCTGACTATCTCCACCCCTTGCTTGAAGGCGTGCTGAAAGAAACTTACGGCGTCATCATCTATCAGGAACAGGTGATGCAGATCGCGCAAATTCTTTCAGGCTATTCGCTTGGCGAAGCGGACTTGCTGCGCCGGGCGATGGGCAAGAAGAAAAAAGAAGAGATGGACCAGCAGCGCAAACGGTTCATCGATGGCGCGAAGGAAAAAAATGTCGACGCCGCGAAAGCGTCGTCAATTTTCGACCTGGTGCAAAAATTCGCCGGCTACGGATTCAATA
The DNA here is from genome assembly GCA_021604585.1 of Hyphococcus sp. GTDB lineage: Bacteria > Pseudomonadota > Alphaproteobacteria > Caulobacterales > Parvularculaceae > Hyphococcus. The sequence goes on from BQJG01000004.1 coordinate 76,322, forward strand.
AATCCCATGCCGCGGCTTACGCCTATATCGCCTATCAGACCGCATGGCTGAAGGCGAATTATCCGGCTGAATTCCTCGCCGCCTCCATGTCGCTCGACCGTACAAATACGGACAAGCTGGCGACCTTCCTGAAAGAGGCGCGGCGCGCGGGTGTTGAAGTGTTGCCTCCGCATATCAATCATTCCAAAGCTGATTTTTCGGTGAAAGACGGCGCGATTGTCTATGCGCTCTCCGCTATCAAGAATGTCGGCGAAGGCGCCATGGCCCATATCGCAGAAGAGTGCTCGCAAAATGGTCCGTTCAGAGATCTGATTGATTTCGCTGAACGCGTTGACCTTAAGCTGATCGGCAAACGGTCCCTGGAAAATCTGGCGCGCGCTGGCGCGCTTGACGGCCTCTCGGCATCGCGTGCGCAAGGCTTTGCATCCGCCGAATTGCTACTGCGCGCATCCGCGGCCCATCAGGAAGAGCAAAATAGCGACCAGGGCGGATTGTTCGCACTTGATAGCGCCCCAACACTTGCCAAGCCGAAACTCCCCATCATTGAAGAATGGGTTCCGCAGGTTCGCCTCGATGAAGAACGCGCTGCGGTCGGGTTTTATTTCAGCGGACATCCATTGGACGATTATGAAACCGAACTGAAACGGCTGAATGTCGTCACCTATTCTGATGCAATGACGAGAGGTAAAAATGGTCGCGCTGCACTGCAGATGGCGGGCGTCATTCGCACCGTGCGCATGCGCCGTTCAAAAAGCGGCAAACCTTTCGCCTGGGTTGAACTGTCGGATCAGAGCGGCGAATTTGAAATTACGGTTTTCTCCGAGACCTTGAATGCGGCCCGTGATCTTATGGAAGCAGGCGCCTTGGTGCTCGTAGGCGTAACGGTTGAGGATCGCGACGGCGATATTCGCTTCACCTGTGAAACCATGCGAAGCCTTAATGCAGCGGCGGCGGCGAGTGTCTCCCAGTTGCGCGTTTCCGTCACGTCAGCAGACGCGCTGGAAGGATTGAAACGCCGTCTCGCATCGGTGCGTCCGGCAAGTTCGAATGAAAGCGGCTCTGTTGTGGTTGTGATGCGACTGCCGGAATCGGGACGCGAAATTGATCTGGCCTTGCCCGGCCTCGCTGCCTGCACGCCCGCCATGCGCGGCGCTCTGCGCAGCATTCATGGCGTCTCTGACGTCGAGCTGATCTGACAACCCTCCACTCGTATGATCAGCTTATAGGATTGTCTTTAAATACGCTTTGAGAGAATCGGCGAATTCCGGACGCTTCATCGCATGCGCCATGTTGGCTTTCAGCCAGCCCAGCTTGTCGCCGCAATCATGGCTCTGGCCTTCATACTCATACGCAAAGAATTGTTGCGTCTTCATCAACGCATCCATGGCGTCTGTCAGCTGAATTTCGCCGCCTGCGCCCCGCGGCGTTGTTTCCAGCAGATGAAAAATTTCCGGCTGGAGAATGTAGCGCCCGGTGATCGCGAGATTGGAAGGCGCAACAGCCGGGTCCGGCTTTTCGACCATGCCGGACATTTCAAACAGTTTGCCGGATCGTGCGCCTTTGGGCGCCACCACGCCATATTTGTTGGTCTCTTCTTTAGCGACTTCTTCGACAGCGATGATGTTGCCGCCGGTTTTATTATACTCGCTCACCATCTGCGCCAGACATCCCGGCGCGCCCTCTATCACTACATCTGGCAGCGATACAGCGAAGGGTTCGCCGCCAATAATGTCGCGGGCGCACCAAACTGCGTGACCGAGCCCAAGCGGCGCTTGTTGTCTGGTGTAAGAAAGAGCACCGGCTTTGGGAATGACTTTGCGAACGCTATCGAGAATGGCGGTTTTCTTTTTCGCCTCCAGGCCGGCCTCGAGCTCGAAGGCGTGATCGAAATAATCTTCGATTGCGCCCTTGCCGCGGCCCGTGACCAAAATGACATGTTCGATCCCCGCCTCGAACGCCTCATTGACCACATAGTCGATCAGCGGCCGGTCAACGAGCGGCAATAATTCCTTGGGGGTCGACTTGGTGGCGGGCAATACGCGAGTGCCATGACCGGCGACGGGAATAACGACTTTGCGCACAGGTTGCATGAGGCGGCGTCCATTAGTGAAAGGTTAATTTTTCAAATCAGTCAGAAAGGCTTTGATAGCAGTTCGGACTTATCCTTAGCTCAGCCCGCAAGATCAACAGGAAGAATGGTTGGATATGACGCAATCGGCGTCAACTTCGCGAAAAAACCCTTTGGATGCCGCGAAATCGACTTCCCGCAAGGCTGTTCTTGCACCGGCCGCCCAAGCTGCGCATATGGTGAGCTGCCGGCAGCCGCAACAAATTGAACCTGAGACGTCCCTATGACCGACGAAAATGAAGCAAAATCAAATGACTCGGGCGCCCGCCGGACGCCGCTCAGCGGCGACACGCCCCTGATCCAGCCAAAAAAACAGAGCCTGTTTTCCCGGCTCTGGTCCAATTTCATGGCGGGCGTGGTGGTGGTGGCGCCGGTCGGTATAACCATTTGGCTGTTCTATTTGCTGTTAACCGGTCCGATGGCGAATCTGGATGCGTTCGTCAAGCGCACGCTTCCCGCAGGAAATTACGAAACGGTCGTTCAGGCGCTGCCGGGCATCGGGATTTTTATCGCCTTTGTCGCGCTTGTCATTCTCGGCGCCCTCGCGAAAAATTTCGTTGGGCGTTCGTTCATTCATGCTGGTGAACGGCTGATTGAATCCGTACCGATCGTTCGCAACGTCTTCGGGTTTTTCAAGAACGTCTTTGAAACGGCGCTGCGACAGTCAGACCGCTCCTTCAAAGAAGTCGCGCTCGTCGAATATCCGCGTACAGGCGCATGGGTGATGGCGTTTGTGGTTGGTGAAACCAAAGGTGAAATTCGCGCGCGTCTCGATGATATGGGCGAGCAACTCACCTCTATTTTCATACCAACCGTGCCGAACCCGACCTCTGGATTTTTGCTGTTCGTGCCGCGCAAGGATTTGCGCATGTTGAAAATGAGCGTCGAGGAAGCCGCGAAGGTTGTCTTCTCGCTTGGTCTTGTTTCGCCAGAGTACAATGACGGCGCAGCAGCCGCGCGCAAACTCGAAGCGCTCGCGGAAGAAGCACGGACCGAGAAGAGCCCCCTGAGAAAAAGATTGTTCGGGTCGAAACGCGGCTAACCGGCGCTGATCAATTTAACAGCGTCGTCGCGGCTAAAGAGATAGAGCAGGGTGCGCAATGCATTTCCCCGCGGCGTTTGTAATTCCGGATCGCGGGCGATGATCATTTTGGCGTCATCGCGTGCAGCGGCCAGCAGCTCACCGTGAACGGCGACATCAGCAAGGCGAAACTGCGGAAAACCGGATTGCGCCGCGCCGAGAAAATCGCCTGCGCCGCGCAGTCGAAGATCTTCTTCGGCGATGACAAAACCGTCTTCTGTATCGCGCAGGATGCTCAGTCTTGCTTTGGCTGTTTCGCCAAGCGGCGCCTTATATAACAGAATGCAACTCGACTGTTTTTCTCCGCGGCCGACGCGTCCGCGCAATTGATGTAGTTGCGCCAGGCCGAACCGTTCCGCATGCTCGATTATCATGATCGTGGCGTTTGGCGCATTCACGCCCACTTCAATCACAGTTGTGGCGATGAGCACTGACAATTCGCCGCGATGAAAACGTTCCATGACCGCATCCTTGTCTGGCCCTGACATGCGGCCATGGACGATACCGACGCGATCGCCGAGAACGGCCTTGAGGCTTTCAAACCGTTCTTCAACGGCAGTAAGATCAATGATGTCGGATTCTTCCACAAGCGGGCATACCCAATAGGCTTGATTGCCCTCAGCGACAGCGCGTTGAACCCCTGCAATCACTTCGTCAATGCGGGTCAGCGAAATGGTTCGCGTATCGACGGGTTTGCGGGCCGGCGGTTTTTCCGCGATGCGGCTGTGTTCCATATCGCCATAGGATGTGAGTGCTAGCGTTCGCGGTATGGGCGTCGCCGTCATCACAAGAAAATCCGGTTTTGGTCCCTTTTGTGTTAGGGCAATGCGTTGACGCACACCGAACCGGTGTTGTTCGTCAATAACCACAAGCGCGAGATCATTGAAAAAGACGTCATCTTGAAACAAGGCATGAGTGCCCAGCAAAATGTCGATCTCGCCATCTTGAAGACGCGTCAGCTTGTTTTTTCGGACGGCGCCCTTGTCGCGACCGGTCAGAACGTCCATCCGCACGCCAGTTGCTTCAGCCAACGCATTGAGCGATTCCAGATGTTGCCGGGCGAGTATTTCCGTGGGCGCCATCAACGCAGCCTGCGCGCCCGATTCAATGGCGCCGAGCATGGCGAAGAACGCCACCACCGTTTTGCCCGAACCTACATCGCCTTGAAGCAAGCGCACCATGCGTTCGCTGGCGCGCATATCGGTGAAAATTTCCTTTAGCGCATCTCTTTGCGCGCCGGTCAGCGAAAAGGGCAGCGCTTTCTTGGCGGCGGCGATTAACCGGCCGTCGCCTTTTATGGCTCGTCCTTTTGATTTGACGGTCGATTTGCGGATCAAGGCCAGCGCGAGCTGGTTCGCAAGGAGTTCATCATAGGCGAGCCTCTGACGGGCCGGCGCAAAAGCCGAGAGCTCTTCTTGTGATTGTGGCGCGTGCAGCGTTTCAAGAGAGGACTTCCAATCGGCCCAGTTCCGCGCCGCCAGCCATGACGGATCTTGCCACTCGTCAAGCAAAGGCGCGCGAGAGACGGCCTGCACAACGGCCTTACGCATAACCGCCGCAGATAGCCCGGCTGTCAGCGGGTAGACGGCTTCAAAGAGCGGCATATCGCCGGGCTTGTCGGGATCGGCGGCGTAATCGGGGTGAGTCATTTGCCGCGCGCCATCGAACTCGGCGATCTTGCCTGAGACCAATCGCGACGCGCCTTGCGGCAGTGTCTTCTCCAGATAGTCGGCGCGCGCATGGAAATAAACGAGCGTGATAAATCCCGTCTCATCGGAGCAGATAATTTTATAGGGCAGGCGTCTGCCTTTTGGCGGGGCGATATGCTGGTCGACCGTGACCAGAAGCGTGACAATCCGCCCTTCCGGTGCGTCGGCAATCTTAGGACGGAAAGAGCGGTCAATTAGACCCGCTGGCGCTGTAAAAATAAGATCGACCAGGCGCGGCCCGGCGGCGCGTCCGATCAAAGCCGCCATTTTAGGGCCAACCCCCATAAGGACAGTGATATCAGCAAAAAGAGGATTAAGGATGGCAGGCCGCATCCCCAATCATTAGCGCTGTTTTGCGGGGTTTTCCATTTCAGGAATGCGTATATTACTGAGGCAAAGGAATGCCCATCATGCTTCGCTCGCTCGCCGCCGTAATCATTGCCGTTATCGCCGGGTTTTCTGCTGCGAAAATGATTGAGGGCGGCGGCGCTGTGCTGATTGGCGCTGCGCCGGGATCAGCCGCTTATGAGTTGGTTCTCGGCGCCGGATGGTTTATCGGCGCATTTCTGGCCGCACTTATTTCCATGTTTATCGGAAAACGATGGGCGCCGCTGGGCATGCTTTCGGCGAGCGCAATTTTGCTTGGCGCGATTATCACGCTGTTTTCCAATCCCATGAGCTGGTTCGCCTGGCCGGTATCGTTTTTTGCGACGGGACTCGGCGGGTATGGCGCCATTCGCTTTCTTGACGCGGGCATGGCCCATCCGGATTTGCAGCGCAAGGATGGATTGTTCGATGGATGAACTCATTCCTGCGGCGACGATCCTGCTCTTGCGGGATGAGCCAGCATTTGAAGTTTTGATGGTGGAGCGCCATGCCGACATTGTATTTGCCGGCGGCGCGCTTGTCTTTCCGGGCGGGAGGATTGATCGGGGCGATCATAACCACGACTGGAGGTTGCATTGCGATTCTGAGCATATCCCGCCGGAGCAACTCGCTCCCCGTATCGCCTCGATCCGCGAAGCGTTTGAGGAAACCGGCGTCTTGCTGGTCAAACGAAATGGCGACGGCATCAGCCGCGAAGAGGCGCTTTCCCTGGCGTCTTGGCGCAGTCGTGTCGAAGCCGATGACAGTTTGTTCCTTGAAATGGTGCGAGGCGAGGGGCTGACTTTGAATCTTACCGCGCTGCATCTGTTTGCACGCTGGCGTCCGCCAAAAGGCGTTGGACATCGGCGTTACGACACCTGGTTTTTCGCCGCACGAGCGCCCGCGGATCAAACGGCGCGCGCCGATGGCGGAGAGGCGACGGAAATTGTCTGGACAACACCGGGCGCAGCGCTTGGCGCCCGCGATGCCGGGCAGCGAAAAATGATTTATCCGACATCCAGAAATGTTGAATTGCTAAATGTAAGCACAACCGCCGATGAAGTCTTTTCCTTTGCGGCGCGCCGCCCAATACGCATTGTCGAGCCGCAGGCGATTGAACGTGACGGCCGTGCTTTTCTCACGATCCCAAGCGATATGGGCTACCCGGTGACAGAGGAAGAGTTTGAAAAAGCCATGCGCAGTTAAGGCGCATCCTCAACGACAAAAATCGAACCTGTAATCGTTAGTATGTATAAGTTTCCGGCGGCGTCTTCGCCAAATCCGACAATGCCGGATAATGATCCAGCGTCTGGCGCAAAGGCATTTGTCTGAACTGTGAATGAGGATGATGGCAGCGTTGAGCCTTGGGCGGTCGCGGAGACAGGGAACGACCAGATATTGTCAGAGATGAAGTCCGCAAAGACGTAGTGACCTTGAAGATCCGCAACCGGCCCGCGATAGACATAACCGCCGGTGAGCGAATTTCCCTGTAGAGATCCGGCGCCGTGACCATATTCGGCAATCGGCGGCGTGAAATCGGGATCGTCAGGCCCTGAATAGCTTGCAGTGCCTTCGCGCACAGACCACCCGAAATTCAACCCGGCGTCACTGGGGCGAATGAGGTCGATCTCTTCAAGCGTCTCCTGTCCGACATCGCCAATATAAAGATTGCCATTATCGCGGTCGAAACTCATGCGGAACGGATTGCGCAAGCCATAGGCCCAGATTTCCGGGACGCCGCCGCCGCCGACAAATGGATTATCGGCAGGTATGGCGTAATCACGATCCGCGTCGCCGGGATAATCGTCGCTTGTGGGATCAATTCGCAAGATAGCCGCGAGCAGCGTGCTAGTGTCCTGCCCGTTGTCAAAAGGATCGCCGCCGCCGCCGCCATCGCCCAAGGATATATACAAATACCCGTCCGGACCAAACGCCAGGCCGCCGCCATTATGATTATCGGCGGGCTGGGCGACGGTCAAAATGACATCGCCGCTGCTAGAGTCGGCGAGATTCGGATCGCCTGCGGAGCGCTGGTAGGAACGGATTTCCGTATCGCCACTCATATTCGTCACATGAACATAAAAAGTTCCGCTCGCCGCGTAATCAGGCGCCAATACCAATCCTAAGAGCCCGCCTTCGCCTGCGGTTCCGACGGTTGTCGAAATGTCGAGAAATGGCGTTGTGTTGAAATTGCCCGTCGCCGGATTGAGAATCCGAATGACGCCGTTTCGTTCGGCGACGAACACATCGCCTGATGCGCGGCCAACAAGCGCCAACGGCGCCGCCGCTGACGCGGTCACCCGCCGAACGGTGAAATCATCAGCGATATTGGTGATTGTGATTGCCAGGTCGAACGTTGCTGAGGCCGAACCATCGCTCACTTGCAGCGTAATATTATAAACATTATCGCCACCCGCATCGGCAGGGTCGTCAAAATCAGGCGGTGAAAGAAATGATAAAGCGCCAGCGTTCGTGATTGAAAACAATGCAGCGTCAGACCCGGCGGAGATGGTGAAGATTAAGGCGTCACTGTCAGCATCGTTCGCCGTCGCTGTGTAAATTGTGCCCGAGGCGTTTTCTGCGACAGTCGCCGTTGCTGAAGAGGTAAACACTGGCGCGCGATTGCCGATGTTGCCGGACGGTGCTGGATCGCCGCCGCACCCAGCCAGCATAACAGGACTTAGAGAAGCAATCGCCAGCAACAAACGCGACATAGCACAACTCCACACTTACTAACGCCAGTATGTCACGAGGGCAGCCACAATCAAAAGCGGATTATGAAAAGCTCACGGAAAAGGTTAATGAGCGGCGCCCATAGCTAATCAAATAAAGCCGGACTTGTAGCGGTTTATGGCGCGGCGGGTGTATTCCAGCGCAACCGCATCATAAATGGCGTGCGTCACCATAGGCGCAAGCAAATTGTCCGTAAGCGCATAGAGTATGCCGAGATACGCGCCCACTAGCCCCGCTATAATCGCATAGAGCAGCGTGCGCATATGCATCATGCCGAACAGCATATTTGAAATGACAATCGCGATTACCGCTGGCGCAAAATTTCCGATCCAGCTTTGCAAAACGCCGCGAAATAACAGCTCTTCCGCAATGCCGGCGCCAATCGCCATGGCGGCGATGCGGGGCGGCGTAAAAGCGAACCCGATTTCGGAGAAAAACTTGATCTGTGACCGGCGGAATGAAGCAAAACGGTTAAGCGTCGTATTGGAAAACCAGTAAAGAAAACCAACCAGTGGCGCCGTTGCGATGACGCCGATCAAGATGGCGTTAAAGTCCGCCTTGAACTGAGGCATGAGCGGTGTTGAGAGAAGGAAACTGAACCCAATTGCCGCGAGCCCCATGGCGGCGGTGCCGGCGATGACGATGTTGAAGGCGCGTTGGTCCGAAGTCGTTGGGGTTTCTTGTTTCATGCTTTAACGGCGCTTGAGACTGCCGAGAAGGCCGCGCACCAATGCATTCGCCAAAGTTCGCGCGGCGCTCTTCATGGCCGCTTCGCCAACGGATTGCCGGTTAGAGCGTCGGGCAGGCTTCTTCACTTTGCGTGACTTCTTTTCTTTCTCGCGTGCTTTTTCTTCTGCTTGCGCGTGTTTTTCCGCGCGCTCCTTCAACACTTCATAGGCGGATTTGCGGTCGATCATTGCGTCATATTTATCCGCCATGTCTGAATATCGCATAACACCTTTGCGTTCCGCCGACGAAAGGGCTCCCATTCGGGAGCAGGGCGGACGGATAAGCGTGCGCTGAACGATCGCCGGCGCCCCTTTGCTTTCTAGCGTTGAAACAAGCGCTTCGCCAATGCCGAGAGACGTGATCACCTCCAGCGTGTCGAAAGCGGGGTTGGGGCGGAAAGTATCCGCTGCAGCCTTCACGACGCGCTGTTCTCTCGGCGTAAAGGCGCGCAGTGCATGTTGAACACGATTGCCGAGCTGGCTGGAAACACTGTCAGGCACGTCCAGCGGGTTTTGCGTGACAAAGAAAACGCCAACGCCTTTGGAGCGGATCAAGCGAACAACCTGCTCAACTTTTTGTAAAAGCGCTTTCGGCGCCTCATCAAACAACAGATGCGCTTCGTCAAAAAAGAAGACTAGTCTCGGCTTTTCCGGATCGCCGATTTCCGGTAACTCCTCGAATAATTCAGAGAGGAGCCACAGGAGAAAAGTAGCGTAGAGTTTTGGCGTCTGCATGAGTGTATCGGCGGCAAGCACATTAATGATCCCCGCGCCAGTATCGTCAGTGCGGAGAAAATCCATGAGATCAAGCGCGGGCTCGCCAAAAAATTCTTCAGCGCCTTGCTCTTCAAGGGCGAGCAATCGCCGTTGAATGGCGCCGACTGATGCTCTTGAAACATGTCCATATTCTGCAGAAAGCTCTTTTGCTCTTTCGGCAATCTCAACCAATAACGCGCGTAGATCCTTCAAATCGAGTAACAGCAGGCCCTCATCGTCGGCTACGCGGAAGGCAAGGGTCAGAACCCCTTCCTGCGTGTCATTGAGATCGAGAAGCCGGGAGAGTAATAAAGGCCCCATTTCCGATACGGTGGCGCGGATCGGATGGCCCTGCTTGCCAAACAGATCCCAAAAGCAAACCGGAAAAGCCTGCGGCGTGTACGGATCAAGGCCAATGGTTTCGGCCCGCTTAGTTAAGAACTCTTTTACCTCCACTGGTTGCGCAAGCCCGGCAAGGTCGCCTTTAACATCGGCGACAAAAACCGGCACGCCAGCTTTCGACAACCCTTCAGTGATGATCTGTAAGGTGACGGTTTTGCCGGTGCCGGTCGCGCCGGAGATCAACCCGTGCCGATTCGCGTATTTTAACGCAAGCGCTTCTGGTTTTTCGCTTTTTCCGAGAAAAACAGAACTTTCAGTCATTTTGCCTCCAACGGCGCAAGATTGTGTCTGTATGGGCTGAAACCAGCCGTTTATGCGGGCTTGAGCCCTGTCGCAATGTCCAAGCGCCCGGATTTATTGTCAAATCTGTAACGTTGGGAACCCTTTGCAGTCACGCAACGCCATTTACCGCAACCCTGATTGGGGATAAAATCTTCCGTGATGCGCATAGAAATTAGTTGCGGGGGCAATGAACAGGGGCGCGCCGCGTCTCTTTTTTGTGTGAAACATCGGGCGAAGAGTAAATCAAAGGAAGGGGCTTACCATGCTCAGAATTCTTCTCGTCATCGCGGTTGCGCTGGCGGTTATTATTGGACTGACACAGATTATGAAGCCGAAGACCGGCGCCGAACCGGCAACTGCGTCGGAAGCTATTGAATCCATGGAAGGCGCGGCGGACGATGCGGCTGAAGCGGCTGGCGATGCGATGGATGCAACTGGCGAAGCGGCTGGCGATGCGATGGACGCAACTGGCGAAGCGGCTGGTGACGCTATGGATGCAGCCGGCGAAATGGCTGACGACGCCATGGAGGCAGGCGGTGAAATGGCGGATGACGCTATGGGCGCTGTTGAAGACGCCGCCGAGGAAGCCGACAACATGATGGAAGCCGCCGGCGACGAAATGGAAGAAGCCGCCGGAGAAGTTGAGGACGCGGCCGAAGAAGCGGCTGAAGAAGCAACTGAAGAAGAGCCAAACAACTAAATTCTGACTTCGCTCCTGCGGCTTTTGTTTCGGGAGTGTCCCACATTGAAACGCCGTCATTCCACATAAGGAGTGACGGCGTTTTTCATTAAGACTTTGTTCATGATGACGTATAAAATTTTAATAGCCTTGTAGCAATTGACGCTTAAAATTTGGACATGTTTCGGGTGTGAAAGAGCGAGCAGGGTATGAAAGTCAACGGCATTATAGATTTTGACCATCTCGAAAAATACGTCGCGGGCGACGATGGGTTACGCAATGAAATTCTCGAGATCTTTGCGGGACAGGTTGAGTTGCTGCTGCAACAATTTGATGTGTTTCAGCCGGATGAAGCCTGGAAGAATACGGCCCATACGCTGAAGGGCGCCTCACGGGGCGTAGGCGCATGGAGTCTTGGGCAGCTATGCGAAGATGCGGAAAAGCTGATTGGCGCCGCCCAGGCAAAACAGGAATCGCGCGCGACGTTGCTGGTGTCGCTGCGCATCGCCGCCAACTCGGCCATGGAAGAAGCGAACCGTTTCAGAATGGCCGCCGCGAGCTAATTATCGTTTCAGCTCCGCCATGGCTTTTTCAATGCCGCCAAGGGTTAGCGGGTACATCCGGCCGCCGATCAGCTCGCGCAGCAACTGGGTCGATGGAACATAGTTCCAGCTTTCCTGGCGCACCGGGTTGAGCCACACGACACGTTCATAAATATCGGTGAGACGCTTCAGCCAGATCGCGCCTGGCTCCTCATTGAAATATTCAACGGCGCCGCCGGGCACAGTGACCTCATAGGGCGACATGGACGCGTCGCCGATAATGATCACCTTATAGTCATGCGGATATTTGTGAAGTAAATCCCAGGTCGGAATCTTTTCCGTCCAGCGCCGGCGATTGTCCTTCCACACATAATCGTAAAGGCAATTATGGAAATAAAAATATTCCATGTGTTTGAATTCGGTGCGCGCGGCGGAAAACAGCTCTTCTGAAATTTTGATGAACGGATCCATCGACCCGCCGACATCGAAGAAGAGAAGCACCTTGATTGTGTTGCGCCGTTCTGGACGCATCTTGATATCGAGATAGCCTGCGCGCGCCGTTGCATCGATTGTGTTGTCGAGATCGAATTCCTCCGCCGCGCCTTCACGTGCGAAACGTCGCAACCGCCGCAGCGCCATTTTAATGTTTCGCGTGCCGAGCTGTATGTCGTCATCGAGATTTTTGTATTCGCGTTTTTCCCAAACCTTGACGGCGCGGCCCTGGCGTTTGCCTTCATTGCCGATGCGCACGCCTTCGGGGTTATAGCCGCCCGAGCCAAAGGGCGATGTTCCGCCCGTGCCAATCCATTTATTGCCGCCTTCATGGCGTTTCTTTTGTTCTTCGATCCGCTCTTTCAGCGTCTCCATGAGTTTGTCCCACCCGCCAAGCGCTTCGATCTCTTTGCGCTCTTCTTCGGTGAAATAGCGTTCGGTCATCAACCGCAGCCAGTCCTCAGGGATCTCGGCAGCTGTTTCCTCGCCAAGCGATTGCACGCCTTTAAACACATGCCCGAAGACGCGATCGAATTTATCTAGATTGCGCTCGTCCTTCACCAGCGAGGCGCGGGAGAGGTAATAAAAGTCCTCGACCTTGCGATTGGCGAGGTCGCTATCCATCGCCTCCATCAGCGTCAGATATTCACGCAGGGAGACGGGCAGGCCGGCGGATTTCAGCTCGTGGAAGAATTTTGTGAACATACGGCTATCCTAGCGCGCGCTGCGCCGGGTGAAAGCTTATCTTGCAGTGCAATAGGCGCAGCGGGTGCGCGCCGCTTTCAAGCTGGCTTTGCTTTTCACCAGCAAGCCCGGCTAGACTCGCACCATGATCGGGCCTGCGCCAATTCTTATCCTTGCCACCATCTTGCTCGCCGGGGCGGCGTTGGGGGTGACAGCCGCCATGCCGGCAAAGGAACGTGCGAGCTTTGTCTACGCCCAACTGGTGTTGATGGCTGGCATATATGTTGGCTTCGCCATAATTGGCCTGGAGCCCGTAGAGACCGCAAACAAGGCCAAATGGTCGGCGCTCTTGATCGAAGGGGTTGCGGCCATTGTGTTCATGCTGGCCGGGCACAGCGTTTTGTCATCAAACCGCGCCTGGCTGCTCGGGGCGTTGATTTTGGTGCATGGCGCGGTCGATCTGGCGCATTTGCTGACCAGCCGAACTTACAGCCCCGACTGGTATGAATTTTCCTGCGCCATTTATGACGCCATTGTCGGAGTCGGCGCCATCTGGCTCCTGACGCCAAATTCCGAAACCCGCTAGAACAGTCTCTTCGCCATCAATGTAAATTTTTAATCGCGCTGCGACAAAACGCGCCCGGCCGGCCTGACGTCAAAGTCAGGGAATTGCGCAGCGCATGTACAGGGAACAGGTCGTTGATTGCATCAAGCATACGGCAATTCAAATGTTCTACGAGGGCACTCGAGACAATTTTGAGATCAACCGAGGCATAATTAGGTTTACCTGCGTTGAGGTATTTTATATTGCTTCTTATCTTCGTTCGCATTGCAGATTTTAATCAGGACATTGACCATGAAAACAAAGAACGCACTAAAGAGTTTATGCTGTCTTTTAAGCGCTTCTCTTCTGATATCTGGTTCCGTTTACGCTAAAGAAGCGGACAGTTCCAAAGCTAATGCCGCAATAGAAAAGCAGGTCCTGGAATTGGACCGCTTGCTATTCGACGAAGCTTTCAACAAGTGTGATTTGGAGCTTTATAAGAAGCTAATGTCTCCCACATTGGAATTTTATGATGACCGTTCCGGGCTAAACACCTCTTTCGATGTTGAGGTGGCGTCCTTTAACGACCGGTGTTCCAAATCCATTTCCACCACACGAAAATTGGTCAAGTTTTCCGCCCATGTTTTAGGCGATTATGGCGCGGTTGAGTTAGGTGAGCATGATTTTTTTGTGGATGGAAAAAAGGTCCAAAAAGGAAAATTCATTATCATATGGGAAAAGCAACCGGATGATTCCTGGGTTATGAAGCGTACAATAAGCTATGATCATGAACCGGCATCCGATTAAATATTTCTGCCTCTTTGTCTTTTTCTTTCTGGAAATTTCTGGCTGTGCATATGGCCCGGAAAGAATGGCTAAGACAGAGATATTTGAACCCCGCTATGCGGAAACGCTAGACAGCCTTGTGCCCGAATTGATGTCTGAATATCTTGCGCCGGCTGTGGGCGTCGGGATTATTGAAGACGGCAAGATTGAACTCGTAAAAGTCTACGGGGACAATCAAAAAGGGCATAAGGCGCCTCAAAACACCATTTTCAATGTTGCAAGCATTACCAAGCCTGTGGTCACTGCGGCTATTTTGAAACTGGTTGCGCAAGGTGAGTGGGACTTGGACGAACCCTTGTTCCATTACTGGACAGATCCGGATGTGGCGAATGATCCGTATGCAAAATTAATCACTACTCGACATTGTCTGTCACATACTACGGGTTTTAAGAACTGGCGTTGGGATGAAGACGATGGAAAACTGAAATTCAATTTTCAGCCTGGAACTAAGTTTCAATATTCTGGCGAAGGCATGGAGTATCTCAGGCATGCCGTTGAGAGCAAATTTAACGTGGGCCTGGAGCAAATTGTTCAGTCTTTGGTATTCGACCCCTTGAAAATGAAAGACGCCACCATGGGGTGGTTGCAGGAAGAGGATATTGCGCGGTTTGCAAAATGGTATGACACAAGGGGAAATTTGCACACCACAAATTATGAGACGAAAAATATAAACGCCGCCGATGACATGTTGCTAACGGTTAAAGATTTGCTGCTTTTTGGCAACGCCGTCATGCACAAAAAGATAGTTCATGGCGCGCTCTATGATGAGATGGTAAAACCGCAATCGGCTATCAACGATAAGCTGAATCAAGGGTTGGGTTGGGTCGTCTATGATCAATTGAGTAACGGAGAGTACATTATAAACCATGATGGCGGCGATCCGGGCGTTGTCACCACGATGATACTGTTTCCGAAAAGCAAAAATGGAATTGTTATTTTTGTAAACAGCGATAATGGCGCCAGCATTACCAACAACATAGTAAAAAACATTGTTGTCAATGGCATGGAGGTCATTGAAGGATTGCACTGGGATACTCATATCCCCAAACCTATCGAGATGGATGACGCTCATCTTGAGAAATATGTTGGAACCTATAAAACAAATCGCGACTTTTCGATAGGATTTCATATCGAAGGACACAGTTTGTATACTGACAGTAGCGTATTTCCCAAGGTAAAACTCTTTCCAATGGCGAGCGACGAGTTTTATCCGCTTCCTTTCGAGCTGTATTTCAAATTTGTCGAAACGGACGGCGAAATGAAAGTACAGCTGCTTTCGAGCAGCAGGGACATTGAAGTGGAGGGGGTAAGGACACCATGATCGGTGTTGTCTGCTGTCCGTAATGCCTCTCGACAGTCGGTGGATGGGTTGAAAAGAGGACATCTCCGGCCCTAGGCAGGCATGGAGAGGACGATGAAGAAATCAAATCCCATCGGGGTGACCCGACCTGGTTCCCTGAAGCGGGGGGCGGGAACGGACTCACGGTAGCCGAATCGTGCAACGAGCACGGGATCAGCGCTAGGAATTATGCTGATTGCGCTCGTGCTTTGGCGGGATGGACACCTGGCTCGTGAAACCAAAAGCCAGGCCCGGCGAGGCAGGCTCTTCACTTTCCCAATAGGCGTGCTAGAGCCACTCTCAACCAATCATTACATCAGCCTGCAACCGGAGCCGCGTTAAAATGGACCACGGAAAAAACACCTTCGCCACCAATGAAAGCCTGAAGTCGCGCCGCGACGAGGCGTGTCCCATCGGCCTGCCGTCCAAGTCCGGCATTTACGCGGCGCGCGCGCAGGGCGCCGAGCTGTGGGACGTTGAAGGCAAGCGTTACATCGATTTTATCGGCGGCATTGGCGTGTTGAACGTCGGTCATGCGCACCCAAAAGTGGTCGCGGCGATCAAGAAGCAATCGGAAAATTTCATCCATACGGCTTTTGGCATCGCGCAATATGAATCCTACGTCGAAGTCTGCGAGAAACTGAACAAGCTGACGCCCGGCTCGACCCCAAAGAAAACCGCGCTGTTCAACTCCGGCGCTGAGGCGGTCGAGAACTCGGTCAAGTTCGCGCGCCAGATCACCGGCCGTCCCGGCGTGATCGCGTTTTCCGGCGCCTTCCATGGCCGCACGCTGCTGGCGACGACGCTGACCGGCAAGTCAAAACCCTACAAGGTCGGCTTCGGGCCTTACGTGCCGGCGGTGTTTCATGCGGAATATCCCGACGCCTATCACGGTGTGACCGTCGCTGACGCGCTCGCTAGCGTCGATCACATCTTCAAGACTATGATCAACGCCAACGAAGTGGCGGCGATGATCGTTGAACCCGTGCAGGGCGAGGGCGGGTTTAACCCCGCGCCGCCGGAATTTTTGAAAGCGCTGCGCGCCAAATGCGACGAGCACGGCATCATGCTGATCGCCGACGAAATTCAGTCCGGCATGGGCCGCACCGGCAAATATTTCGCCTTTGATAAAGCCGGCGTCGAGCCGGACTTTATCTGCGTTGCGAAATCCATCGCGGCGGGCCTTCCCTTGTCGGCGCTGACCGGCAAGGCGGAATTGATGGACAAGGTCGTCGCCGGCTCCATGGGCTCGACCTATGGCGGCAACCCGGTCGCCTGCGCCGCGGCGCTCGCCGTGTTCGAGATTATCGAGGAAGAAGGCTTGTTGAAGCGCGCGGAAGAAATCGGCGCGCAAACCGAAAAGCGCTGGAAAGAATTGCAGGCCGGCATCGGCAAAAGCGTCATCGGCGATGTGCGCCGGGTTGGCGGCATGATGGCGCTTGAGTTTGTGAAAGACGGCGATGCGTCGAAACCCAATGGCGATGTCGCGGCGGCAATCCTCACCGAAGCGCGCGCGCGCGGGTTGATCATGACGACCGCCGGCGCTTACGCACAGTGCCTCAGGTCGCTGGTGCCGCTGGTGATCTCCGATGAGATGCTCAACGAAGGCCTCGACATTTTCGCTGACGCGACGGAAGCAGCGTTGAAGGGCTAACAACAAACGCGACGAACTTTGCCTCGCGCATGCCGTTCGGTTAAGCGGCGGGTTGTTTTTTGCTGCTGGTCTGGTCGCGGGTGGCAGGGTAACCAGCGCAACTTGTGTTTTTGTCATCACCGGGCTTGTCCCGGTGATCCAGTTACACCCGCCTTGCCAGTTCTGGATGCCCGGGACACGCCCGGGCATGACAACATTAGAGGGTGCGCGTTAAAGCTACCCCTTCTTCCAGACGCTTCCCTTGCGCAACGCGTCGGCGACTTTGCCGGTGCGTTTGCCTTGCGTCGGGTGATGCGCCCAGAAGGCGTCGTCAAACGATGACGCCGGATTGCGATAGATCACGCCGAGCGGCATCGGAAAACCTTCCTTGGGCAGATTGATCAGCATCTGCGCGATGGTCGCGCTGGTTTCGTCATGGATAAGAACATCTTCCGGTTTGACGCCAGCATCGCCAACATCGGCCACTTCCAGCGCCAGCGTCCGCATATTCAGCCGCAAGCCCTTGGCGCCGTTCGCAAAAAGCAGCGGCTTTCCATGTTCCACATGAAGCTGGGTTTCGGCGGCGGTTTTCTTGGCGACGAAATCCTCGAACCGGTCCTTGTTGTAGACGATGCAGTTCTGGAAAATCTCGACAAACGCCGCGCCCTTAAAATTATGCGCCGACTTCAA
>BQJG01000005.1 GCA_021604585.1 Hyphococcus sp.
GCGTCGATATCCGCCGCCTCGGGAGCGGCTTCTTCAGGCGGAAAGACCACAATCACGATTTCACCCTTTGCCGGGGCGGTGCTATAATGTTCACAAAGCCCGCCCAAAGCACCTTCGCGGAACTCTTCATGCAGCTTGGTGATTTCACGGGCGACGACAGCGCGGCGATCGCCGAGCGCGCCCGCCATGGCGGCCAGCACGTCAGCCAGCCGGGGCGCAGTTTCATAGAAGATCAGCGTCGCGTCGATCCGCGCCAGCCCGGCCAGCATTTTGTCTCGCGCACCCGATTTTGACGGCAGAAATCCCGCAAAGAAAAACTGGTCGCTCGGCGCGCCGGCCGCGCTCAGCGCTGCAATCGCCGCGCTTGCGCCCGGCACAGGGTAAACGGAAACGCCCGCGTCGCGCGCCTCTCGCACCAGCTTGTAGCCAGGATCGGAAATCAAGGGCGTGCCAGCGTCAGACACCAGACAGATCACTGCGCCTTCTTGCAGCTTTTTAATGATCCCCGGACGCGCCCGCGCTGCGTTGTGATCATGGTAAGGCGCGCGCGGCGTCGATATCTGATAGGCGCTGCACAGCTTCGCGGTTTGGCGCGTATCCTCACATAAAATCAGGTCGGCATTCTTCATAATGTCGACAGCACGATAGGTCATATCGGCGAGGTTGCCGATTGGCGTCGCCGTCACATAAAGGCCCGGTTCGGGGCGTATATCCTTCAAGGTCATCGCTTTAGCCATGAACGGCGCTAGCGGCGGCGTCAATTGTGTTGCGGATGCCGTCTGGCCGTTTACCTCGGCCTCAGCCCCGGCTAGTCTCGCGGCGCGCCAGGGACAGGGCGGAAATCAGGGAAGAACCGGATGCGAGTGACCATGAATATCGTGTTGAGGGCGGGCCTCGCGGCAAGTTTGGCAATATTCTTCGCGGCTTGCAGTTCGTCATCGCCAGCGCGCACAGCCGGACCCGTCATCTCGCAGCCTGACCAGCCGCTTCCCGACCGTCCGTCCATCTATGAAGAAGACGGCGTTTTTCAGGAAGCCGACCGCTATGATCGCCGCGCTTTCGTGCGCCCGGAACATATGGATGGCGACGAGCCCGTTCGCGTTGGCTTGTTGCTGCCCTTCTCCGCCGACAATGAAGCCGCCCGCCGGATTGCGTCTGCCATGTTCGACGCGGCGCAATTGGCTGTATTTGACGCCGGCGACCAGAATTTTCTGCTGATCCCGAAAGACACGCGCGGGGAAGCCGAAGGCGCCGCCGCCGCCGCGCGCTCAGCACTGGCTGACGGCGCTGAAATCATTCTCGGGCCTTTGTTTGCAGAATCCGTTGAAGCCGCCGCCATTGTCACACGCGCGGCGAAAACGCCAATGATCGCCTTTTCGTCGGATTTAACTGCGGCAGGCGACGGCGTTTTCCTGCTTAGCTTCCCGCCGGAACTCGAAATCGCGCGCGTCACCGAATACGCTATGGCGCAGGAATTAATCCGGTTTGGCGTGCTGGCGCCCATGACAGCCTATGGCGACCGCGTTTCCGGCGCCTTCGCTGAAGAGGTCTTTGCCCGCGGCGGCGTTATCGTTCACGAAGAACGCTATGAGCAAGAACCAGACGCCATGCTCGCGCCCGCCAAACGCCTTGCTCAGTACTCGAAGGAAATCATTCCGCTTGAAATGCGTCACGGTTACGCCGGCAACAATACGCAGCCGGTCAAGACCAGCGCCGAGGCCGGTTATACGCAAGGCTATCAGGCGGTGTTGATGCCCGAGCAGGGAACGCTGTTGCGCGCGCTGGCGCCATTGCTGCCCTACTACAACGTGGACATCAACCGGGTGAAAATCCTCGGCGTTTCAAGCTGGAACAATCCGCGCCTGACGCGCGAACCGGCGCTGCGCGGCGGCTGGTTCGCCGCGCCCGACCCGACCATCACGGCAAGCTTTGAAAAACATTTCGCCGATGCATTCGGTTCGGCCCCGCCGCGCCTTGCGTCACTCGCCTATGATGCAACGCTGTTGTCAGCGCGCCTCGCCGCGACATCCCGGCGCCGCGAACGCTTCACCACGGAGTCGATCGCAGACCCGAATGGCTATTTCGGCGCTGACGGGCTCTTCCGCCTTAACGCCGATGGCACGGTCGAGCGCGGCCTCGCCATTCTGGAAATCCAGCCCGGCGGCATTCAGGTGATCGACCCGGCCCCGCGGAGCTTCTCGCCGGGATATTAGGAAAAAGCAGTTCCCTTTCCCAGCCCTCCGTCATCCCGGGCGTGACCCGGGATCCAGAATTTAAGGGCAGCGTTTGTCGATGGATTGCGGGTCAGAGCCCGCAATGACGGCCGATTAAATTGGGCGCGCAACGAATCCGGCGTATAAAGAGCCCATGCGAAAACTGCTGATCACGCTCGGGATCATCTTGCTGGTCGAGGGCCTGTTGTGGCCGTCCCTGTCTAAGCTTGGATTGGGCCGCCTGCCCGGCGACTTGCATATAGAGCGCGAAGGCTTTTCGCTCTATTTCCCGATCACGACGATGATCATCGTCTCAATCGTCCTGACGCTGATTTTCCGGTTTGGGGGGGGGAGTGAGCGCTGCTAAGCCAGCTTTCTCAAGTGAACCGAATAAGCAGATTTGTTCTCTTCAAGGCGTCGCTTCATGATTGGACTAGCCGCCAGCGTCAAGCGGACAAATGATTCCCACGCACGCCTGTCACCGCCGTCAAAATTTCCGCCCTGCACGGCGATTTGCTCTAGGTAGTTGAGAAACAGTTCCGCCAAGGTAAGCGCGCGACTGAAATCGGGGTGCGTCTGATCGATATCGGCGCCATCGAAAAACAACGGGCGCAGCTCCGGGTAGGCCACTAGATGGCTTCTGAAGTCTGCCGCTTGAGTGTAGATCGCCGCCTGCGCACCGCTTCGGACCGAGCGTTCGATCTGGCGAATTTGAACAATGATGAATGCAAAACCGACGATTGTGACCGCCAGACCGCCTGCGGCCACATAAGCCTCGAGCGTTTCGGTATTGATTTCCGGCATTCCAGCCCCCCTCGACGCCAGCCATAGTAATGCCGATGACCACCAAGTCAAATTTTCGCATGTTCGGTCATACGTGGCCCCTCACGCCAAATGACAAATGGTCTGCTTTCATAAGCGGCGTGTACGGATCAAGTGAATACGGGATGTGGTTAGACCCCGGTCGAACCAAACCCGCCGGCGCCGCGCGCCGTTTCGTCAAGATCGTCGACTTCCTCGAACACCGCCTGATAAACCGGTGCGAACACCATCTGGCCGATGCGGTCGCCGCGATTGATAACGAAATCTTCTGCGCCGTGGTTGATCAGGATCACTTTCAACTCGCCGCGATAATCGGCGTCGATGGTGCCCGGTGCGTTGACGCAGGCGATGCCGTGTTTCGCCGCAAGCCCTGAGCGCGGGCGCATCTGCGCCTCCCAGCCGGGCGGCATGGCGATAGCGATTCCGGTCGGGACCATAAAGCGCTCGCCGGTTTTTAAGGTCAGCGCTTCAGTCAACGCCGCGCGCACATCGCAACCCGCAGCCAGCGCCGTTTCATAGCGCGGCAGGTCGAGACCTTCCCCGTGGGGCAAGCGCTTAATGCGCACATTGAGCATGGCGGGGTCGGTTTTCGGCTTGAGGGCGGCGGCGGACATTCAACACTCCATATGTATGTGAAGAAAGTATCGCCTGACTCGCGCCCGCACAATTCCCCAAATTTTCCAAAAGATTTTCAACAGCCGACGCGCACCGCGCTAAAACTGCACGCCGTCTGGCTGCGCCTCGCAGGCGGAGACAGCTTCGGGGTCGCCATAACGCTTGGTGTCGAACACCCAGCAATCGTCGAAGACCGAGCAATAGCATATCGTCATCCGCACGCGCCCGCCAGCGATTGCGCTGCGCAGGCCCGAGAGCACTTCGCTGTAATCGCGAGGCTCGCCGCCGGTTACCGGAATCTCGGCTTTATCGAGGCGCATCATTTCAACCTCGTCGCCGGCCGACAACACCTTGCCGCTGATATCGGCATTGGAAATGAGGATGGAGCCGCCGTCGCCTTCCCCCAACGACCCGAGAAGCGCCCACCAGTCCGAAACCGGCGCGTCGTCCAGCCGCACCTCGACGCTTCGTATACGCGCGGGGCCGATGCCCTTGTTGGCGACCGCGATCGTGGTGAACTCGTTATCAATGACATTGTTGTTGCTGACGGCGATATCGAGATGCGGCCAAACCGACGCCTGCTGCTGCTTGCGCACTGCATCGGCTTCATTGAGCGCCGCATAGAGCGCGATCAGGCCCACCAGGAAACCAACCACTGCCAAGGTGGTTTGCGCCACGGATATGCGCAACGCGATCCGGTCCGAACGCGACAGTTCCGGCTTGCCGGCCGGAGTCGGCGTTTCCTTGCTTTCCGTCGTAGTCATTGTCCCTCGCGTCTTTCAATGCAGCGATCCACTCCTACAAAGATGCGTGCACGCAATCCAGCCCGGAGGGAAGAACCGCAAAAAAGGGCGCCGAAGCGCCCCGCTTGTTCTTTCATCCGCAATATATGCTAGATCGCCGCCTGAAGCTCTTTCAGCGAGGCCAGCGCCTGATTGGCGGCGAGTTTTTTCTCGTCCGTATCGGCGTCGGCGAGATCTTCCTCGGCGTTCTTGACCTGTTGGGCAATGGCCGCTGCGTCAAGCTGTTCGGCCTTCATCGCTTCTTCGGCAAGGACGGTGAGGCCCGCAGGAGAAATTTCGGCGAAACCGCCGCGCACGAAGATGCGCGTCTCGTCCGACCCGGATTTGATCCGCACCATGCCCGGCGCCAGCGCCGTCATCAGCGGCGAATGGTTCGGCAGGACGCCGATCCACCCCTCCGTGCCCGGAATATCGACCTGATCGACATCCGCCGACATCAGTTCGCGCTCCGGCGAGACGAGATTGAAATGAAGTTTGTCAGCCATTTTCCGTTACGCCGCTTCCGCCGCAAGACGCTCGGCTTTTTCAATTGCTTCGTCCATGGAGCCGACCATGTAGAAAGCCGCTTCCGGCAGGTGGTCGTAATCGCCGGCGACAAGGCCTTTGAAGCCTTTGATGGTATCTGCGAGCGGCACCAGCTTGCCCGGCGAGCCGGTGAAAACTTCAGCCACAAAAAACGGCTGCGACAGGAAGCGCTCAACCTTGCGGGCGCGCGCCACGACGAGTTTGTCTTCTTCGGAAAGCTCGTCCATGCCGAGAATGGCGATGATGTCTTGCAGCGACTTGTAGCGCTGCAGGATGCCCTGCACGTCGCCAGCGACTTTGTAGTGTTCGTCGCCGATGATGCGCGGATCGAGAATGCGCGAGGTTGAATCAAGCGGGTCAACCGCCGGGTAGATGCCTTTTTCAGCAATCGAGCGGTTCAAGGTCGTGGTCGCATCCAAGTGCGAGAACGAGGTCGCCGGCGCTGGGTCGGTCAAGTCGTCAGCAGGCACGTAGATCGCCTGCACCGAGGTGATCGAGCCTTTGGTCGTCGTCGTAATGCGTTCCTGCATCGTGCCCATGTCGGTGGCCAGCGTCGGCTGATAGCCCACCGCAGACGGGATACGGCCCAAGAGCGCGGACACTTCGGAACCGGCTTGGGTGAAGCGGAAGATGTTGTCGACGAAGAAGAGCACGTCCTGGCCTTCATTGCGGAAATGTTCCGCAACGGTGAGGCCCGACAGCGCAACCCGCGCCCGCGCGCCCGGGGGCTCGTTCATCTGGCCGTAAACGAGAGCCGCTTTAGAACCTTCGCCGCCGCCTTCCTTGTTCACGCCGGATTCGATCATCTCGTGATAGAGGTCGTTGCCTTCGCGCGTGCGCTCACCGACGCCCGCAAACACCGAGTAACCGCCGTGGGCTTTGGCGATGTTGTTGATCAATTCCATGATCAAAACCGTTTTGCCAACGCCCGCGCCGCCAAAGAGACCGATTTTGCCGCCCTTCACATAAGGACAAAGGAGGTCAACGACCTTGATGCCGGTCTCAAGAATTTCGGACTCCGTGGATTGCTCCGTAAGCGGCGGCGCTTCCTGGTGGATGCCGCGCTTTTGCGTGTGCGGGATCGGGCCAAGCTCATCCACTGGCTCGCCGATGACGTTCATAATGCGCCCCAGCGTGCCTTCGCCGACCGGCACCGAGATCGCTTCGCCCAGGTCGCGCACTTTGGCGCCGCGTACGAGGCCTTCGGTTGAATCCATGGCGATAGTGCGAACTGCGTTCTCACCCAAATGCTGGGCGACTTCGAGGACGAGCCGCCGCCCGTTATTCTCAGTTTCCAACGCGTTCAAGATCGCCGGCAGCTTGCCGTCGAAAACCACGTCTACAACCGCGCCAATCACTTGGCTAATCCGGCCTTCATTGCTCATTTTTACGTCCTCTAGCTTCTCGTCCGCTACAGCGCTTCCGCGCCGGCGATGATTTCAATCAATTCGGTGGTGATCTGCGCCTGACGGGCGCGGTTATATTTCAAGTTCAGCTTGTCGATCATGTCGCCAGCGTTGCGCGTGGCGTTGTCCATGGCTGACATCGATGCGGCCTGCTCCGAGGCGACATTCTCCAGCAGCGCGCGGAAAATCTGCACCGCCACATAACGCGGCAGCAACGCGCGCAAGATGTCCGCTTCGTCCGGCTCATATTCGTAGACCGCGCCTTTCAGGTCTGGCGTCTTAACGCCTTCCGGCGCCACCGCAGGAATAACCTGTTGCGCTGTCGGGATTTGCGTCACGACGTTTTTGAACTTGCCAAAGAACAAGGTCGCCACATCAAACTCGCCGGCGTCGAACATCGACAAGGTCTTCTCGGCGATCTCATGGGCCTGCGCAAAGCCAACCTGTTTGATCTCGACGAAGTTGGTCTTCCAGATGACCAGCTCGCCATACAAACGCTTGAGCTGATCATTGCCCTTGCGGCCGACGGTGATGATTTTGACTTTTTTACCTTCACCTTGAAGCTTGACGATGTGCTCGCGCGCCAGGCGCACGATCGACGAGTTGAAGCCGCCGCAAAGGCCCTTGTCAGCCGTTGCGACAATCAAGAGATGCGTTTCATCTTTGCCGGTGCCCGACAGAAGCTTCGGCGCATTCGGATTGCCTTTGGCGCTCGAAGCGAGATTGGCGAGAACGCCTTCCATCCGTTCCGTATAGGGACGGGCTTCGGTGGCGCGCTCCTCGGCGCGGCGCAGCTTCGCCGCGGCGACCATCTGCTTCGCCTTGGTGATCTTCTGCGTCGACTTAACCGACGAGATCCGGTTTTTGAGGTCCTTCAACGAAGGCATCGTTCAGGCCTTTTCTTTATGCAAAGTTCTTGGCGAATACGTCGAGCGCGGCTTTGAGTTTGTCTTCGGTGTCTTTCTCAAGCTTCGACGTCTCGCGAATGGATTTGAGAATATCGGCGTGATCGGCGTGCAGCTTCCTGAGGAATTCGCGCTCAAAATGGCCGACCTGGTTTTTCGCGATCTTGTCGAGATAGCCGTTAGTCCCTGCATAGATCACACAGACCTGCTCTTCGACCTGCAGCGGCGAATACTGGCCCTGCTTCATCAGCTCGGTCAGGCGGTCGCCGCGGTTCAGAATGCGCTGGGTGGTGGCGTCGAGGTCGGAACCGAACTGCGCGAATGCCGCGAGCTCGCGATATTGCGCCAGCTCGCCTTTGATCTTGCCGGCGACCTGTTTCATCGCCTTGATCTGCGCAGAAGAGCCCACGCGCGACACGGAGAGACCGACGTTCACCGCCGGGCGAATGCCCTGGAAGAAGAGGTCGGTCTCAAGGAAGATCTGGCCGTCGGTGATCGAGATCACGTTGGTCGGGATATAGGCCGAGACGTCATTGGCCTGGGTCTCAATGATCGGCAGCGCTGTCATCGAGCCTGAACCATTGTCTTCGTTCAGCTTTGCCGACCGTTCCAGCAGGCGCGAGTGAAGATAGAAAACGTCGCCCGGATACGCTTCGCGGCCCGGCGGACGGCGCAGCAGGAGCGACATCTGACGATAGGCCACGGCTTGCTTGGAAAGGTCATCATAAATGATCAGCGAGTGCATGCCATTGTCGCGGAAATATTCCGCCATGGCGCAACCGGCGAACGGCGCAAGGAACTGCAGCGGCGCAGGCTCTGACGCGGTTGCGGCGACGACGATGGAATATTCCATGGCGCCGTTGTCTTCGAGCGTCTTGACGATTTGCGCGACCGTCGAGCGCTTCTGGCCGATAGCGACATAAACGCAATAAAGTTTTTTAGACTCGTCCGCTCCCTGATTGACGGCCTTCTGGTTCAACACGGCGTCGATGCAGATCGCGGTTTTGCCGGTCTGACGGTCGCCAATGACAAGTTCGCGCTGGCCGCGACCAACCGGGATCATCGAGTCGATAGCCTTGATGCCTGTCTGGACTGGTTCATGTACGGATTTGCGCGGCAGAATGCCCGGCGCCTTAACGTCAACGAGACGGCGCTCGGTCGCATCGATCGGGCCTTTGCCGTCAATCGGGTTGCCGAGCGGATCGACGACGCGGCCGAGCAGGCCCTTGCCCACCGGCACGTCGACGATTGACTTTGTCCGCTTGACGGTGTCGCCCTCGCCGATTGCGCGGTCGTCGCCGAAGATCACGACGCCGACATTGTCGCTTTCAAGGTTCAGCGCCATGCCTTTCACGCCGTTGGCGAATTCGACCATCTCGCCAGCCTGGACATTGTCGAGGCCATAGACGCGCGCAATGCCGTCGCCGACCGACAGCACCTGGCCGATTTCAGAAACCTCGGCGTCCTTGCCGAAATTCTTGATCTGTTGTTTCAGGATGGAGGAAATTTCCGCCGCATTGAGTTCCATGAGCTCAGGCCTTTTTCATTACGGTCTTCAAACGATTGAGTTTGGTCTTCAGCGATGCGTCGACCATCTTGGAGCCGATCTTGACTACAAGACCGCCCAGCAAATCGGGATCGACGCGGGTTTCAAGGTTCACCGCCTTGCCGACCATGCGCTCGATCTCAAGGCGCAGGGCCTTGATCTGATCATCGCTCATGGCGGCGGCCGTGGCGGCTTCGGCTGTCACTTCACCGCGATGGCTGGCGGAAAGCGCGCGGAAGGCGCGAATCATCTCTTCCAGCGCGGACAAGCGCCGGTTCTGGGCGATCAGCTTGAGAAAATTCGACACCAGTGCGCCGAACCCTGCTTTTGACGCCAGCGCGCCGATCGCCGCAAGCTGCTCGTCGCGCCCGTAAACCGGGCTCTTTAAGAAAGCGCGCAAATCATCCGAGGCTGCAATTGCAGATTGCAGGGTCGAGAGCTCGCCCTCGACCGCTTCGATCGCATGCGAATCCCGCGCCAAATCGAACAAAGCCGACGCATAGCGCCCAGCAGCGCCGGATACGGGCGCAGAATTGGCGGAGGCTGTGTTCGTGGACACTGAGTTAGCGGTCACTGGCGCTGATCGCTCCTGCTGCGATAAGCACGCCGCGTGTGGCGTGCTTAAGATGTTGAATTTACATACGAAAAGAAGGCGGCATCCGGTGACGGCCGCGCCTTCATTGCTTGAACGCGCGCCGAAATAGCATGGGCCTCGCGGCGACGCAACAATTGCCGGTGCGGCGGAATGGCGGACTTTCACAACCGCCAAAATCACAAAGGAAAGGACGGCTTTGGCCACAACCCGCGTAGGCTTGCAAGTCAGTGAAAAGTAAACAAACTAACTGAATAAGAAGTCACCCCAGCGGGGGCGAGGGAAATTTGGGAAGGGGCCGATCATGTCGCCATTCGCGCGCGCATTACTTTCATTCATTTCATTACTTTATTTTGCAACTGGCGCGGCGTCCGCCCAGCCAGCGGACCCGGCCGTGTATGGCGCCCTTCCCGGCGTCAAAGAGATGCAAATTTCTCCAGACGGCAAAACCCTCGCATCCCTACAGAATGCGGGCGGCGCCAGTGGCGTTCTTTTTTATGATCTCGACAATCCCGGTTCGCAACCCGTTGGGGTCGGGCTGGGCGACTCAGACGCCCGCGATATTGTCTGGGCCAATAACGATCAGTTGCTGCTGCTGGTTTCGCAGTCCAGCAATGTCTCCACCAATACCGGCATTAAAACCATAGAATTCTTCCGTTGGGTCACGGTTTCCAAGTCAAAGGCGAAAGCAAAAATCCTGCTCGGCAACGAAGCGGGATATTTTGTCGGTTCCGCTGGCGATTTATTGGCGCTCATGCCGAATGATCCAAAGAAGGCCATATTCGCACGCCACTCGGCGAAAGGCGTTCGAAAGACAACACCTGAAAAATCACGCCTCGCAAATAATGACGTACAACCGTTCGTATATTCACTGTTTCTTGTGGACGTGGAGAGCGGCGCAGAGAAACGGCTGGAAACAGGCAACGAACAAACCATCGACTGGGTCGTCAATGAGCAAGGCGAGGCGATCATGCGGATCGACCTGGACCCAACAAGCCGAACACAGAAAATCTACTATCGCAAAAATGGCGAAGACCGATTGACTGCGATCGATGATCCTGAAGGAAATCTCTCCGGCTTTGATTATTATGGCCGCGCGGACAGGCCCGACACCTTATTTGCGAGCGCTTACGCAAACGACAAAACGGCCCTTTTTGAAGTCAACATGGCGACGGGCAAAAGCACAATCGCATACGCAAACCCATCTTATGATTCAGATGTTGTCTATGACGCACGCACAGCCACCGTCACAGGCGTTCGCTATATCGACGATATGGCGCGTACGCATCATCTGAACGAGGCCGATCGCACGATGCAGGAGAATCTGCGCAAAGCGATCCCAGGCTCAGCGCCGATTATCATATCTAAATCAGCTGATGGAAACCGGCTGATCGTCAAAGTCACTTACTCCGATCATCCGCCGCAATTTTATTTATTCGACAAGCAAGCCCGCAGTCTCGGCATGGTCGCCGCAACCTATGCCTTGCTTGACGGCACAGTCGCGGCGAAAAAAGAAAAGTATGAATATACTACGGCCGACGGAATGAAGATCCCCGGCTACCTGACGGTTCCAGCCGGCGCCGTAAAACAAAACATGCCGATGATCGTTTTGCCGCATGGCGGTCCAAACAGCCGTTCAGATCAGGCGTTTGACTATTGGTCGTTTTTCTATGCGGCGCGAGGATACCTTGTTTATGAACCGAACTTCCGCGGGTCTGAAGGCTACGGCCGCCAATTCCTGTCGGCGGGTTATGGCGAGTGGGGCCGTAAAATGCAGGACGACATCACTCACGGCGTTCAAAAATTGATCGCTGACGGTGTTGTCGATCAGAACCGGATTTGTATTGTCGGCGCCAGCTATGGCGGCTACGCGGCGCTCGCGGGTGCGACGCTGACGCCCGATCTCTATCGGTGCGCCGTTAGCGTCAATGGCGTGTCAAATCTTGCCGGAATGCTCGGCGAAGCCTCCGAAAGCACTCTCGGAAACGCTTATTGGAGCCGGCGCATTGGTGACCGATTCCGTGATGCTGAGGAGATTGCGGCCGTCAGCCCGGCGAGCATCGCCAAGCAGTCCGGAGCGCCAATTTTGCTTATTGTCTCCAAAGATGACGTTGTCGTGCAGCCTTATCAAAGCACGCAAATGCGTGACGCCTTGCGTCGCGCCGGCAAGCCTGTGGAATTCGTCGAAATGAAGGGCGAGGATCACTGGCTCTCAACCGCCGCCGCGCGTACAGAGATGTTGCAACGCTCGATTGAATTCATCGACCGTTATATTGGGGGGCAATAATGCATCGCACGCACAGAAGCGGCGCATTAAGTGTCGCAACACTATTTGCAGCCTTTTTTAACTGCGCCGCACAAGCGCAACCCCAGACACAGCAGCCAACAAAAGCCGATCCGGCAATTTACGGCGCTCTTCCATCTGTAAGCAATGCCGAGATTTCACCTGACGGCGAAACGATTGCACAAATCCAGTCCATCAATGGCGTGCGCGCAATTGCATTTTACGATCTGGCGGGGCGGCGCAAGCCAATTGGCGTCGAGCTTGGCGATGTAGATGCGCGCGCGCTTTTCTGGGCAGGCCCCAATCATGTGGTTGTCACCGTATCCGCGAGTAAAACCTTTGCGTGGGGGCACGGTCTCGAATCGCATGAGTTTTGGCGCAAAATTTCGGTCGATAGGCGCACAGGCGAGTTTGTATACCTCTTTAGCGGCGCCCAACGTTTTGATCGCTTTTACGGCTCGCCAGAATTAATTTCAGTGCTAGCTCCGGAGCCTGACCACATTCTCGCTGGCCATTGGTCCAATCACGGCGAATATTCGATATTCAAAGTCGACCTGACAAGCGGCAAAGAAAAACTGGTCATTCGCGGTGATCGGGAAAGTATCTATGCCGATGAATTTGCCGGCACTTATGGCTGGGTCGTGGACGAAGTCGGAACTCCGGCAGTGCGCATAGATTACTACACTGACGAAGAGGAAGTGCGGCTCTTCAAGCCCGCCGACGTGCCTGGCGGCTGGGCTTTCGCAAGCGCCATACCAGAAAAAGAGGACGACGACGAGCAAGCCATCGTTTACGGCCTCGCTGGCGCAGGCCATTTGGTGCATGTCGCAATGATCAGGGACGGGTTTCGCCGCCTTTATGTTTACAACTTAGACACGGGGAAAATTGAGCGAACTGAATTTGCTGGAGAGGGCGTCGACATCGGAGATGCCGTCATCAACCCTCAAACTGCGTCAGTGATTGGCGTTCATTACGTGAATGATTTTCAGCAGACCCATTATTTCATTCCTGCGCTCCAAAAAATTCAGGATGATTTAAAATCGGCCATCCCCGACGGCCATCCGACATTGACATCGTGGTCGGATGATTTTTCGCGCTTCATGGTGCGGGTCACCTACGCCGATCACCCTGAACAATTTTACCTGTTTGATCGGAGTGAAAAATCTCTTTCGTTATTTTCAAAATCCTACGCACCACTAGACGGAACAATCGCAGCGGCAAAAGAAAAGTATGATTACGCCGCCTCGGATGGGCTGCACATACCCGGCTACCTGACCGTTCCAGCCGGGACCAGCAAACGCGCGATGCCGCTCATTGTTCTTCCCCATGGCGGGCCGTGGGCGCGTGATGATCAGTCTTTTGATTGGTGGGCATTTTTTTATGCCGCACGCGGCTACCTAGTTTATCAACCAAACTTTCGCGGCTCTTCTGGTTATGGCGATGCCTTTAAATTCGCCGGAAATGGCGAATGGGGCCGGCGCATGCAGGAGGACATCACCGAAGGCGTCGAAAAACTAATAAACGAAGGTGTCGCTGACCCAGCCCGCATATGCATTGTTGGCGCAAGCTATGGCGGTTACGCCGCCCTCGCCGGCGCCACGTTAACACCGCAGCTCTATGCCTGCGCAGTTAGCGTGAATGGAGTTTCCAATGTGCCGCAATTGCTTTCCGACCGCTCTGGCGATGATCCTGATAATAAATACTGGAAGCGGCGCGTCGGCAGCCGTTTCGACGCAGAGCAAATGCGGGGCATCAACCCTGTCCACGAGGTGACCAGGGTGACGCCACCGACGATGCTTATACATTCTGAACATGACATCGTCGTGCCAGTTGGCCAAAGCCGCACCATGCGAAACGCGCTCAATAACATGGGCATTGAGCACGTATTTATAACTATGAAGGGCGAAGATCACTGGCTCTCGACCGCCGCCGCGCGTACAGAGATGTTGCAACGATCTATTGAGTTCATCGACCGCCATATCGGCAGATGAACCAAGCCGCTTTGCCGACATCCATATACAAAAGCCGCGACGCCTGCGGTTTTTGACTAGATCGCAATCCCGACTCTAAATCCCATCTGGTCGAGGCCTTCATTTTCATCGCACAGTCCGGCGTTGGAAATATGATTCCAGTGGAACGACACGGACAGATAATCCGTCACGCGGTATCCAACATCACCGGCCAACCGGAACATGGCGCGGCAACCGAAGAAGATCGTATCGTTGACGCGCGCCGCATCAGCAATCGGATCATAGCGATCCGTTTCTCCATTATGGATGACGCCGCCGGCGCCAGCAGAAATAAACCAACGCGAGATATCGATTGTCCACTCTAGTCCGGCGTAAATCTGGTCCGTCGCTCCGTCATCCGTGGCGATAGTCGCGCCAATGACAGGACGCGGCTTACCGAGTACGGACAAAAATCGGGGAGAAGAAAACACGGCTTCTCCATTAAAGGCGACGCCGTCTTCTTTCGAGGAACCGAACCCGCAACAGCCTTGGACGAAAACCCCAGCGCGCACTTCCTCCACCGGGCCAGCGGCGGCCGCGCTCATCAGGCTTACGCTCCCCGCCAACAAAATGGCGATCAGGCGTTTCATGGTGGCTCCCCTAAAATGGTGAGTATGAGTAAAGAGTTAAACGGTTAATCTTGGGTTACCCTATGCGCGTTCTCTCGCCCGCCAAACCTGAATTACAGGAAAGAGTAAGGGTTGATATCGACAGATATTCGCACGCCGCCCGGAACTTTTATGCGCTCCAACCAGTCAGCGAGGTAGGCTTGAAGATCTATATTGCGCCTTGTTTTCACCAATAGACGTATGCGCGCCACGCCGCGCAGACGATAGATCGGCGCACGCGCAGGTCCGAGCACCTCAACACCGTCCGCTGGGGGCGCCGCCGTCCGCAGCGTCCTTGCGGCATGATCGAGCGCTTTTTCATCCAATGATCGCAAAGTGACCGCTGCAAGACGGCCATAGGGAGGAAAGCCATGATCGCGCCGCCCTATCGCCTCTGCAGCCAAGAACGCATCACGGTCCCCGGAGGCGAGCGCCGTCAGCACCGGCGCTTGTGGCTGATAGGTTTGTAATAATGCCCTGCCCGGCTTTGCTTCGCGTCCCGCCCGTCCTGTCACCTGACTTAGCAATTGGTAAGTCCGCTCCGCAGCACGCAGATCGCCCCCTGCTAATCCGAGGTCTGCATCAACAACGCCGACCAATGTGAGATTTGGAAAATGATGACCCTTCGCCGCCACTTGCGTGGCGATCAATATGTCTATTTCACCAGCATGCATCGCGTCGAGAATCTCTCGCGTGGCCCTGGCGCCGGGCGCTGTATCAGATGAAAGAACAGCAACGTTCGCTTCTGGCCATCGCTCACGCGCTTCTTCAGCAACACGCTCCACGCCAGGGCCGCAGGCTGTCAACGCATCCACAGCATTGCACGCAGGACAAGCCGTCGGCTTCGCCATGGAAAACCCCGAGTGGTGGCAAACCAGCCGATTCTCAAACCGGTGTTCGACCAACATGGTGTCTGATCCGGGCGCCGTCATTTTATGACCGCACCGCCTGCATAAGGTCAGCGGCGCATATCCGCGGCGATTCAAAAACAAAAGAGATTGTTCGTTTACGGATAAATTGTAATGAATCGCAGACACCAGCGACGGCGAAAGCCACTTCCCCGCCTCCAACGTTTCTTCGCGCATATCGATCAATGCAATGTCCGGCATCTCCGCCTCAGCGAAGCGAGAGGCAAGCCCGACCGCCTCATAGCGGCCTTCATCCACATTGACGACGGTCTCCAATGACGGCGTCGCTGACGCGAGCAAGACCGGAAACCCGGCAAGCGCGCCGCGCGCCACCGCCAGATCTCGCGCATGATAGATAACGCCCTCTTCTTGCTTATAGGCGCCGTCATGTTCTTCATCGACGACAATCAAGCGGAGTTTATTGAACGGCAGGAATAATGCTGATCGCGCGCCCACGACCAACCGCGCCTGGCCCTCGGCGATTCGCCGCCAGCTTCTGCGCCTTTGCGCCGAAGTGAGATCTGAATGCCAGGGCGCAGGCGCGGCGCCAAAGCGCTCTTCCACCCGTGCAAGAAATGGAAGCGTCAAAGCGATCTCTGGCAGCAAAATCAATACCTGCGCCGCCGCGTCTTTCGCCAGCGCCACCGCTACTGCTTCAAAATAGACTTCCGTTTTCCCAGAACCGGTGACGCCGTCGATCAGCACCGCCTTGTGTTCATCATTTGCAATGATCTCAGCGAGCGTTTTCGCAGCGAACTCCTGGTCGTCCGAAAGATCGCGGCCAGCAAGCGCAAGGTCCGGCGCATCGAATGGCGGGTCGGGATCGACCTCGACTCGCTTCAGCGCGCCCGCATCGGCAAGACCGCGCACGACCGCTTCGCTCACGCCAGCCAACTCTGCGAGCTCTCGCGCCATCTGCGGCGATTCGCCGATCGCAGCGAGAACAGCCTGGCGCTGACTCGTCAGACGCAGCCCCTCTGGCGGCGCGCCCTTCACATAAGCGGTCTGCATACGCGGACCGTCCAAAGCACCTGAAACCCGCATGACCATCCGCAACAACGCGCCCTTGGGGAACATTGTGTAAGCGGCCGCCCAGTCGATGAACTCCAGCATGTCGGGCGACAAAGGCGGCGCATCATAGACGCCACCCAATGGTTTCAGTTTTTCCAACGGCGGCGCCGGCTCGCTGGAGCGCCAAACAACGCCCGTCACCTCGCGCGGCCCAAAGGGCGCTGAAACAAAACTCCCAAGCGGCGGCGGCGCGCCATCCCACCGATAATCATAGCTTTTTGGCAAAGGCAGCGGAAAAAGCACGCTTACGCGCCCCTCAACGCCGCCGCTGAAGGCAGACGCATCGAATATTTCCTGTTCGGGTGGAGCCTTATTCATCTGCGCGCGCTTGATCCTGTCGCCAGTTTCGGCTGAATTACGCCCCAATCCAAGCGCCACATTGGCCAACCGGTAACTTTCGGGCGAAGCGCAATGCGTATCATTCTCTTGTCGATCCTGTTTTTTGCAGTCAGTGCTGGCGGCGCCTCAGCGAAATACAGCTTTTGCAATAAATCGAGCTATGCGCTCTCTGCGGCGATTGGCTATGTGGACGGTGACCGCCTCGCGACGCGCGGCTGGTGGCGGTTGCGTCCCGGGCAATGCAAAGTCGTTCTGACAGAACAAGCCAAACCTGGGCGCTACTTCGTTTACGCGGAAGCCATTCCCGGACACAAGGGGCCGCTTCGCACATGGTCAGGCGATACCTCCCTATGCGTGGAGAACAACGGCTTCTTCAACCTGCGCAACCAGGATGTCTGTCGCGATGAGCCCATGCGTCAACGAAAGTTTTTTAATGTCGAGGTTACCGAAGCGGCGGGCGGCGCATGGCAAACGGACTTCACTGAGGCCAGCACCTACACAGTGTACTCAGCTGAGGTTGCGGGCGTGCAGCGGCTCTTAAGCGACATCGGCAAGAATTCAGGCTCGGTCGATGGCGCCATGGGCCGCGAGACCCAGCGTGCGCTCGCGAACTATCGTCGTGATAAAGGGCTCCCAGAGGGCTACAATATCGATGATGATGTCATCGATGCGCTTATTGAAGATGCAAACGCCAGCGAGGCGAAGCTCGGTTTTTTCTATTGCAATAAAACCGACAGCACCGTCTGGTCGGCGATCGCCGAGCCGGAAGATGACGATGCGTACCGCACTAAAGGGTGGTGGAAACTCGAACCCGGTGAGTGCTCCAAGATCATCAAGGGCGCGCTCGACAAAGATCATTATTATGTTTACGGGCTCGTTGAAGACCCTTCGGGCGATCGCCCGATTGGCGGCGGCGACAAAGCATTCTGCGTGAACTTGGTCATGTTCAATTCCGAAAATGGTTTGTCTTGCGCAGATCAGGAGCTGGACGAAGCCAATTTTAAACGCGTCGAAATCGGCAGCGCGGAATCCGCAACATTCGACTTTGTGCCTGAAATGTTTGCGCCTCAAGCAGCGCCAGCACAATAAACGAGCCCCTTCTGTCGGCCCCGGCCGACGCATGCAAAAAAGAAATAAAGGCCGATATGCGCCCCGATTTGCGTCACGTCGAGAACTGGGTTTTCGACCTAGACAACACTTTATACAGCGCTGAATGTCAGCTCTTCACCCAAATCGACGCAAAAATGACAGCGTTCATTCGCGACCGGCTCGCCATGGACCATGACGCCGCGCGCCATCTGCAAAAAGCCTATTACGTCGAGTATGGCACAACCATGAGCGGGCTCATGAATGAACATGGCGTGTGTCCGGATGAATTTCTAGAATTCGTCCACGACATTGACGTCAGCGTTATCCATGAAAACAAACTGCTCGCCGCCGCGCTGACATCGCTTCCCGGACGAAAGTTCATTTTCACCAACGGTTCTGTGAAACATGCGGAAAACGTCGCCGGCGCGCTCGGCGTACTGGATCGATTCGACGAGATTTTCGACATCAAGGCTGCCGGTTATGCGCCAAAACCCCGACGCGAACCTTATGAGAAATTTCTCGCTTCCCACAATATTGAGCCGAAATCGGCTGTGATGTTCGAAGACATCATCCAAAATCTCGAGGCGCCGCATGAATTGGGCATGACCACCGTCCTGGTTCATTCTGATGCGGCGTGGCTTGACGACGAGCCGCACGACAAACGCCCAGCACGCGCCGGTGACGGCGCGCCGCATGTTCATTATGTGACTGACGACATCACTGCTTTTCTAAACGCTGCAAATGATTCACTTGCGGACGCCAGCTAAAGAGACACCATGACAGATACGACCGCCATTGCTTCCATCATTGATCTGGCGTGGGAGAATCGGAACGAGATTTCGACAACCACTGCGGGCGAAATTCGCGACGCTGTCAGCGAAGCCATCGCGATGCTCGACACTGGCGCCGCCCGGGTTGCTGAGCCGCATAGAGCCGGCGCGCTAACCGAATGGCGCGTCAATCAGTGGCTAAAAAAAGCGGTGCTGTTATCGTTCCGCCTGAATGACAACCGCGTCATTGATGGCGCGAACGGGCCCTGGTGGGACAAAGTCGAAACAAAGTTTTCAGGGTGGACCGAAGCAGACTTTCGCGAGGGCGGGTTTCGCGTCGTGCCGCCGGCAACAGTACGCCGCGGCGCCTTCATTGCCTCCGGCGCTGTTTTAATGCCGTCTTATGTCAATATCGGCGCCCATGTTGGGGAAGGGGCCATGATCGACACATGGGCCTCGGTTGGCTCTTGCGCACAGGTCGGCGCGCATTGTCATATTTCCGCCGGCACCGGCATTGGCGGCGTCCTGGAGCCGTTGCAGGCAAACCCGACGATCATTGAAGATAATTGCTTTATCGGTGCGCGCTCCGAAGTCGTTGAGGGCGTGATTGTGCGAGAGGGGTCAGTTCTCGCGATGGGCGTTTATATCACCGGGTCGACCAAAATCGTGCATCGCGACAGCGGCGAAATCACCTATGGCGAAGTGCCGCCTTTCTCGGTTGTCGTGCCCGGAACCCTGCCCTCGGCGAAAGGCGGTCCAGCACTTTATTGCGCCGTCATCGTCAAACAGGTCGATGAAAAGACCCGCGCAAAAACATCTGTAAACGATCTGTTGCGAAGTTAGCGCGCCAGCTTTGCCAGGCGCACATATTCGGCAGGCGTGCAAAACTGAATCTTCCGGCGCAACGTCAACTTGCAGAGGATGTCGAAGAAAGCTTCGATCCGGCTCGCCGCGCCGAAATTTCTGACCGCCACACATAAGCCTGGCTGGCCGGGCTCGGATATTGCGCAATCAATCGCCGCTTCGAGTTCCTTGGACGAATAATTGGCTTGCGGGCGCAAAACATCTCGCGCACGTCGGCGCCGGAACCCCGTCGCAAGCATCGTATTCGCCGAATTTAGCCACATGCCCGGCCAGTGATAATCGTTCCGCGGATGCGAGGACAGCGGCAGCGCCCACATCTCGCCAATTTCATCTTCTCCGGCAAAAGGCTGGAAAGGCTTCAAAGGCGCCGCCACCAAGGACGGCCTTCGCCCCTTACTCGACGTTCCCGGATAATGCGCTTTGAGCTGTTGAGATCGCAGCCCGGTTTCCATGGAAACGTCGTAAAGCAAGCCCTTTCTGGCAAGATGGCGCATACATGATTTACTGATCCACATGTCGCCCATCCGCACCGCCTTGCATGGGCGTCCAAAAAAACTCAAAAACTGGTCAAAAGCATCGTCAACCGTTTCAGCAACGAGCTTTTCGTCGGCGTAATTAACACGCCAGCATCCGCGCTTGTCTCGCTCGGCAACGTGGATATGCAGTCCGATTTCGTCGCCCGCTTCGAAAGCGAGCTCCAATTCTCGCTGGTAACGCTGCGTGATTGCATCCGCGCCGCCGTATAGCTCGGCAATGTGCCGGTCCATCCTGACATACCAGCCAAACCGCGCAGTAAGCCCTGTTTTGTCTTGAAGTTTTTCGCGCATCTGCATCATCGCGCGCAGCGCAACGCCTGCATTGTCGAAACTGGCGGCGCCAATCTCAGGCAATCGCTCGTCGGGCTCTAAATCCAGGGCGAAATGTACAGGCGTTATCATCCGTGTGCGCTAGGTTGCATCTGGGTCACTCAGATTAGCGGCAAAGAGTGAATGACCTAATACCGTTCGCCATTCTTTCGATACGCCCTCCAGCCGCTTTTTTCTTTGACCATTTTCAAATCAACCGCTGGGTCAGTGTAACTGGAGACTTCGTCCGCTGAGCGCGTGCCGACCTCCAGAAATACCGCATCAGCGAGAGATCGGTTGACAATCATGTGTCCGTTTTCAACGCCCGCTTTAAAGGTTGCTGCATCGCCGGCGCGCAAGATTGTCTCGCCATCGTCTTCGACCAGCACGGCCTCGCCTTCCAACATATAGACCAGCTCGTCTTCTTTGGCGTGCCAATGCTTGTGCGCTGACGCGGCGCCCGGCGCGAGGCGGGTCAGATTGACGCCAAACTGGTCGAGGCCGCCAAGATCGCCCAGCGCGACTTTCGACCGGCCTTTGCAATGATCGGCGAGCGCACCGGGATAGGAGCAAGCGGTTCGGACGGACGCGCTGGAAATTTCAATCTTTGGCATTGTTGACCTGCTTGTTTCGGTTTCCCGGCTAGTTTACCTCATGGCCATGAGTAAAATCGACTCACAAGAACATGATGCAGTTGAGCTGGCGCGCGCGCTCATACGGTGCCCGTCTGTGACGCCGGCTGATGAAGGCGCGCTTGACATTCTTCAATCTGCGCTCTCGTCTATGGGTTTTATCTGCACGCGGCTTCCGTTCGAAGACATTGATAATCTTTACGCCGAGATCGGCGAAGGTTCGCCCCATTTGTGTTTCGCCGGACATACGGATGTCGTGCCGCCGGGCGCAGCCGATGAATGGACATCACCACCTTTTGGCGCCGAACTGATCGATGGCAGTCTGTGGGGGCGCGGCGCCGCCGATATGAAGGGCGCCATTGCCGCCTTTACCGCCGCAGCGGCGCGCGCCTTAAAGGCAGGAGCGAATAAAGGCAAACTTTCGTTCCTCATCACTGGCGATGAAGAAGCAAAAGGCGTGAATGGCACTGTGCGCGTGCTGCAGTGGATGCGCGATCAAAACATCAATATTGATCATTGTCTGGTGGGCGAACCTTCAAATCCTGACGCTATAGGCGACATGATTAAAGTCGGACGGCGCGGATCGATCAATTGCTGGCTGACGGTAACCGGCAAGCAGGGCCATGTCGCCTATCCGCATCGCGCGCAAAACCCAATTCCGTCATTGATGCGCCAGCTATTGATGTTAAGCGAAACGCCGCTCGACGAAGGTTATGAACGATTCCAGCCCTCAAGCCTTCAAGTGACGGATATTCACATCGGCAATCCCGCCCACAACGTGATCCCGGGAAAAGCTTCGGCGCGTTTTAATATTCGCTTTAATCCAAACTGGACCGGCGCTTCGGTTCAAAATTGGTTGCGTGAAAAGCTCGACTCCGTCGCCAAGGGAATCGATGCGAGCTATGTGCTCGATTGCGTTGTTTCAGGTGAAGCGTTTTTGACAACTGACGAGGCTTTTTTGACACTGCTCTCAGATTGCATCGAAACAAAAACCGGACGGCGGCCGGAACTGTCGACCTCAGGCGGCACCTCAGACGCGCGCTTTATAAAGGACTATGCGCCAGTGGCGGAATTCGGACTGGTTGGCGCGACCATGCATCAAATAGATGAGCATGTATCGGTAGCTGACATCGCGATGCTTACGGACATTTACGAAGCGATCATTGGTGAATATTTTGCGCGTTTCGGCGACTGATCGTTAGTAGTCGGCGCGCAAGAAATACAGCCCTTCGCCCGGCGCAACCGGGCCACAAGCCGCGCGATCTTTTGTTTCTAATGCAGTCTTCAAATCGCGTGCGCGCCATTTTCCTTTGCCGACTTCGACCAGCGAACCCGCAAAAGACCGCACCTGATTGTGTAGAAAAGAGCGCGCAGCGCAGCGGACATAAATGTCCTCGCCCAAACGCGACACCGAAATTTCATCCAACGTCTTTACGGGTGATGCCGACTGACATTTGATCGAGCGAAATGTCGTAAAATCGTGCTTGCCGACCAAAACTTGCGCAGCTGCGTCCATGGCTTCTGCATCAAGTCGAGGCGCCACGCGCCAGGCGCGCCCGAGATCCAGCGCCAAGGGCGTGCGGCGGTTTATGATGCGATATTCGTAAGCCCGGCCTTTGCAAGAAAACCGGGCGTGAAAATCATCGGGTGCGTTTTCCACGTTCAATATTGCAACCCGCGCCGGCCGTAAGTGCTGATTGACCGCATCCCGAATGACGTTGGGCGGCCAGTCTTTTTGCAACTCGACATGAGCCGTCATCGCCAAAGCATGCACGCCGGAATCAGTGCGGCCAGCTGAATGAACCGTCACTTCCTCGCCGCAAAACAACTGCACCGCACGCTCGATCACTTCTTGAATGGAGAGCCCATTGTCCTGCCGCTGCCAGCCGACAAAATCCGCGCCATCATATTCAATGGTCATTTTGTAGCGAGGCATCGTCAAAGCACGCTGTTTTTGGCAAGGGTGAATCCGCGCAGGAATTCATCCGCCTGCTGGACGCGCTTTCCCGCACGCTGCAGCGTCAGCAACTCAAC
Source organism: Hyphococcus sp. (assembly GCA_021604585.1). Taxonomy (GTDB): domain Bacteria; phylum Pseudomonadota; class Alphaproteobacteria; order Caulobacterales; family Parvularculaceae; genus Hyphococcus. The sequence continues at coordinate 22,881 of BQJG01000005.1, forward strand.
CGCGTCCTCACCGCAAGCAATCACAAGCCTGCCACCCGTATCAAGAACTTCACCGGGTTTTCCTGAGCCTGCGGCGACGCGTGACAACAGGGCTTTTACCCGCTCACCCCCGCTTTCAAACCAGGCTCCGGGAAAAGGCGAGAGCCCGCGTATGTGACGGTCGATCTCCACCGCGGAGCACGACCAGTCAATGCGCGCCTCTTCAGATGAAATTTTGTGCGCGTAGGTGACGCCTTCTTCATTCTGACGCGTTGCAGACAAACCGCCCCGCGACAACGCCGCCAGCGCACGCGGACAGAGTTGAGCGGCCACCACCGCCAGCTTGTCATGCAGAGTTCCAGCCGTATCATTCCCGTTAACTGTGACCGTTTCCGAAAGAAGGACCGGGCCGGTATCGAGACCGGCCTCCATCCGCATCACTTGCACGCCAGTCACCTTATCGCCCGCCATGATCGCCCGCTGGATCGGCGCTGCGCCGCGCCAGCGCGGCAGGAGCGAAGCATGGAGATTGAGGCAGCCGTTGCGCGGCGCATCGAGCACGGGTTGCGGCAGAATTACGCCGTAGGCGACAACGATGGCGACATCGAGACCAAGCGCCACAAACGCGTCGCACTCCGCATCCAGCTTGAAATTCTTTGGCGTGCGAACATCAAGCCCTTGCGTCTGGGCGAAGCGATGAACAGGCGACGGCGTCAATTTCTGTCCACGCCCTGATGGTTGTGGGACGCGCGTATAGACGGCGGCGATTTCGTGGCCTGCTGCGATGAGTTCAGCGAGGACGCCAACAGAAAACTCTGGCGTTCCCATAAAGGCGAGACGCATGACTGGCTCCGTTACGACAGCCGCCCCCTAGGAAGCGGCGGCGAGGCGCTGTTCTTTCTTGAGTTTTCTCAACACCCGTTCGCGCTTCAGGCGCGAGAGATGATCGATGAATAGAACACCTTCAAGATGATCCATTTCGTGTTGAATGCAGGTGGCGAACAATCCTTCAGCGTCGATCAGCTGCTCATTCCCGTCATAGTCGAGAAATTTAACGCGGCAGCGCGCCGGCCGCTCAACCTCGTCAAAAAATTCCGGCACAGATAGACACCCCTCTTCATAGAGATTGGTCTCATCCGCCGGCTCCAGAATTTCCGGATTGACAAAAAACTGCGGCGCGGGCTCGTCGTCTTCGCCCGCCAGATCCATCACGATGACCCGCAGCGGAACCCCGATCTGGATGGCGGCGAGGCCTATCCCGGGGGCGTCATACATCGTCTCGAGCATGTCATCCATAAGGGCGCGCAGCGCGTTGTCGACCTTCGCGACAGGCTTTGAAACCTCGCGGAGGCGCGGATCGGGCGCGGTCAGAATTTCTCTAATGCTCATGGGTTTTCACCTAGGTCCGCGCCAACCCGCCGTCAAGGGACCGCCCATTGGCGCTTCACAACTGGCGCGCGAAACATGGTTAATGCTAAACCCTCGCTTTTTATGGGGTTTTCGCTTATCTTTCCGGCCAATTGTTGTGTTTCGTGTTGGGGTTTTTGACGATGCAAACGTTCGCGCCATTGGTCCAAACAGAGGCCGAAGGTCAAAATGGCGTGGGTGAGACCACGCAGACGGAAGTCGCCTTACCGGAACCGCTGGTCAATGGCACAGCGCCAGCCTTGTGGGCAGGCGCGGCCGCCTTTTTTCTCATCTTCTTTGTCGGGATGATGCTGATCATCAGAGGCCGCGTGACTCACGCCAAACCCCGCACCAATCAAACTGGCGAAACACGAACCTATTTTGAGCCCGCCGGAGAAGATGCGGAAATTGACTTCGATGATGATGCGCCGCCCTTAAAGCCAGAAAAGCAAGCGGCTCACTGGCGCGACGATGAAGTTAACGAAACCGAAGTTGTCATCGAGCATGACAATGAAGAGCAGAGTGAAGCATTCGTTCCGACGCCTCCCATGCGCCCGGAAAAAAAGAAATCTGCTTTTGCCGGCCTTTTTTCAAAAAGCCCCGAGCCGGAACCGGCGCCGGAAGATGATCTTGTTGAGGATCTATCTTACACCGCCGAAGATGACACAGGTTTTTTTGTCGAGGAGCCAATAGTCGAGCAGGCGCACAAGCTCCGCGAACCGCCGCATTGGAAAAGCATCACAGAATCCCTCCCGCACCACACAGAAGCACAGGCCGCTGAGCAAGCGCGCATCGCCCATGCAGAAGAAGCAGCGCAGGCTGCGTTGCAGCGTGCAGAAGAGGCGGAAGCGCTGGCGCGCGACCTCAAGCGCGCCAATGAAGAAGCCCAGAACGTGATGACGCTGGGCTTGCGCAAGCAGGAAGCCGCCCTTAGCGAGCGCACAGACGCGCTTATCGCTGTTGAAAAACGACTCGCAGCCCTGTCAGACGAATTTCACAACCGCGCTCAGGCGGCTAGCGTTGGCCTGGCGTCTGCAAGTGCGGCGGCGTTACACGACAGCCCGTCGGGCGTGTCGGAAGATCATTTCGCAGAGTTCGCCAACCTTATGGGCGAGCAATTCGACGCCCTGCGCAACACCGTCAACGGCGCGATTGAACGCTTATCGAAAAGACTGGACCATTTGCCAGCAGCGCCCGCGGGCGCCGGAACCTCAACCGCCGCTCGCGTGCAACTTTCCGATTTGCTGGGCGACGCCCTTGCCGCGCAACGTTTTAAATTAGGGCATAGACTATCGACTGGCCGCACGGCGGACGCCATCATCACCATGCCCGGCCCGATCGCGCCACTCGCAATCGACGCCCGCTTTCCGGCGGAAATGTTTGACGCGTGGCAAATGTCGCGCAACGCGGGCACAGAAATGGAACTTCGCCGCGCCGTCTTACGCAACATCGCAGATGCTGGCGAAAAGCTGATCGCGCCGGAAGAAACCGCCGACTGTGCGCTGATGTTTATTCCGTCTGAGCATATTCTGTCGGAACTGCATGCAAGCTTTTCCGATCTCATCCAGGAAAGCTATCGCGCGCGCGTGTGGATGGTTTCACCGACCTCGCTGATGGCCACCCTGCATACCATTAGCGCCGTGATGGCCGGCGCTGGAATTAGGGAAGCAAGCGCCGCCAGCGTGATCGACGAATTGCACGCATTGCGCACTCGCGTATCGGCTCTGGAGGGGGGGCGCCGCCCAAATGGCGCGCACCATGCAGCCGAAAGCCCGGAACAGGCGGCTTCAACCGCACCACATGGCGAGGCATCAACGCCGGAGCGGATCGGCGAAGCCGCCGCCGCACAGAAAACACAAGACGATAAGTCGCCTTTTCCTTTGCGCTGAGGTCACCCGTTAGGCGGCGTCATTATGCGCGTCACCCTCGTCATCGACAAACAAATCACCGCTGGCGTCCCGCAAAGCTCTCGGTGTTTCTTCAAGCGGGGCGACGGCGTCCATGTCTGATTCAATCCCTGGGATTTCATAGTCAGCAAACTTGCGCGCGCGCGAAAGCACGCGCGATTCAAACCCGCCCACGGTTGCATTATATTTGTTGAGCGCGCCGGAAAGCGCCTTACCGAGACCTGACAAGTGTTTGCTCATCACTTGCAAACTGTCATACAAATCTTTCGCCATTGCCGCGACAGCTTGCGCGTTTTCCGTCATTTTCTCCTGACGCCAATTGAGCGCCGCCGATTTCAGCATCGCAATCAGGATTGTCGGCGACGCGATCAAAATTTTGCGGTCGAAGGCGTCTTGATAAAGCTGAGGCCGCGCCTCAAGCGCCGCGGAGAAATAATTCTCACCCGGCACGAACATCACCACATAGTCGAGTGAGTCCCGCAGCGACGCTGCGTATTCCTTGGCTGACAGGCTTTTCACATGCTTCCACAGATCGTCAGCATGCTTTGCGAGATGGGCAGTGCGCGCATCTTCTGTTTCAGCTTCCACCGCATCGAGATAAGCCCCGAGCGAAACTTTGGAATCAACCGCGACAACGCGCCCGCCCGGCAAACGCACAACCATATCCGGTTGCTTGCGGCGCAACTCCGCATCGTCATGGCTCGCCTGCTCGACAAAATCGACATAAGCCATCATGCCAGCGATCTCGACCACATTGCGAAGCTGCTCCTCACCCCAGCGCCCGCGCGTCTTCGGGCCGGCGCGCAAGGCGGTCGCCAGCTTCTGCGCTTCGGCGCGCACATCATGCGTCGATTTTGCAAGTTCGCCGATCTGGTTCGCCAACGCGCCGCGCGACTTGAATTGTTCGTCGCGCATCTCTGCGAGCCCCTTTTCATAGCGGACCAGCGTCTCACTGACTGGCTTCAACAAATCGTCCAGCGCTTTGCGCCTCGTTTCGCCCTCGTTTTTTGCATTCTCGCTATACCGTTGAAACGTTTCTGCCGCGCGCTTGAGAAAAGCCTCGTTAGCGCCTTCGAGTAACTGGGCCGTCGTTGCTTTGAATTCCGTTTCCATTCGCGTTTTGAGGTCGGCGAGCGCTTTTTCACGTTCTTCAAGTTTGACTTTGCTTGACGACGCCTCCTCAGTAAGTTGCTGCCGGGTTTGGCGTTCATGGGCGAGCTCGTCACGAACAGCGTCCAGACTGTTAACTTGCTCGTGCGCGCCCGCGAGAGCGATCCGCGCCTCTTCGAGCTCGGCGCGCAGACGCCCGGTTCTGCGCGTTTCTTTTTGTGCGTGAATCGCAAAAAAGATCGCGCCAATAATTGCAAAGACAGCGAGCCAGAACCCCGGCTGATCGGGCGGCAGGCCAATATTGGATAAAAGCTGGGAAATCATCGCTTAAAATTAAAGCGATTCGGCCTCTTCCACAGGAGACTTTTCCCCTGTTCCGTAGACAAACATGGTGCTGGCGGAAAAGTTTATAAACAAGGTGATCGCAACAGCCGCTAGTTTGGCCTGGATTGGTCCCCAGACCGGCGACAGCCAGAACACGACCCCTGTGGATATGACCAGCGACACAAGGTGAGCTGCGCAAAACTTCGTGTAACCGCCAAACGAAAGCGGCGCGGCGCCGGATTTGCTGCGAAACGTCACCCGGCCATTGACGAGGTAACTGAAAGGATTAGCCGCAGCGAAGGCGAGAATGTTGGCGAGCGCAGGAGCCACGCCGATAAACAGCGCCGCACTAAACACTGCGAAATCTACAAGCGTGTTCACCACGCCCACAACGCCGAACAGAAAAAACCGACGGCCATGCAACGCCACGGCTGACGGTATCCGCATCACGCGACCGACCTTGTGACAGATGCTGCTTCATCCGAAAGCGCCGAGGCGTCGGACGGCTCGACTGTATTCGTAAAATAAAGCGGGCGCTGTTTGGTTTCATTAAAGACGCGCCCCAGATACTCGCCCATCACGCCGAGCACCATCAATTGCACTCCGCCCAGAAAAAGGATGAGCGCCGCGAGCGTTGGAAAGCCAGGCGTCGGATCGCCAATCAGCGCCGCTTTGGCCGTCACAAAGAATCCGTAGATGAAAGAAATAAAGGCAACCGCAAGTCCGAAATAGGTTGAAAATTTCAGCGGCGCCAGCGTATGCGACGTCACACCTTCAATCGAGAAATTCCACAACTTCCAAAGATTCCATTTCGAGGCGCCGCCATGCCGGGCGTCAACGTCAAACGCCACCGCCTTGGCTGGAAAACCGACCCAGGCGAAGACACCCTTCATAAACCGGTGATGCTCACGCAACGACCTTACAGCATCTGCCGCCTTGCGGCTCAATAAGCGAAAATCGCCGGCATTGGGGGGAATCGGCGCGCGGCCCATATGGTTCAGAATTTTATAAAATGCTGTTGCCGTCATCCGGCGCATCCATGTTTCATCACCTCGCCCGCGCCGGCGTCCATACACGACCTCATACCCTTCGCGCCAGCCGGCAATCATTTCCTCAATGACTTGTGGCGGGTGCTGAAGATCCGCATCAATGATAACGACTGCGTCGCCGCGCGCATGATCAAGCCCGGCGGAAAGGGCGATCTCCTTGCCGAAATTCCGGCTAAGATCGACAATCGTCGTATTCGGATGAACGGCGCGCAATTCGCGCATCAAGGTCAGCGTTTCATCGCTGCTGCCGTCATTGACGAATACAATTTCAAACGACTGCGCGAGCCGGCGCATGGTTTTTGACACTGCTTTGTGAAACGCAACGATGTTCGCCGCCTCATTGAAAGCGGGGCAGACAATAGACAGTAGAGCCGGTGCTGACTCAGCTCTTGGGATCAGGCTCGCTTTGGGGAGATCGCTTGTCATTATCGCCGCGCCTTCCGTCGGAATTGGTTAACCAGCCCCAAACTAAACCTTTCTTTATTTCCTAGTGGTAAACGCGTGGAAGATATGACCATCAGCCCGACAGTACCGGAAAAAGCCCCTAACCCCGCACGCTACGCCGGGCGCTTTCCCTTGCTGCACGGGCTGTTCCTCAACCCGTCCGCCGCCACGCTACGCATCGCCGCCATGGCGGCGCTCGGCCTCTACACCCTTATTCATGTGGCGACGCTGTTAACGTCTCAAAATTTTGTGACGCCCGACAAGTCTGTTGTCGGCGGTGATTTCGTTGTGTTCTGGACCGCGGCCAAGAGTTTATTCGCTGACGGCGCTGCGGCGCTATATCAACCGGACGCTTTGAATGTGCGCCTTGACGGCGCCTTTCCGTCGCGCGGCGGGTTTTCGCTTTTTTGGGTCTATCCGCCGTCGATCTATTTTCTTTTCGCACCCTTGGCGGCGCTTCCATACCTGCCCGCCCTTTGGGCGTGGATGGCGGCGACAACAGCCATGTTTGGCGCCGCCATGTTGAGCTTATGGCGGGCAAAGCTTCCGCTGCTTATTGCGTTGGCTTCTGCTGCGGCCTTTCAAGGATGGCTCACCGGGCAAATCGGATTCATCACCGCTGCATTGCTTGTGCTTGCTGCAGGATGGGCGGACCGGCGCCCAATGCTCGCGGGGATCGCCGCAGGGTTGCTGACGATCAAGCCGCAGCTCGGTTTGTTGATCCCTGTAGCCTTCGCCGCCGCCGGATGCTGGCGCGCTTTTGGCGCCGCCGCGGTCACAGGCGTTGCGCTGGCTGCGCTCAGTTTCATCGTTTTAGGCGCGGAAGCCTGGGTTGCATTTTTCGACGCCTTTTCGGCGCAAAGCGCGCGTATGGGCGAAGCGATTTTTCCTTATCACAAACTGATCTCACCCTACGGATTCGCCATGACGCTGGGCGCGCCCGCAACCATCGCCGCGTTGACGCAAGCCTTGGCGACAACCGCACTCGCTGCTTTTGTGTTTCTCGTTTGGCGGCGCACAACATCTTGGGAATTGCGCCTGATCGCACTGCTCGCCGCTGCGCCCCTGGCGACGCCTTATGCATTTTATTACGAAGCACCGATTTTCATCGCTGCGCTCATGATGCTCGCCAAGCTCGGGATCGAAGGTGGCTGGCTGAAGCTTGAGAAACAGGCGCTGATTGCGCTGTGGGCTCTTCCGCTGCTGGCGCCAGGGCCTGTTTGGCTGCCTATCTCTGCCATGCTTTCTTTCGCGGCTTTTGCACTGTGTGCACGAAGGGTATTGAGCGAAATTCCACTTCGTCCCTCGATGCGAGAAACTTCTTCCGCCTGAAAATGCCGCGCCGTCATCCTGAACTTGATTCAGGATCCACTCACAAGCGTTGAGTGGTCAACTGGATTGCGGCTCGGAGGCCGCAATGACGCAGGAATAAACGAAAGGCAGACGTTACTTGGAGTAAAGTGGTTTTTTAAAAGCTTCGCCTTGCCTTCATCGCGGCGGCAAGCGTCCCCTCATCAAGATAGTCCAATTCGCCGCCGACCGGCACGCCTTGCGACAGACGCGTCACCTTGATCGCGGAGGATTCAAGATGTTCGGTCAGATAATGCGCCGTGGTCTGACCATCGACGGTGGACGGCAAGGCGAGCACGATTTCGTTGAGCAAGCCTTCCTTGGCGCGCGCGACGAGCGCGCCCATATGGAGATCGTCGGGACCGACGCCGTCAAGCGGCGACAGCAACCCGCCGAGCACATGATAGCGGCCTTTGTGCGCGCCGGCGCGTTCCAGCGCCCAGAGGTCGCCCACATCCTGAACCACGCAAAGGACGGAAGAGTCGCGATCCGTATCGGCGCAGACGGCGCAGGGATCAATCGAATCCCAGTTGCCGCAGACGGCGCAAGCTTTGACTTTGTTCGCCGCATCATCGAGGGCGAAGACGAGCGGACGCATCACCGGCTCGCGTTTTTTTAAAAGATACAGCGCCGCGCGCTTGGCCGAGCGCGGTCCCAGCCCCGGCATCTTTGCAAGGAGATCAATGAGGCGCTGTAACTCGGGACCGATGGGGGATGCGGGCATGCTAACTCAGCTCGAAAAAATCTTCGTCGAGTTTTTTCACATGAAATGTCTCTTCAGTACGACAACCAATTCCATATCTAATCATCAGTTTCGCCAAATGATTTCCGTCGATCAGCACAATTCTAGACCCCAGAGATTCGGCCGTTTGAATTGCTGACGGGGTAAACGCGGATGTCGTGAAGAATATTCCCTTTTGCGCCCGTTTAATGTTTAAGGCGCCAAAAAAATCACGAATAGCGCCAGACCCAACAGTATTACCATCAGCATATCGTTTCGCCTGCAAATAAATTTGATCGACGCCTAATGCGTCTTGGTCGATGACGCCGTCAACACCATTATCACCGGACTGCCCAAGAGAACGTCCAGCGTCCTCAATGGATCCCCCGTACCCCATGGCAATTAGCAAGTCGACAATAAGAGCCTCAAAGAATCGCGGGGTTGCGCGCCGAACCTTGTCAAGCAATTCCGCCGCAAGAGTATTCTGCAGTTTCTTGAATTCCAAACGAATGATTTCATCCGGGGTTGCCTCAATTTCTTGAGGGAAATCTTGTTCTTCCAAAGCCGTTGAATCTTTTGATCGAGATTGAAAGTCACGAAATTCAGAAAATTCTTTCAAAAACGAATTATCGATTTTTCTGTCACTATGGAGAGCTTGCCTACCTCGTTCAGTTAGCGCGAAGTGACCGCGTTTCGTATACTCGACTAGCCCGGCTTGTTTTAAATATGTCTTCGCCCAATGAACTCTGTTCGCGAGCACCGTTTCCTTTCCGCTAGACAGCGTCTCATTCAATTCATTTTCGGTCAAGTTGAGTATTTGGCCGATGTCAAGAATAACATCGCGAATACTCCTTTCGCCTTGCGACGCGGAAACCAGCACTGGCTTCATCAAAGTTTGATAATCGGGAATCATGGGGAGTTAAGCCCTAAAACGGCAGCTTCATGCCGGGCGGGAGCGGCATGCCCGCGGTCATGTTTTTCATCTGCTCTTCGGACTGTTTTTCGAGTTTTGATTTGGCGTCATTGATCGCCGCGGCAATGAGGTCTTCGAGGATTTCCGCGTCGCCTTCCTTCATCAGCGAGCGTTCAATGGCGACGGCTTTGGCGTAGCCTTTACCGTTCAACACCACCCTGACCATGCCGGCGCCGGCCTCGCCCGTTGCCTCAAGATCGGCGATTTTTTCCTGCATCTCTTTCATCTTGGCCTGCATTTGCCCGGCCTGTTTCATCAGCTCATTCAAGTCCATTACGCTTTTCCTGTTTCTTTGCGCGCTGCGACGGCATCGGCCACCGCTTCGTCATCGGGGTCGATGGGCGCGTCCTCTTCGATCTCGTCGGGGGCGGGCGCCATTGCGTTCTCCGCCTCGCGGATCGCAGTGACTTCGGCGCCCGGAAAGAGTTCCAGCGCGCGTTTGACCATGGGGTGATCCATCACCTCGCGCTCGCGCGCGCCGCGCAGGGTCTCCTCGCCCTGATGTTCCGATGTGACGGAGACGATCCACGCCTTGCCGGTCCATTCCTTCAAGCGCTGGGTCAGCCGATTGGCGAGATCGCCAGGCGCATCGTCATGCAGGCGCAGCTCGATCCGCCCCGGGGCGAACGAAATGATATGCACATAGGATTCTAGCTCAGTGCGCAGTTTCGCGTCGCGCTTTTCACCGGCGAGGCGCACCACATCTGCAAAGGCGCGCAGCCAGGGCGAGCCGTCCGCTGGACGCTGCGAGAGCGGCGGCTGGATGTCGATGATTTGCACAGTGGCTTTTTTTTCGCCCACATGAACGTCGCGCGCTTCACTCGGCGCGCGCGACGGCGCCGATTTCTGCTCGCGGCTTACCGGGCCGCCGGAACTATTTTTTTTTAAGGCGCGCAAAGCCTCATCCGGCGTCGGCAGGTCTGCAGCAAAGCACAAGCGAATGAGCGCCATCTCGCCAGCGGCGGCGGCGTCCGGCGCCATTTGCGTTTCCGTCAGACCCTTCATCAGCAGTGACCAGACGCGGGTCAGTGCATTTATTTCAAGCCCGCCCGCCAGCGTTTTTGCCCGCTCTGCATCGGCTTCACCGGCCGGGCCGTGGCTTGCAGCAGAGGGGCCCGCCGCCTTGATCCGCGTCAGCAAGTGGGTGAGGTCGAGAAGGTCGCGCAGAATTTGCGCGGGCTCAGCGCCGGAATCGAATTGTGCGCGGAAATTTTCCAGCGCCGATTTCGCGTCGCCCTTCATGGCCGCTTCCAAGAGCGACCATACGGAGGACCGGTCAGCCAGACCCAACATGTCGCGCACCATATCGGCGCTAACGATGTCCCCGCCTTGCGCCGCATGCTGAACAATCGCCTGATCAAGGATCGACAATGCATCGCGCACCGACCCTTCAGCGGCGCGGGCGATCATCCACAATCCGTCGCGATCGATCTTGACGTTTTCCTTATCAGCGATGGTCGACAGGTGATCGGTCAACACTTCCGGGTCGATGCGGCGCAAATCGAAACGCTGACAGCGCGACAGCACGGTTACGGGAAGCTTCCGGATTTCCGTCGTGGCGAAAATAAACTTCACATGGGGCGGCGGCTCTTCAAGCGTTTTCAACAGCGCATTGAACGCCGCCGTCGACAGCATGTGAACTTCGTCGATGATGTAGACTTTGTAGCGCGCTTCAATCGGCGCGTAACGCACGCCCTCAATCAATTCGCGAATATCGCCGACGCCGGTGCGCGAGGCGGCGTCCATTTCCATCACATCTGGGTGGCGCGATTCCGCAATTGCCTTGCAGTGGCGGCCCTCGATGCTCAGCTCCATTTGCGGGCCATTATCCACGCCATCGGGACCGAAATAATTCAGGGCCCGGGCGAGAATGCGAGCGGTCGTGGTTTTCCCCACTCCGCGAACACCGGTCAGAATGTAAGCATGGGCGATACGGTTCGCGGCGAAGGCGTTTTTCAGCGTCTTCACCATCGGCCCGTGGCCGATCAGGTCTTCAAAATTCTGCGGACGATATTTGCGCGCCAGCACCTGATAGGCGCCGCCGTTCTTGTCCTGCGATTTTTCCTTATCCGCCATTTAACCCAAACCTCACGCCGGCGAGTATGGCTGGGCGGCGCGCCCGCCTCAACCGTCCTTTTTCACCGGAGTTTTCTGGCGTTTCAGAAAGGCCGCGTCCGCCTCGCGCTGATACTGGAAAACCTTGTCGAACGAAACGCCGAAAACCGCCGCAATGCGAAACGCCGCCTCAAGCGAGGGGGCGTATTTGCCCTTCTCGATGGCGGCGATGGTCTGGCGGGTGACGCCGATGCGATCCGCGAGGTCGCTTTGCGAGATATCGCCATGCTCGGCGCGCAGGACGCGAATGCGATTGCTGATCGGGGTTTTTCCCATGCCTGATCAGGATCCTCGGCGGTACAAGAAAACCTCGAATGCATTCTTTGCGATCTCCGATGCTGCAAGCCCGAGAAAGAGTATGTTGGCGACAAGATAGTATCCTTGCGTCAGCGCGACAGCGAGCGCCCCCAGCGCCCATGCCCCAAGCACAAAACCCGCCACCTCTTCAGCGCGGAGGGTGATGCGCCGGTCGCGCTCGTCGGCAGCTTCATCACCTGACCTCGCGGCGAAAATCGCCACCAGAATATGTGCGATCACCACGATCACCACGAATCCGATAATCGTCCCAAACATCGCTGCAGTCGTTCCGGCGCCAAAGCTCTCCGCCTCACGCAATTCAAATGCATAGCTGCCGAAAACCCACAGCATTGCGACAAGCACAATCCACGAACTCAATTCCCGAAAAGACATGCGCCACCTCCTGTCTGCTTTACTTTCCATAATGTATATACTACTTTACATTTTGTCAAGAAAATTCTCCAAGAACGGGCGCACGTCCCCAAGCATGGCAATGAAAACAATGACTAAGCTGTCGGAAAATCAAGGTGGAAGACTGAACGACCCGCGCTCAAAACTCGTTGTGGCTGCTTCCTTCCGGATCTGACCAGGTTGGCGAGAAGCTCGTCCGCCAGCCTTCCGCCGCCTTATATCTGCGCTCAGCTTCGTGATTGCAAGTGGGAAGCTTGTGATGCGGAGGGCGAGGCGCCCTATGATAGGACCGCCGAAATCTCTTCGACAGGGCAATCAGGGGCGACACATGAATCGCATTATCTCACTTTTTCCATGGGCTGGCGGGCTTTTCATCTCGGGAATTTTTCTGGATTCATTGCGTTTCAAGTTCACCGGGCATCCAACGCCGAAGCATATTTTTACAACTCTGCGCGAATGGTCCGGCGTTGACTTGTTCTACCCGGCAGGGCCGTGGATTATCGGTCTCGGTGAATTAATGGCTTCGCTCTTGTTGATTGGCTTGCCTGTCGTCTTTTTGCTGGCGAACAAACGCACGCTCATCGCGCCGTCGCAATTTCTCGGCGCGCTCATCGCACTCGGGATTATGAGCGGGGCGATCACTTTCCACTTGTTCACACCGCTCGGCATTCAAACCCCTGTGGAGTGGAGCGGCGATACGCCAACCAAATTCTCTGGCGCGCTATTCTATTCGGCGTGTGCAAGCTGGGCGCTGGCGCTGGTGATTCTGTTCATTCACCGCAACGCCGTCGCCACATTGACAGGATTCTTCGGCAAGCCGGGCAGCGCATGAGACTTGCCTAGGCGTTCATCGCTTGCCACAAAAGCAGGCATGAAAATTAGCGACAATCCCAACTGGTTCGCGAACAACCCGCTCGCGCGCATCAACAACGAAAAAGATCAATCCGCATTCCTCAAGGTTAGGCTGGCAGATGCAGACAGCGTCGTCATTCCCTTGTGGCGCGGCGATCCGTTGATGGCGGACGGCAAGGCTGCTTTTTTGTCTACAGCGGCGCTGCCCGAATTTCCCAGCAATGCGCTGGTGGTTTTCCTGGGGTTGAAAAACGACTGCGCCTATTTCGGTGTTGACGCTTCAGGCTCTGCTCAAACACCGGAGGCTGCGACCTTTGCCGATATCGGCGAGTATGCGCCGCTGCGCATGGCCGCGAGCGCGCTCACGCGCGACGATCTTGCAATTGTTGGTCAGGCGCGCTGGCTGTTCGAATGGCATCGCAAACATGCATTCTGCGCCAATTGCGGGCATGAAACATCGGCGCAACTGGGCGGCGCCAAACGCACATGCCCCAATTGCGAGGAAATCCATTTTCCACGAACCAATCCTGTCGCGATTGTCCTCGCCACTCATAATAATGCCTGCCTGATGGGCCGCGGGCCGCAATTTCCGCCGGGATTTTTGTCGGCGCTGGCGGGATTTGTTGAAGCGGCGGAAACCCCGGAAGAATGCGCCAAGCGCGAATTGTTCGAGGAAGCCGGCGTGACGTTGACCGATGTGCGCTATCAGTTTTCGCAGCCCTGGCCCTTCACCAATTCGCTGATGATGGGCTTTATCGCCGATGCTCAGGACCGCACCCTTAATCCGGACAAGGAAGAAATCGAAGAAGCGCGATGGATCGACAAGTCAGATATCATCGCGGTGCTGAACGGCGAACAGCGCGACTTTAACGTGCCGCCCAAATTCACCATTGCACGGCAACTGGTCGAACAATGGGCGAAAACAAATTCCTAGGCGTTTCGATCCCGCGCAACTTTGTAGACTCCGAGAATTTTTAGCGATGACGAGAAAAAACTCAGCTCTTCAAGCGCCAGCCGCACCGGCTCATGGCTCGGATGGCCTTCAATGTCTGCGTAGAACATGGTCGCGCTGAACGAGCCTTCGAGCTGATAGCTTTCCAGCTTGGTCATGTTGACGCCGTTGGTGGCGAAGCCGCCCATTGCCTTGTAAAGCGCCGCTGGAATGTTGCGCACCTGAAAGATGAAACTCGTCACTACCGGGCCATCATCGGGACCGGCGTCCATGGGCTCGCTCGCCATTTCGAGAAAGCGTGTAGTGTTGTGATCGGCGTCTTCGATGTTCCGTTCAAGGATATTGAGGCCGTAAAGTTCAGCCGCAAGTTCCGATGCGACCACCGCTTCATCCATGTGATTTGATTCCGCAAGGCGGCGCGCGGCGCCAGCGGTATCGCCCGCCGTCTCGGGCCGAATTTTATGGGCGTGCAAATAATTGCGAACCTGCGCCAACGCCACCGGATGAGATCGTGCGACTTTAATGTCTTCAAATTTCGCGCCGGGTTTGGCGAGCAAATGGTGCTCTACGGGGAGAAAGTGCTCGGCAATGATGTGAAGCCCGGCGCGCGGCAACAAATGATGAATGTCGCTGACCCGACCCGCCAGCGAGTTCTCGACCGGCAGCATCGCGCGGTCCGCGCGCCCTTCCGCCACCGCCTCGACCGCCTCATCAAAGGCGCCGCAAGGCAAGGGCTCAAAATCCGGCGCATAACGGCGGCACGCCATTTCAGAAAATGCGCCCGGTTCGCCTTGATAGGCGATGTGTTTGGTTTTCCCGGCGGCTGACTCTGACATGACGGATTCCTGAATTATCCCAAAAGGGCCGCTCGGGCTTATGCACAATGCGAGCCGTAAGGGCAATTACACCGAGAGCCGCGCGTCCCCGCGCCCAAAGGCCGCGCCCGCTATGGGGAGCGCCCGCATTGCACAGCCCCATGAAGACCGTTAGAAACCGGCGGAATTTGATCAGTTTCCCGCCCTCAAACGGGCCGGCCAAACGGGACCCGTCACATGCAAGATCCTCTATTGGGCAACAAAATCGCTGGCGCCGCACTGGCCGCCTTATTGCTGATTTTTGGCCTTCCGCAGCTGACCGCCGCCTTGACCGGCTCTGGCGGACATCATGGCGGCGGACATGAGGGCGAACTGCACCTCGCTTATGGCGGCGACATTGAACTTGAAACAACCGCCCCGCAGGAAGAAGCGCCCGTCGCCGACCTCGGCACGTTGCTCGCCAATGCCAGCATCTCCGGCGGGGAGCGCCGCGCAGCGCTTTGCAAGTCGTGCCACACCTTTGAACAGGGCGGCGCTGACGGCACCGGCCCGAATTTGTGGAACATCGTCAACCGCCCCTTGGCCAGCGAGCCGGGATTTAATTACACCGGCGCGCTCAAAGCTGCGGGGGGGGTCTGGAGCTATGAGCGTCTCGATCATTTCCTGACCAACTCAGCCGACTACATTCCCGGCACCGCCATGGCGCAGCGTTTCGCCAAGCCTGCACAGCGCGCAGACATTCTCGCTTTTCTGTCGACATTATCCGCCGATCCGGCGCCATTCCCTGCGCCCGCAGCGCCCATGGAAGAGACTGAAGACTCCGGACATGAAGAGCCTGCTGCTGAAGAGCACGGCGAATCCGAAAGCCACTAAAGCGTTAACGCAATTTGACCGCAGTGCCGTTGCAGGAAACGAGCAGCATCGCGCCTTTTTGCGTGTCCACCGCTTCATAATCGATATCGACGCCGATGACCGCGTCTGCGCCGAGACGCGCGGCCTCTTCTTCCATGTCGCGCATAGCGTGATCTCGCGCTTCTCGCAGCGCTTTTTGATAGCCCTGTGAGCGCCCGCCGAGAATGTCTGTGATGCCCGCAAAAAGGTCGCGGAAAATATTCACGCCGAGAATAGCTTCACCCGCAACAACGCCGAGGCTCGTTGTCACCTCGCGGCCCGGCGCAGAATCAGTAGTGGCGACAATCATGAAGTGTCTCCCTTCGTTCCGAATTAAACATGGGGCGACACGCTCCGGCTTCAAGCAGGAGAGCAAACAATCACGATGAGTGGTTTTAATTCAGCGGCTAAAAGAGGCCGAAGCGCTTTTTGCGCTTGTGCTTCTTGAAATGCGCACGGCCTTCTCGGGATTCAAGGAAGGCCTCGTAATCAAGCTCCGGACGCTCAACTCGCATGGCTGTTGCGCGCAAACCGCGAATGAGATCGTCACCCGAAGCGGAAAACGCCGTAGCAGCAACGAAATCTTCCGCCTCACTGGGCAGTGATGCGTCATGGCGCTTCTTGCCTGCGAACTTCTTTTCTTTTTTTGAGAGATTCTCGCGCAGCGCAGAGAACGCCGCAGAGGCGGGGGTTGAGAAATTTTCCGGCAGGTGAGCCGCATCAACCGGTGAATAATCAGTGCGGTGCGGCACAAGGATATTATCAACCCCGCGCCCGGTTAGATGCCGCGTAGTGGCGCTGGAAAACCCGGACCAGATTTGCTTTAGTCGTTCACTCATGGGCCTCTCCTAAAGCTCCGCCTTCTCGCGTTTCCACTCAAGCCCGCCATTGCGGGTAATGACGGCGACGTCGATTGGTCCGCCTACCGTCTCCACCGAGTGCATCACTTTCTGCTGAAACGAGTTTAGCTTGATCAGCGATGCAGCCGTTTCTCCCAGCTCTTTTTTCGGCAGCGAGTTGATCGCACGTAATATCGGGCGGGTGTGCACCGCATACTGATAATTATCGACAGAGCGGAAAAACTCGTTGATGGCGACGCCGAGATTATTGTTACTGTAATCGCGGAAGATCGCATTTTTCTGCGCGTCATTAAGATTGGGCGTGCGGCCAACGATATCGGCGACCAATCCGCGCGACAGCTTCAATGTTTCGGAATAGACAAACATCCTCAGATACTGGTCCATGCCGGTCAGAAAGGTCCGGATCATCCGGTCTTGCGCAAAGGGCTGGAACACCGGCCCTGAGTCGGCGCCGATATCGGCCTGACGGTCGCGTTTGCGCTTCAAGATTCCAAGCACCACGGACGACGCAAGATAGGAACGCATGGACGGGAATTTTTCCTTGGCGCCAAAGCCGGCGAACACAACGCCTGTGTAATGCTCAAAGAAAGCATCCTTCACCACGGCAAAGACAGCGATTTCACGCAGGCGTCCAACGGTCTCCTCTGTTACCGCCAGTCCCGGATACTCATTTTTTAACGATCCGACGAGACTCTGAATCAGCTGTTCGATCTCGCCGCCATAACGGCGGCGCACCTGCTCAGCCATGCCTTTTGGAAAGCACGGCAAATCGCCGCGCGGTGAATCGTCGGGACAGCGCTGATAATCGGAATGCATCTCGCCAACGACAAACTCAAAAATCGACGCGACGTGATCGCGCACGCCGCCCGCATGGGATTGACTAAATTTTTGCACTTGAAAGTCGAATTCTTCGGCGAGCACCGTAAAGACAACAGCGACGACTTTAAAAAATTCCGTGTCCTGATGTTCGGCGGGAAAGAGGTCTGGGTTGCCCGATAGAAATTCCATGAAATCGTCAGCATAGGCGGCGACCGTGTCGAGCGAGCGTCCGCGCGCCTGTTCGCGATAAAGAGAAATCACGGTTTCCCACGGCGTCGACATGATTTCCGCATTATTATAAATCATCACTGCGATCGGCTGGCCATCGACCAGCGGAAACAGTTTATCCACGGAATTATAGGTCTTTAGATACCGGTCCCCGGAGATGGTCACGGCGCTGTCCGCCGCCATCGCCACCGCCTGACGGTTCATCAACACGACTTCGGACGTCATCGACCCCTCACGACTTCCCAAAAGGTCCGGACCAGCCCCTCCCGGCCCAGCAAGAAAATGATGTTAGCTGGAAAAACCCGGCTTGGAAACAAGCCCGAAAGCCGGAAACAACCGGAAAACGCGTAAAATCAGGGCTTTGTCCGGTTACCGGCGCGTTAGCCAAAGGCCCTGAAAAACTAGGCAAAATTTTCATCTCTTTGCCGAAAAATCCAATTTATCGGGATGGAGGGCCTCATTATGTCCGTTGGCGTTTTTGAGATGTTTAGCCTGGTTGAGTGGATTATTTTCGGCTTTATCGGCGCGAATGTGACGCTGGCGAGCCTTTGCGTCCTGCAACGCGGCGTCAAAAAACTGGAAGCTCCAGCTCGCGACTAGCCGCTATTCGATTTCAAAGGCGGCGACGACTTTCGCTCGGATTTTGATCGGTTGCGGATCGAGATTCAGGTCGATTTCCGGCTGTGCTGTTTCGGGCGAAGCGACATCCAACATCGGACGGGAGAGATTTTCCTGATCTCCGTAGTAATCATCGCGAGAAAAGCCTGATCCATATTGAATTCGGATTGGGCTAGAAATGGCTGATCCGGAAGCCGCCGCGATTTTCTCGGCTTTTGTCCTGGCGTCCTTTACCGCAGCCTCCAGCGCGACTTTTTGCGCGGATTCCAAATCGATCAGCGAATAGCGCGAAAGGCTGACGCTCTCGGCACCAAGCTCTGACAGAAACGATATTGCCGAGCCGGAAAGGCTCGCAGGCGCTCCTTCTACCGCGAACTCTATGGCGCCGAAATATCCGCCTACCGGACACGCGTCACGGGTTCTGTAATCAGCTTCGTCGACGCATTTGCGATCAAGGATGGGAATGATCTGCGCGGCGGACGCGTCTATGGAAAGTTGCGTCAATCCTTCAAGCGCAGGAAACCTCTCGCGAATTCTCGCCACTGCGCCTGCAATATCTGCAAGGACTTCCGCGTGGCTATCGCCGCGGGAGCGGACTGCCGCTGTGAGTGAAAACACTTCCGGCTCAACAGCCAGCGTCGCTTCGCCATCAACGATGATTTGATTTGGCTGACTCGTCGGCAAACATCCCGAAACGAAAAACACCGTCAGTCCAATGAACACTCTTTGCATGAGAAGCCCCTCCCGTCGCCTGCGGTGAGACTGTCCGGTTAAGCTTCGCTTGGCAAGCGTGAAAACGCCGACGCCTCGAACCCATAGGCATCGCGCATTTGCGCGATGGCTGCGAGTTTTCCTTCAAACATCGACCAGTCGTCATTCTCCGCGATTGACGCCCAGATCGCTTCCACTTCATCAATCAGCATGGTGCAGGGCCGCGCGCCCTTGAAGTAGGCGTGATCGAGCCGTTCCGGCCGGCAGGCGGAATAGCCCGTCAGCGCTGCGCGGACAGGCGCAAATTTCTCCTGCTCGTATAACTCAGCCACGGGGCTCTGCTCCGCCCGTTTGGTTGACGCTGCGCCGCAGAACCAGTCGAAGAAAACCTGCTCGAAGGGCGCGCCGGTTTCGGTCATCCAGCGCAAGAGATCGGCGACAAAATCGAACCCGTTCTCGCTCGGCGGCTTCAGGCCCAATCGCCGAAAAAATGCATTTGAAAGAGCCTGTTCGTAGTGTTCTGCATAAGTCTGCAATTCATCATTCAACGCTTCAGCAGGGGCAATCCGCGATAGCGCGCCGCCTAGTTGCGCGAGATTCCATGCGCCCGCCTCCGCCTGCCTGCCAAACGCATACAGCCCCGTCTGATCGAAGTACGCAGCCGTGAAATTCGGATCCGCTGTCGGCGCAAAACGCCAAGGACCGTAGTCAAAACTTTCCCCGGTGACATTCATATTGTCCGTATTCAGCACACCGTGAACGAATCCGGCCACCATCCATTGCGCCACAAGCCGGGCCGTTCGCTCAACGACGCGCGCAAAGATCGCAATGATGCGCGCATCATCATTCAATAAAGCGATGTCCGGATAAAAATTGGCGGCGCAATAATCGACCAGCTCACCGATCGCCGCGTCATCCTTTACATAAGCGAGCCGCTGAAACGCGCCGAAGCGCACATGCGAATGCGACAGCCGCACCAGCACCGAAGATCGCGTCGGGGAAGGTTCGTCGCCGCGATGCAGCGCTTCGCCGGTTTCGATCAGGCTGAAACTCTTTGACGTATAAACGCCGAGCGCTTCGAGCATTTCCGTCGCCAGCACTTCACGCACGCCGCCTTTTAACGTCAGTCGTCCGTCGCCAAAACGCGAATAAGGCGTCTGCCCCGATCCTTTCGTCCCGAGATCGAGGAGCCGGTTCTGATCATCCCGCAATTGCGCAAACAGGAAACCGCGCCCGTCGCCAATATCAGGATTGTAACTGCGGAACTGGTGGCCGTGATATCGCAGCGCGAGCGGCTGAGTGAAGCTATCGGGCAGCGGTTCGAACTTTCCGAAATGACTGGCCCATTGCTCATCGCTCAACTCGTCAAGCCCGACGCGCGCCGCCCAGCCTTCATTTCGATAACGGATGATGTGCTGGGGAAACGCCGCAGGCTCGACCCGATCATAGAACGGGGCGCCATCGGCGCGACCGAGACTTTCAAAAAGACGCTCCGGCTTATAATTTTCCACTGCCAATATGGACCTTCTTGAACATTTGCGCCAAAACCCGAATCTCGCTGCGGGCGCGAAAAGATCGCGCCCGCTCTACATAACGCTGGACAAGAGACAAAACCATGGACTCCAATCGCGCGCCAAAAATTGGCCGCCTGCCTTCCGCCAATGATGTTCGCGCCGCCGCCGAACGGATTGCGGGCCGGATTACGCGCACGCCGCTTGTTCATGCGGAAAAGCTGTCGCTGATCACCGGCGCAAACGTTTGGTTGAAGCTTGAAAACCTTCAATATACCGGCGCCTTCAAAGAGCGTGGCGCGCTTAACAAACTGCTGCTGTTGAGCACGCGGGACCGTGCGCGCGGCGTTATCACCGCATCGGCCGGAAATCACGCGCAAGGGCTGGCCCGTCATGCGCAATTGCTTGGCATTCCAGCGGTAATCGTGATGCCTGTCACCACGCCGGATGTAAAAGTCCGTCAGACGCGTGCGCTCGGCGCCGAAGTCGTTCTGACAGGATATGATTTCGATGAAGCCAAGGCGGCCGCATCGCAGATCGAGCGTGAGCGCGGATTGGTTTTTGTTCACCCCTTTGACGATCCCGACGTGATTGCCGGTCAGGGCACGCTTGCGCTGGAAATGGTCGAGGATGGGCCGGACTTTGATGCAATGATCGTCCCAATTGGCGGCGGCGGGCTGATCGCCGGAATGGCCCTCGCCGTGAAAGACGCGTCACCCGACACGCAAATCATCGGCGTTCAGGCAGCGCTGTTTCCCTCCATGGTGAACGCGCTCGATGGCGCCGCGCGCGAAACCGGCGGCAATACCCTCGCCGAAGGCATCGCCGTCAAGGAAGCTGGGGTGACCACGCGTCAGATCGTCCGCAACAACGTGGACGACATTGTCCTGGTCGACGAACGCACCCTTGAGCGCGCATTGTCCATGTTAATGATGGAGCAGAAACTTCTGGTGGAAGGCGCTGGCGCGGCTGGCCTTGCCGCCATTTTGTCGGATTCGGATCGCTACAAAGGCAAAACCGTCGGGCTGGTCCTGTGCGGCGGCAATATCGATGCGCGCCTTTTATCGATGATCCTGATGCGTGATCTGGCGCGCTCAGGACGCCTAGCAAGACTGCGCGTCCAGCTGCTCGACATGCCGGGTCAACTCGTGAAAGTCGCGAGCATCATCGCCAGCCAAGACGGCAACGTCATTGATGTCGGCCACCACCGCACCTATTCCGACCTTCCTGCCAAAATGACCTGCATGGACGTCACGATCGACACGCAGGGCCAAGACCATCTCGACAGGATCATCAAGAATCTGCGGGAAGAAGGCTATGAAGTTGAAATCGCTGCGTACTGACAATTCCTCGCAGACGCACGCCCAGGGCGAATGAATCTGCAGCGCTTGCTGTGCGGGTTGCATATTAACCGTCCTAATCTGAGTTGGCTCGATATCAGTGGCGGCGCCTATTGACGAGCGCGGCGTGGCGCGATCATAAAAGCATTGAGCCGCATGGCCGGGTATTGAGTAAGATGGACGGTATAAACCACAGCGGCGCGGGCTGGGTATTTAGTAAGGGGACAATTCTAAGATTAAGCATCTGATGGCCGCTTTTGCAGCCACCACGCTGATGGCTGCGCCGGCGTCGGCGAAACTGATCAGCTTTGCAGACTTTGACGCTGGCAATGAAGGTGGAATCGCCAATGGATCTTCAATTGATTTTGGCGACGGTGTCGTCATCGGTTTTGAATCGAATAGCGGACTGAATGCAAGCTCTGGCGGCTGGAGCCGCAGCATTCAATACAATCCCTATTTCGACGATGTTTCCGGCGGCAAGCCAGGCGGCCTTGGCGTTTGCCGGGCGCTCGACGGCGCTGCAGGTAATGGTGCTCCGGGAGCAGAGTGCGCTGACGCGAGCGACGACAGCATTGACGGAGAAATGGGATCTAACGAAGGAATCATCCTGACCTTTTTCGGACAAAATTTTGACCTCCTTTCCTTGTCGTTCCGGGATGGCGATCACAACTCGCTTAATGCTTCGAACGGGCTCGTCTATTTCTTCCAGTATTCGCCCGCACGCGGCGACGTGGTCTTTGGAACGACGACATTCGCCGATCTGGTAATGCGCGCAATCGCCGGGGAATTCACAGATACGAACACATTTGGCCTGCGCTATGTGAATACGGAATTTTATCTGGAAGCTATCTCCGACGTGCCGCTTCCGGCCGCTCTGCCCGTATTGTTAGCCGGTCTTGGCGGCCTCGGATTTGCCTCAAGAAAGCGCAAAAACACCGCCTAATTGCTTGATCAAGCAGCGATTTTAAAACCGGCCCTTTTGGGGCCGGTTTTTTTATGGCGATTCAGTCTGACACTTCTACGGAGAGGGCTGAGGGAACCTTTGACATTGAAACTCTCGCACGCGAGCTTACATCCTTTAATGCACGTCAGGGGTGAGGGCGAAATGGCGCGACAAGCAAGGCTTTGGGGTTTTTCCGGACTGTTTGCTTTCGGGCTGATTTTGCTGGGGTTGAGCGCTTTTGCTCAAACTAACGGCGATCAGTCGCGCTCCGGCGTTATCCTCACGCTAAACGGCGCGGTCACGCCGCCCACAGCACAATATCTTGAGCGGGAAATCCAGGCGGCTTCCGACGCCGGCAAAGAAATCATCATCCTCGAAATCGACACGCCCGGCGGGCTAATGGATTCGATGAAGACAATCATCAAGGCCATCCTTGCCTCGGATACGCCAGTTGCAACTTACGTCTCGCCGCAAGGCGCGCGCTCGGCCAGCGCCGGGCTCTACATCATGTATTCGGCGCATGTTTCCGCCATGGCGCCCGCGACCAATACCGGCGCAGCGACGCCGGTCGAGGTTGGCGGCGCCCCTTCGGAAAAAAGCCCGTTCGACGAAAACGACCCGGGCTTCGCGCCAGATGATGAAAATAAAACTGACCCAGAAGATGCGCGCGATGTGAGCAATCCCGAGGCGGCGCAAGGCGGCGCCGATGCAGAAACTTTAGATGATCCGCGTGATAGCGCGCCCGAATCCGCCCGAGATCGCGACCGGACTGCATCATCGCCGCTTTCTTCCAACGACGCGTTGCGCGCAAAAATAATCAACGATTCCGTTGCGTATATTCGCGCGCTTGCGGAAGAGCGAAATCGAAACGCTGACTGGGCGGAAAGCGCCGTACGCGATGCGGCATCCGTCACCGCTAATGAAGCGCTGGAGTTGGGCGTCATCGATATCATCGCCACGGATATTGACGACCTGATGACTCAAATGAACGGCCGCACGGTTGCCGTCGCATCAGGAGAGAAAACACTCAACACTGAAAATGTTCGGCTTGAGCGTGTCGAGCCGAGCCTTGTTGAGCGCATCCTCAGCTTGATCGCCGACCCTAATGTCGCCGTGATTTTAATGTCGCTCGCGACGACGGGCATCATAATCGAGATGTGGAATCCGGGGTCGATTTTTCCGGGCGTGGTCGGCGTCGTCTGCCTGCTGCTTGGCTTTTACGCATTCCAGGTTCTGCCCTTTAATGCACTGGGCCTGGCTTTGATTATTGTTGGCGCGCTAATGATCCTCCTCGAAGCCTATACGCCCACTCTCGGTCTTGTCGGGCTCGCCGGACTTGCGGTTTTTGGGTTCGGCTTGTTTATCGTTTTTCCGGAAGGCTTCCGGGTGTCTGCGGCGGTGATTGGAACAATCATGGCGATCGCCGGCGCCTTTCTCGGTCTTATCCTGTTTGCCGTGGTCGGCTCGCGCAGCCACGGCCCGATGATCGGCTCTGAGGCCATTCGCAAGCGTGAAGGCGTTGTTGATGACTGGGACGGCAAGGAGGGCTGGGTCGTCATCGAAGGCGAACGCTGGCGCGCGCGCGCCGACAAACCGCTGTCTCGCGGCGACCGCGTGCGGGTGATCGAAGTTGACGGGCTTGTGCTGGTGGTCAAACATGCGAAAGCTGGCGGCTTGCTAAGCGGGCTGCAGCCGAAAGAGGCGTAGGCGGATGATTGACTTTGTCGGACTGCCCGACCACCCCGTGCGCTTTTTCGCCATCGCAATTTTTGCGGGCTTCGCTCTCGTCGCAATCGTCAAGCTTTACGGGCTTTTCTTCATGCGGTGGAAGACGCCTTTTCGCGTGGGGGACGCCATGAATGTCAACCACGCTGAAGTCGTGGAATGGAGTGACGACAAGGGGTATGTTTCAGCCGGCGGCGAATTGTGGCGCGCTTCTTCCAAAGAGGCGCTTCAGCCGGGTGATGCGGTGACGATCGTTTCTGTTGAAGGACTATCGCTGAAAGTTAAAAAGCTTCCCGCCTAGAACGCGCCTGATGCGTTCGGCGTTTGAAAAAGGAGATTTCCATGGGCAGCCTTGGCCTACTCGCACCACTCGTTTTCTTCGCCTTCTTCATTCTCGTCAACGTGATCAAGATCCTGCGAGAATACGAAAGGGGTGTTGTTTTCACGCTAGGCCGCGTGGGCCGGAAAGCGGCCGGTCCCGGACTGGTCATACTCGTCCCGTTCATCCAGCAGATGCGCAAGATCGACATGCGCACATTGGTGCATGACGTCCCCACACAAGACGTGATTTCACAGGACAACGTATCGGTGAAGGTCAATGCGGTGATTTATTATCGCGTGGTCGACGCGGTGCGCGCAGTGGTTCAGGTTGAAAACTATATGGCCGCGACCAGTCAACTGGCGCAGACCACGCTACGGTCTGTGCTCGGCAAGCACGATCTCGACGAAATGCTGCAGGAGCGCGACAAGCTCAACAAGGACATTCAGGAAATTCTCGATCACCAGACCGAAGCCTGGGGCATCAAGGTTTCCAATGTCGAAATCAAGCACGTGGACGTTGACCCCTCGATGATCCGCGCCATCGCGAGGCAAGCCGAAGCGGAGCGCGAGCGGCGATCGAAGGTCATCCTGGCTGAAGGCGAGTTTCAAGCGGCCGCGAAGCTGGCTGAGGCGGCGACAGTGCTCGCAGAATCGCCCGGCGCCATGGAGCTGCGCTATCTCAACTCGCTACAGGACATTGCAGGCGACCGCACCAACACCATCGTCTTTCCATTCTCCCTGAAGGATGCTGTCGACCGGTTCGGGCGTTAACCATATTAGGGCTGAGCTGGCCTCTCAGCCGTCACGAAATTGTTGAATTTCCGCAACACCCGGGCGTGACCTCGCGTGCTGACTGCTATTTCCGCATTGAGACACGCACTTTACAGCTAATGTACGCTGGCAAAATGTCGATATCCGCCATCAGGGATGGGGAACCGATACGTTACGACGCCGGGACTACCGGCGCGCCACATTTAGGGAGGAATTCATGAAACTCGGCCTCATCGCCAGAACATCTGCTATTGCGCTTGCTGCATCCATGGCGGCGCCAACACTGGCCCACGCACAATCTGCAGTCGACGTGCTGCGCGACACCATCCTCGTAACCGGCACCAAAAAGAAGGACGCCGAAAACGTTCAGGACGTGCCGCTGGCTGTCACCGCTTACGGCGCTGACCAACTCGATGCGCTTAAGGTTCGCGATCTGCAGAACCTAACAACATCAATCCCGAACGTGTCGTTCGATGACATTGGCACCACGCGCGGCGTTGCCAACTTCTCAATCCGCGGCCTTGGCATCAACTCATCAATTCCGGCGATTGACCCGACCGTCGGCGTTTTCAAAGACGGCGTTTATCTGGGACAGAACGGCGGCGTCGTGCTCGACATCTTCGACCTGGAATCAATCGAAGTTCTGCGCGGCCCGCAAGGCATTCTGTTTGGCCGCAACGTGACCGGCGGCGCGGTGCTGTTGAATTACAAGCGCCCGTCCTTTGACGGCTTTAACGCCTCGATGAAAACAGCCGTTGAAAGCGGGCTTCGTTCGACTGGCGAGAACTATTACGCTATGGGCGCAATCAGCGGACCCATCATTGAAGATGTGCTCGCGGCTCGCATCTCCGTCTATTACAACAAGGATCAGGGCTATCACCGCCGCTATCTGGGCGGCCCGGTTCCGAACGCCATCGCACCAAGCGTTTACGGCGCGCTCGCGCCATTGGTCCTGGGGCCTGGCACCGACGCCTTTACGAATTTTGGCAAGGCGAAGACCTGGATCATTCGCCCATCGCTGACCTTCCGCCCAAACGACTCAATCGAGTTCTATGTCAGCTATGAGCACTTTGAGAGTGAAGGCGATGGCCCGGCGTCTCAAAACCATGCCTCTGGCCTTGGCGGCATGAACCCATTCTTCAGCGCTGATCGGGATAGCTTCGAGTTCTCAATCGACAATCCGGGCTTCTACGAAACAGAAGCCGATCAACTGACGGTCGAAACCACAATCGACGTGCCGTTTGGCGACGGCGCCATCACCAACATTTTCGGCTGGCGCGACACCTCAGGCTCCACAGGCGGCGATATCGACGCAACGCCGCTATTCTTGTTCCATTCAAACTCTGAATCCGCACAAGATCAATGGTCCAACGAACTTCGCTATAATGGCACCTTCGGCAATGTCGACATAACGGCCGGCGCCTACTACTTCACGCAAGATGTGGCGTATACAGAGCGGCGTTTCATTCTTGGCGGCTTCCAGAATTTCTCTGGCGGCGGACGCATGGACCACAATGTTGTGGGCTTGTTTGGACAAGCCGACATCAGCCTGTCGGACGCATTGGTGCTGACTGCTGGCGGACGCTGGACGAAAGAAGAAAAAGATGTTGAAATCGCGAATATCCGCGCCAACGGCAATATTTCGTCAACCGTATTCGGCGTTCCCGGCTGCGGCGTGGTCGACGGCACGTGCCCGGTCGACTTCGCGGATTCTGAAAGCTGGACAAACTTCACGCCGAAGATTGGCGTTACGTGGACAGCAAGCGATTCGCTGAATGTTTATGCCCATTGGACTCAGGGCGTGCGGTCGGGCGGGTACAATTTCCGCAACACCTCAACGACCGTCTTCAATCCTGGCCCTTGGGACGAAGAAAAGGTCAACGCCTTCGAAATCGGCATGAAGGTGCAGCCTGGCGGCGGTCGCGCAACACTCAATGCCGCCGCCTATTACAACGACATCAACGGCATGCAGCGGGAAATCAACCTGCCTGATCCGGTGACTGGCGTCGTTCAGATCATTGATAACACGGCCGATGCAACAATCTGGGGCTTTGAGGCAGAGGGGCAGTTTGCCGTTACGGACAGCCTGTTGCTTACCGGCTATGTTGGATACACGAACGGCGAATATGACAAAATCTTCGCGGACCTTAACGGCACGACCGGCGTCATTGACGCCACTGATTTCGCGTTGGAAATCCCCCGTCTGGTGCCTTGGACGTACGGCGCTGGGTTTGTTCACTCGCTTCCATTGAACGAATCGATAGTCGTGAACTCACGGTTCAGCTATTCTCATCGTGATATGTCCTTCTACACGGACAACAATCTCGGCACGCTGAATGCGCTCAACATTATCGACGCCAGCGTGGCGCTGGGGTTGATGGATGGAAAAGTTGAGCTGTCGCTTTACGGCAAAAACCTGCTCCATGAAGTGAACCATGGCGGCGATACGCAGCTGCCCGCTTCGCTGGGCGGCGGCACCTTCTCGCCGCTAACCAAGGGCCGGGTGGTCGGGATTGAGCTCCAGCTCAATCTGAACTAAGGCCCCAGCCAGTTCTGAAGGAAAAAGCCCGGCGCTCATGCGCCGGGCTTTTTCTTTTATTGCAGGGCGTCGTATAGGGCTGCCGTGACAACCGAACCAACACCCCCTCCCCTCGTCCTTGATGTCAGCGGCTATCGCTGCCCGATGCCGGTCATCCGGATGGAGGCGTGCCTGCGGCGGCTGCCGCCCGGCGCCCGTCTGCTGGTTCGGGCCGACGATCCAATCGCCGCAATTGATATCCCGCATTTCTGTCACCAGGCCGGCCATCTGGCTGTCCGCCAGGCCGATGAGGCGTCCCAAGCGGGCCCGATTTGCGTCTTTATGGTCACGCGGGGCTCAAATCCGGCGTAATTCGGCCTGATCGGCGCTTTGTGAAGCGGGGCCGCGACGCTGAGGGGGCGGACTTTTGATTTCAGGAATGGTAAAGGTTAATGTGGAGAGACGCCTCGAGGCGTGCTTTAATGCGCAATCGGGCGGGCGCGCTGCAGGGATTGGCGCGCAAGGTCCAGTCTAGCGCCGCCGGGGCGCGAGTGGCGTCCCGGAAGTCTGTCAGGGGAAGCGGGGATATGAAAAGAGATCCGAAAATGCTGTTTGAAAAAACGCGCCAGCTGCTTGGCGTTATGGCTGCCGCGTCAGCGCTGGCGCTCGCCGCAGCGAGTCCGGCCCACGCAACCTATGAGGCGGGCATTGAGGCCTACAAGAACGGCCAGTATGCGCAGGCGCTCGATTTATGGCGCCGGTTCGCAGTCGCTGGCGATGTTCGCTCCAAGAAAATTCTTGGCGATGTATACTCCGGCAAGCCTTTGGAAGCGGCTCGCGGCGCCAACGCGCCGCTCGAAGAGATCCCGGTGGACAACGTGCAGTCGCTGCTCTGGTACACGCTGGCGGCGTATCATGACTTCTCCGCATACCAACTTCCCACTGCAGAAGAGGTGAACGCGCAAATCCTCGCCGAAGCTCGGCTTACTGACATTCGTTTTCGGATGAGTTCCGGCGATGTCAGCAAGGCCGAAGCCATGGTCGCGCAAACATTTGAGGCTGGCAGCCCTTACGACATTTATCGCTTGGGCGAGATGTATCAAAAGGGCGCTGGCGTAGAGAAAAACAACGCCAACGCATTGAAAATGTACGCCTTGGCGAAAGAGCGCGGTGTCGGCGAAGCGAGCGCGGCTTATGAATATCTTGAGCCCTTGATGAACCCGAAAGAAATCGAGACCGCGCTTGAAAAGGCGGCGGAATGGCAGCCGCCGCTGCCGCCGGAGCACACCGGCAAAACACGCCAGCAAGAAGAGCTTGAGCGCGTCAAGAAAGAGCTTGAAGAAATCAAGATGGCCGATGCTCTTGAAGCGGTCTCGGATATTGATGTTGAGCTGATCCAGCGTTCGCTTAACGCACTTGGCTTCCGCGCCGGCACTGTCGACAACAAACTTGGGCCTTCAACCCGCGACGCCATTCGCCGCTTCCAGTATTCTCAGGTCGCGCGCGACTATGACAAGACCGAAGATGAAAAGCAGTCCGTTGTCACCGGCGTGCTGACGCCGCGCCAAACAGTCGACCTCTTCGGCGATGCCGCCAAGGCCAAGCATCCAATGTCGCAATATGTCTATGGCATCATGCATGTCCGCGGCATTGGCGTTGAACAAGATGGAACGGAGGCGGTTCGCTGGCTCACGGAAGCGGCGGCGCAAAACCTCGCCATCGCCCATTACGCCCTCGGCGTTGTTTACCGTGACGGCACAACGGGTCTCAATGAAGTGGCGCCGGATGAACGCAAATCCGCGTTCCACCTCGCGCGCGCATCAGCGCTCGGCTACACGCCGGCCAATGACGCGTTACGCCGGCTCAGCTTCGAATACACACGCGACAATCAGTAGGGGGTTAAGAGATGACGCAACCACAGATGAACCATTTCGCCCCGGCTTTGCTGAAAATCGGCGCCGGCAGCCTGCTGGCGGCCGGTATGATCGTGACGAGCGCACACGCCCAGTCGCTTGGCGGCTTTCCAATTCGTGAACCCGGCGCTGGCTCTTCAAGCTCTTCTGGCTCCACCGGCAGCGGCTCAAACAAGAACGGGCCTTTGCAGATCATCGTCGATGTCAACGGCCCCGGTCCGTATAAAACCATTTCGAAAGCGATCGACGATGTCGCTGAAGGCGGCGTCGTTTACGTCATGCACGGCGTTTACAACGAGTCGATCAATCTGACGAAGTCGGTCTTTATTCAAGGTGACCGCGGCCCGGGATCCGGCGTCGAGATCTCCGCGCCGATGAACACCACCTGCCTCAATTTCGCGCCGAAAGAAGGCACTGCCCATGCGGTGGTCGCCAACGTCCAGTTCGCCGCCAAGATTAACTCAGGCGCCGATGCCTGCATTAATGTTGATGCCGGCGTCTTTACGCTTAAAGAAAGCGACGTTCTGGGTTCCGGCGTGCGGCCCGCAGTCAAGATCAATGGCGGCACGGTGATGCTGGAAAAAAATCGCATCAGCGCGGGTTCTGAAGGCGTCTTCGTCGCTCAGCCGCACTCGCTGTCACAGAGCTTCATCATCGACAACAAAATTCTTCAGAATAAAGTCGGCGTGGACATCGCATCCGGCAGCCGTTCGGATGTGGTTATTTCGGGGAATGAAATTTTCGACAATCTTGATTCCGGCGTGAAATCTTCCGGCTTTGGCTCGGCGAGCCTGATTGGCAACAAGATTCGCAACAACAAAGGCTCTGGCGTCATTCTCGACAAATACGCAAAACTCTCGCTCGTGCGCTACAATGAAATCGCCCAGAACAGCGGTGACGGCGTCGCCATTCCATTCGGCGTCAACGGCGTCATCGAAGACAATGAAATTGTCGGCAATAGCGGGATTTCGATCTTCCTGCGCGATGGGCTTGAACCGAAAGTCACCAACAATTTCATCGACAATAATGGCGGCGACCGCAACAAAAAGAAAAAGCGCCGCCGCTAAGCCGAAAACCAAGAATGCAAAACCCCGCTTCGGCGGGGTTTTTCTCATCGTAATTTCACAATGAAGGAACATCATGTCCGGTTTGCCCGCTTGTCCTCAATGCGGCTCAGCCCTCGCCTATGAGGACGGGGCGATGCTGGTTTGCCCTGAATGCGCACATGAATGGACGCCAGGCGAGGAGGAGGCGAACACAGAGTTCGTCGATGCTAACGGCAACATTCTTCAGGATGGAGATACCGTCACCGTCATTAAAGATCTGAAGGTTAAGGGGTCGTCGCAAGTCGTTAAGGTTGGCACGAAGGTGAAAAACATCCGCCTCGTTGATGGCGATCATAACATCGATTGTCGCATCAATGGTGTTGGAGCCATGAAGCTGAAATCGGAGTTCGTCAGAAAAAGCTAAAGAGCGCCCGCTGCTGACTTTGTCTTTGATGAGTGATGGTGCCCCTGGCCGGACTCGAACCAGCACGCTTTGCAGCACCTGATTTTGAGTCAGGCGTGTCTACCAATTCCACCACAGGGGCCCCGCAGGAAGGCGCGCATGATAGGGGGCGGCGGCGCACGGTCAAGCTGGCAATCCCCATAACAATACGATTTTTCGAGTCCCCCTGTTTAGACGCGGCGAACCGCCCTACATCCTCGGGCGACAGCTTCATCCCCTTCTGCGCGCTCATATTTTGAGCCTGCATATATTTGGCGGAAAATGACCCAGGAAACACAAGCGAAATCAAAAATGCGCGGCGCCACATACGTGCTGCAGGACATCCTAGAAGAGCTTCGCGCCGTGGCGCCGGAGAACGTTCCTGCAAACCCTGGTGGAAAAGATGTCACGCAGACAGCGGCGCTCGGCGATATTGTCGAGCGCCTTGATGAGCGGGCTTTCGGTTTCTTGCTGCTGCTGCTGGCGCTTCCGTGCTGCCTTCCCTTTGTATATGTGCTGCCGCAAATTGTCGCCCTCCCGATGCTGGCGCTGGCGGGGCAAATGGCCATGGGCGGACGTCACCCCTGGTTGCCTAAGAAACTAAACGCGCGCCGGTTTTCAATTCCGGAGTTCGCCAAAGTGCTCACGCGCGCACAAAAGTATGGCGGCTGGATCGAGCGCATCGCCACCCCGCGCTTGCGCCCGGTGACGAGCCAAACGGCGCTCAGAATTATCGGCGCGTTACTGCTCGTTCCGATCGCCTCGATCCTGACCCCTTTCCCATTGACCAATACGGTGCCCGGCATTGGTGTCGCCATCGCTGCACTCGGATTGATCGAGCGCGATGGCCTTTTGCTTGTCGGCGGCCTGTTAATCGGATTTATCTGGGTCTTTCTCCTGGTCTTTCTCGGCGCGGAGACGCTGCACCTGTTAAAGGCCTGGGTGACGGGCGGCGCCGGATAGCGCCCGCATGTGACGATCCGTCTTAGAAAACCGCCGCCTTTTCCGGTTATATTGGCGGTATGAAAACCGCCTTCACCGCACTCTCCTTGACCGAACGCGCTTTGAGTTTAGGCGCGCTAATGAGCGGCGCCTTGCTCGCAGGGGCGCATTTATTTGAGACATTTGGCGGATTGGCGCCATGCATTTTGTGCCTCGATCAACGCGAGGCGCACTGGACCGCGCTCGCTGTGGCGGTCGCCGGACTGATCATCTCAAAGTTTTTCAAATCGAAACTGGGCGCGGCAGCGGCCGTCGGCGCCGTTGCGCTAGTTTATCTCGTCAGCACCGGCCTTGCTTTCTATCACACCGGCGTTGAGTACGGATATTGGCCGGGGCCAGCCATCTGTTCGGGCGCCGCAGGGCTGGGCGGAATTGATGTGAAAGATCTCGGCGCGTCGCTAGGTCAGAAAGCCGACGCGCCTTCATGCGAGGATGTGCAATGGCGGTTTTTCGGCGTGTCCATGGCCGGGTACAATCTGCTTGCTTCCGCCGGCCTTTTCGCCTTCACCTTTTTCGCTGCGTTGACGGAGACGCGATCGGCGCGCGGCGCGCGAAACGCTAAGACAGCATGAGCGTGTCCCTAAAAACCACGCCGCAAAAGCCGGGGCCGCGCCGCGAGCGCCTCGCAGAAATGCTTCGGGTCGATCACGCAGGAGAATATGGCGCCGTCGCCATTTACCGGGGCCAGCGCGCTATATTCGACAAGCTGCCGGAGAAGGCGCGCATCTCGTCTCTGTTAAAGGAGATGGAAGACGGCGAAGCCCTGCACCTTGCGACATTTGACGCACTTCTGGCGGAAAGGCGCATCCGCCCGACTTTGCTGGCGCCGTTCTGGAATGCGGCAGGGTTTGGACTTGGCGCGGCGACCGCTCTCATGGGCGAGAAGGCGGCTATGGCCTGCACCTCTGCAGTCGAAGATGTGATCGAAAAGCATTACGCAGCGCAAATCGGCGAGCTAGAAGCGGGAGAGCCCAGGCTTGCAGAGACCGTTCGCCAATTCCGCGAAGATGAACTTGAGCATAAGCAGACCGCCGAAGACGAGGGCGCGCAATCAGCGCCCGGTTATGACCTTCTCTCGACCGTCATCAAACTTGGATGCCGCGCCGCCATTCGCATCGCACAAAAGGTCTGAGCGGAGACGCTTTGCGTCCGGCCCCCTGCCCGGTTAGTATCCCCTCAACAAGCTGTCCTAGGGAGTTTCCATGACAAAAAGAACGATTTCGCGCCCGCTTGGCGCCCTTGCCGCCGTATCGGCTCTAGCGCTCGCTGCAGCCTGCAGCCAGGCGCCTTCATCCGATGCGACATCTGCCGAAGCGGCCTTAGGCGCTGCTGACACAACAAGCCAAACCGGCGCTGCGCCGACCCGCGCCGAAGCGGAGAAATTCGTCGCCGAGGTTGAAGACTGGGCGCGCGAATATGGCGAATATTACGCGCGTGTCGCCTGGGTGCAGGCGACTTACATTAACTTCGACACCAACTGGCTGGTGACGAAAGCAGATACAGAATTCACCGAAAAAGGCGTTCAGTTCGCCAATGAGGCCAAGCGATACAATGATCTCGATTTGCCGCAGGATCTTCGCCGCAAGCTTGAATCAATCAAACTCGGCGTGAACCTGCCGGCGCCGTCACGGCCCGGCGCAGCCGGCGAGCTTGCTGAAATCAACACGCGCATGGGCGCCGCTTACGAGACCGGCAAGATCGAGCTCGACGGCGAAATGGTGCCGCGCTCAACGCTCGAAGTGATGATGGGCACGGTGCGCGATCCGGACAAGCTCGAAGAAATCTGGACCAAATGGCGCGAAGTGCCGGTCACGCCGGACGCAGACGGCAACACGATCAAATCCGATTACGCCAAGATGGTGGCCCTTTCAAATGAAGGCGCCCGCGAGCTTGGGTATGCCGACGCCGGAGCGATGTGGCGCTCGCGCTATGACATGGACCCCGATGAATTTGCAGCGGAAATGGATCGCCTCTGGGGCCAGGTCAAGCCGCTCTATGATGAACTTCACTGCTATGTCCGCGCCGAATTGAACGAGCAATATGGTGACGACATCGTGCCGCTCGACCAGCCGATCCGCGCTGACCTGCTCGGCAATATGTGGGCTCAAACATGGGGCGGGCTTAACGACCTTGTTGCGCCGGAAGGCGCCGCGCCTTCCTACGATCTCACAGAGCGGCTGCTGGCGAACAATTACGACGCCAAAAAAATCGTTGAAACGGGCGAAGGCTTTTTCTCTTCGCTCGGCTTCGATCCGTTGCCGGACACTTTCTGGGAACGCTCGCTGATCACGAAACCCGCAGACCGTGAAGTCGCCTGTCACGCATCCGCGTGGGATCTC
Organism: Hyphococcus sp.; assembly: GCA_021604585.1. Lineage (GTDB taxonomy): Bacteria > Pseudomonadota > Alphaproteobacteria > Caulobacterales > Parvularculaceae > Hyphococcus. Next base: position 57,585 of record BQJG01000005.1, read on the forward strand.
GACAACGCCGACGATATTCGCATCAAAATGTGCACCGAAGTTAACGCCGACGACTTCCGCACCGTTCACCACGAACTTGGCCACAATTATTATCAGCGCGCCTACAAGAACCAGCCGGTGTTGTTCCAAGGCGGCGCCAATGGCGGCTTCCATGAGGCGATTGGCGACATGATCTCGCTGTCGATCACGCCGGAATATCTGAAACAGATTGGTCTCATTTCAGAAGTCCCGGACGCGTCAAAAGATATCGGCCTCTTGATGAATGAGGCTATGGAAGGCGTCGCGTTCCTACCCTTCGGTCTCTTGATGGACAAGTGGCGCTGGCAAGTCTTTTCCGGCGAGTTGACGCCGGAAACCTATAATGACGGCTGGTGGAAACTGCGTGAGCAGTATCAGGGCATCCGTCCGCCCAGCCCGCGCGACGCTAAATATTTCGATCCGGGCGGCAAGTATCACATCCCGGGCAACGTTTCCTACGAACGCTACTTCCTTGCGCGCATTTTGCAGTTCCAGTTCCACAAAGCTGCATGCGACATCGCTGGGTGGGAAGGCCCGTTGCATCGCTGTTCCGTTTACGGATCGGAGGAAGTCGGCAAGCGTTTCAACGCCATGCTGGAGATGGGCGCTTCAAAGCCCTGGCCGGACGCGCTTGAAGCGTTCACCGGCTCGCGGCAAATGGACGGATCCGCAATGGTTTCCTATTTCGAGCCGCTTCTTGTGTGGCTGAAGGAAAAAAACCAGGGCCGCAGCTGCGGCTGGTGAGCTGATTATCTTACTGGCGAAAAATGTAAAAAACCCCGGGAAACCGGGGTTTTTTATTTCCGGGAGGCTTTTTCCGCATGGCCGGACGCGCCTTCGCGCGCCGCCAACGCCTTTGCCACATCATCAAGTTCAACGCCCGCCTGCGCCAGCATAACCAACAGATGGTAAAGCACGTCCGCTGCTTCCGCCGTCAAATGAACCTTGTCGCCAGACGCTGCTGCGAGCGCCGCCTCAATCGCTTCCTCGCCGAATTTTTTGGCGCATTTTTGCGCGCCGCCAGCAAGCAGCGACGCCGTATAAGACGCGTGCTCCGGCGCATCCTTGCGCGATGCGATGGTTGCCTGAAGGCGCATCAAGACAGCGCCGATATTATTGTCGTTGGACATGCATCAAATTCCTTACGCGCGTCATGGCGCCAGCCTCATCGGAAGACCTGCCACCGCCATCGCTTTCTTCGCTTCGGCTATCGTTATCTCACCAAAGTGAAATATCGATGCAGCCAGCACCGCAGCAGCTTTTCCTTCATTCGCAGCTTCAATCAAATCGGCAACCGACCCAGCGCCGCCTGAGGCGATCACAGGCACATCCACAGCCTCCGTCACGGCGCGGATGAGCGCAACATCATAGCCGGTTTTAACGCCGTCCCTGTCCATGGAGGTAAGCAGGATCTCCCCGGCGCCGCGTTTCACCACGTCTTTCGCAAACTCAACAGCGTCAATGCCGGTCGCGTTGCGGCCGCCGTGCGTGAAAATCTCCCAATGCCCATTTAAGGGGGGATCCCCCACGCGCTTTGCATCAATGGCGACGACAACGCATTGCGCGCCGAAACGGGTCGCGGCGGCGTTGATCAGGTCGGGCGTCTTCACCGCGGCGGTATTGATTGCGACTTTGTCGGCGCCCGCAAGCAGCAACGCGCGAAAATCATCCAGCGACGCGACGCCGCCGCCAACAGTGAGCGGCATAAAACAGCATTCGGCGACAATCGAAACTTTGTCGAGCAGAATCCCCCTACCCTCGTGGCTTGCGGAGATATCGAGAAAACAAAGCTCATCAGCGCCTGCGGCGTCATAAACCTCAGCCGCCGCCGCCGGATCGCCCGCATCGCGCAAATCCACGAAGTTGACGCCTTTCACGACGCGTCCGTCTTTCACATCGAGGCAGGGAATAATCCGTATATTGAGCATTAAGCTTATGTTTCTCGCCAGAACGGGCTCATCTTTTCAAACGCAGCCAACGCGGCGTCAATCTCTTTGACCCCATTTTGCGCCTTTGCCGCATTATAGCCCGCAACAAACCCCGCGCCGCGCATTAGCGCCTCGCCGCCCTCTGCCGCCGCGCAATCCGCCAGTCGTTGCGCCGTCACCGCATCATTCACCGCGCCGAGCGCGCCTTGCAGCGCCGAAAGCGACGCCATGTAATCCTTGCGTTTGTCATTTGCATAGAGTCCCTTGAAAAGCTGTGCTGGATAACGCAGCTTTTTCAAGGCGACCCGCAACGGATGCAGAGCGGCTAGGCCCTGTTCCGGGGAGAGGTCGCCCGCAATTTTCCGCGCTTTTTTCAGCGCCCGGTCGAGCTGTTGCGCGGCCAAGCGTGACGCGGGCTGACGGAGCGCCTTGCCCGCTCCCTTTCGCCAGTCCTGCAGCGTGGCGGCCCCCAGCAGATCAATCAGGAAGTGTGTGAATACAGGGCCGGAAATTTCTTCGACCGCCGCCGCCCAAGCCTCCGCGCGGGCCGCCTCCGCTTTTGCCTTCAATTGCTTAAGCGCCTCCGGCGCATAGTCGCTCGCCTGCGCAGCGCTTAAAGCATCTGACAGAAAAACGTCCCAGTCGCGCGCAGAGCCCAACACAGACGCAATTTGCTTTGCTTGCGCCGCCAGCCGGTTGATCTCGCGGCCGGGCAGCGATTTTCGGAAGAGCCGCTCTGTCGCGCGTAACCGGCGTAAGGCCACCCGCATCTGATGGACTCCTTCCGGCCGGCGCAAATCCACAATCGCCGGCTGAATCGAAGCAAGACGCGCTGCGCTCGCGTTCAGCATCGCAGCCAGCGTGTCGCCCGCCGTGTCTTCTGCAGCAACTACAGGAGTTGGCGCTTTCGATAAGGGCGCCGAAGCCTTCGGCAAGGCGAGGGCGAATTCCAGTTTTGAGTCAATCGCAAGCCGCACTGGCGCGTTATCGGCGATCAGCTTCGCAAGCTCAAAGACCGCCGCCTTCTGGCCGCTGATCAGCTCCAACTCCACTTCCGCCAGTGGGGCCGCGAACAAACGTCCTGACGCATCTCGGCTCTCGGCCTGACCAAGATCGACAGCAAGTTCGATGGTAGCTCGCGCAAATTCGATTTGATCGGCCCAACGATCAACGCTGGTCTTGGCGATAGGCGTCAACTGGCTCGCAACCGATTGTATCCGCTTGTCTATTTGCGCATCCCCTGTCTCGCAGGGAAACGCCGTCGCACTTTCAATTTCGGATTCAAATTCGCGCCGCGACGCTGGCGAGCCGCCTCTGGCCTTGACCGCCTGGATTGTTTCGGCCCCCTCCTCTCGTAATCGCAGGTTCAGTCCATACTGTGCGAGGAGCCGGTCTTCTGTGTCAAAATAAGTGGAAACCAGACGTTCCCACCCGCCTCCCTTCGGCGCCAAGGCAGCAAACAAGCGACTCTGGGGGAGCTTCGCAATGACTGCCGGCGGGCCGGTCAATTTCAGCTCAAACTCAGTTCGCCCCGCGCCCATGTCCGGCCCAGCCCCCCAAAATACGCTACGCTGGCTGTAACATACTGGACCCAAGGCTAATTCACCAATGGCGCGCTCTGTGCGGCCCTACCCGGCCCTCGCGAGCGCTTCCGCCGGGTCGATACGCCCGTCATAGAGCGCCCGGCCGATGATCACCCCTTCGATATTGTCGTGGGCGGATTTTAACGCCTCAATATCGGCAAGTGATGCGACGCCGCCTGAGGCAATCACAGGTATGGCTGCGATTTCCGCCAGTTCTGCGGTGGCATCGACATTGACGCCCGTGAGCGCTCCATCACGCCCGATGTCTGTGTAAATGATTGCAGCAACACCTTGATCTGCATAGCGTTTCACGAGCTCCGCCGGGGTTGTTGCGCCCTCGCTGTCCCAACCGTCTGTTTTGACCTGCCCATCCTTGGCGTCGATCCCCAGCACGATGCGACCAGGGTGTTTTTTGCAGGCGGCGGCGACGAATTTCGGATCGTTAATTGCGGCCGTACCGAGAATCACCCGGGTCATACCCACATCGAACCAGCGCTCAACGGCAGCCATATCGCGGACGCCGCCGCCAAGCTGAGCCTTGAGGCCAACCCGGGCGAGGATTGCGTTTACAGCGCCCGCATTGCGCGCCGCGCCCGCAAAGGCCCCATCCAGATCCACAATATGAACCCAGGAAAACCCTTCCAACTCGAATGCCGCCGCCTGCGAAGCTGGGTCCGAATTATAGACCGTAGACTGGTCCATCCGCCCATGCAGCAGGCGCACACATTCACCGCCTTTCAAGTCGATGGCTGGATAAAGGGTCAGCTTACGGCTCATGCCGGCGCCCACCCGAGGAATTTGCCGAGAAACGCCAGGCCAGCGGTTTGCGACTTTTCCGGATGGAATTGAGCGCCCAACAAATTATCCCGGCCGATCAGCGACACGAAGCGCTGGCCGTGACCGGTAACACCATAAATATGCGCATCATTTTCGCATTCGAAATGATAGGAATGGGCGAAATAAAAGGCCTTTCCCGCAAGCCCGTCAAAGACAGGGTGGGGTGCTGCGGAGGCGACCTCATTCCATCCCATATGCGGCGCACGGAACTCGCTCGAATGGGCGAGGGGAACGACCGCGCCCGGGATCCAACCGAGGCCATCACTGCCGCCAAACTCCTCGCCGCGGCTTGCAAGCAGCTGCATGCCGACACAGATGCCCAAAAACGGGCGGCCCTCGGCGAGAACCGCATGCTCGAGCGCCTCCAGAACCCCGTTTCGAGCAGACAGCCCGTTCATGCAGGCGGCGAAGGCGCCCACGCCGGGCAAGATCAACCGGTCGGCGCGGGCGATCAGGTCGGCGTCATCGGTGACGGTGATATGCCGGGCGAGGCCGGCTTCGCGAGCGGCGCGCTCCACCGCCTTTTCCACGGATCGAAGATTTCCCGAGCCGTAATCGATTATCGCCAGCGTCTCAGCCATGGCGAGGCTTGTAGCTGCGCTGGGAGCCGGGACAAGAGGAGGGCGCAAAGAAAAACCGCGCCCTCGAAAGGACGCGGCTGATCTTATTCAAATTCTGAAGCCTAGGCGTCAGGAAAGCAGGCTCCAATCGCGCCCTTGGCGTTGTCGCTCAGGGCGTCAACATCAGCCTGCGAGGCGACAGCGAGCAATTCCGCCGTTGCATCGGCATCCGCAGTTTCTGCAAGGCACGAGCAACCTGATGGGTCGCCGCCATTTTCAGAAACATAAGCCTCGCAATGTTCTTCCAGTTCATTCGCAAAAGCGGGGGCCAGCGCGAAACCGGCGACAGCGAGGGCGGAGATCAATTTCTTCATGTTTATTTCCTCTCTTTAAGACCCGTTTATCGGGTGCATTTGTTCATTGCAGCTTTAGCCTCATCAGAGGCCGCTTCATAACGTTCAGCAGGATCGGCAATTTCCCCGAGCGCCAGAAATTCATCGACGAGGTCATTCGCCTCGACTTCTTCTTCGAGACAAGTGCAGCCCGAAGTATCGCGCCCATCTGCCTCGAGCGCGGCGACACAAGCATCCGCCAGATCGCCTGAATGGGCCAACGAGATTGACGCGGCGGCAACAGCCGCAAACGCCAGTCCACTTTTCAACATCATCGAAAACCCCTGTTGCTTGACGCCCCTAAGCCCGCCTCAACGGGCATTACGCAACACAAGACGCCGGATGAATACGCCCAGCCGGTCGCGATCTGACCTTGAAGCGGGTCTGTGGTCAACTGAAGAACTGCTATTGCGAGCCTAGAGCGCGACTAACCGCCGAGTGAGCCCTTGGTCGAGGGGGAGCCGCCATCGCTGCGCGGGTCAAGCTCCAGCGCTTCGCGAAAGGCGCGGGCAGTGGCCTTGAAACAGCTTTCGATGATGTGGTGCGTGTTCTCGCCATAAAGGTTTTCCACGTGCAGGCAGAGCCCGGCATTGGACGCAAAGGCGTGGAACCACTCCTTGAACAGTTCAGTGTCCATCTCGCCGATTTTCGGCCGCGCGAAAGTCACACGCCAGACGAGGTAAGGCCGCTTGGAAATATCGATCGCCGCCCGTGACAGGGTTTCGTCCATCGGAATATAGGCTGCGCCAAAACGGCGAATGCCATCACAGTCTCCCAGCGCTTTCGCTACCGCCCGGCCCATCACGATGCCGACATCCTCAACTGTGTGATGCATGTCGATATGCAGATCGCCTTCGGCCCGCACTTTGAGATCAATCATGGCGTGCTTGGCGAACGCTTCAAGCATATGGTCAAAAAACCCGACGCCCGTTTCAATATCATAGTCGCCTGAGCCATCGAGCTCGAGCGCCACAAAAATCTCTGTCTCCCGGGTTTTTCGTTCAACTGTCGCCGCCCGCATCGCTGTCTCCTTTGACGACCGCCGCCTGTGATGGCATGGAAGCGGCTCAGCGCCTTACTAGGCAAAAACCAGCGGCGCGTCCATGCCGGGCATGGGGCGCACAAACACAGAGCGAACGCCATGAGCGAACAGTCAATGCACGGAACAACCATTCTTGCGGTTCGCCGGAACGGCGTTGTCTGCGTCGGCGGCGACGGACAGGTGAGTCTTGGCGCCACCGTCGTGAAGGGCGATGCGCGAAAAGTGCGGCGGCTGGCCGGAAAGAAGGTCATTGCCGGCTTCGCCGGCGCAACTGCTGACGCGTTTACCTTGCTTGAAAGGCTCGAAGCCAAGCTGGAACAATATCCAGATCAGCTGACGCGCGCCTGCGTCGAGCTAGCCAAAGATTGGCGAACGGACCGTTATCTGCGCCGTCTGGAGGCGATGATGATCGTCGCCGATAAAGATGTAACGCTGACGCTTTCCGGCGCAGGCGATGTGCTTGAACCGCAATTTGGCGTCACCGGCATTGGTTCGGGCGGCGATTATGCCCGCGCCGCTGCGCGCGCCCTGATTGAGGAAACGGATCTCCCGGCGGAAGATATCGTACGCAAGGCGATGGCGGTCGCTGCTTCGATCTGCATTTATACAAATGACTCGCTGACAGTAGAGACCATCGCCTCATAGGCGCGCCAATCCGGGCCAGCGTTAAGTATCTTGGCGACAACAATCGCCTCAAAATCATACAGCTCTATTTCCTCGCCACGCCGCAGATTAACAATGCGTTTTACTACAGCGCTTGCGCTTAACCAAATAGCGTCCTGATTTTGCAGCATCGTCTCGCCATCCAAAATGCGATTCGCATTGCGAAATGAATTTACCCTATTTCTTGCATTCAAAAGCTCATGTTGCGGCGCGCAATTCAGCAGTTGACGCGAACATGCTTTCCGGGTTCGGAGTAATTTGAACTTTCTGTTGCGTATTGAGGATTTCCATGAAGACCATCTTGGCTATCGCTGCGGCGGCCGCATTGAGTATTACCAGCGCAAATGCGACGACTTTTTACACCACATCAGGCGGCTTTGCTGCAAACGGCACCGGCGGCGGCACCAGCGCTGGCGCGGGTTTCCAGCAATACACCATTGACGGCCTCGTGCTCACCGTAACAGGCGGGCTCTATACTGACACAGCTTCCGCTGGCGGCGCTGTCGTGACACCTGGGCTCTATGACGCCGAGCCGCGGGTGTGGTCTCCAGGAACCGGCCTCGACCATGATGGCGGCGGCGGCTTGAGCAATGATGACGATCACCAGGTGGATGGCGACGGCGGGAACGAGGTCTTGATCCTTCATTTCAATCAACAAGTTCAATTGGCTTCCGCGCTATTTTCTTATGTCGGCTCCAATGATGATTTCGATTTCTTCGCTGACACAAATGGCGACGGTATTCTCGAGCGTCTTGCACAGGACATCGACATTCCAGGTTCTAATCTCGCCAGCCTGATGTCCTTCAATGTGGTCAGCAATTATTTCGGCATTGGCGCGAGCGGATATAATGACGAGTGGAAATTGAAAGCGATCACAGCCATCCCGGTTTCCGACGTGCCGCTGCCGGCGGCGTTGCCGTTGTTCTTGGCGGGGCTTGCGGGCTTTGGCTTTGCTAGCCGTAAAATTCGCACATAACGCATTCGACGTTGCGTCGTGGGGGTGGGGCGCCCGGTTTGGGCGCCCTTTTTTATGCCCCGCCCTTGTAGCTCTGGTTGGCGGGATTGCGATTTGCGCCCGAGCGACTATGTCAGGGCGGTGTTTCCCTAACGAGCTTATTTTACGTACATGTCAGACTTTTCTCCCCGCGAAATCGTATCCGAACTTGACCGCTACATCGTTGGCCAGAAGGCGGCCAAACGCGCTGTCGCCATCGCCTTGCGCAATCGCTGGCGCCGCCGCCGCGTAGAGGGGCCGCTGCGCGAAGAGATTACGCCGAAAAATATCCTGATGATCGGGCCGACAGGCGTTGGGAAAACCGAAATCTCTCGCCGTCTCGCCAAGCTTGCCGGCGCGCCTTTTTTAAAGGTGGAAGCGACCAAATTCACCGAAGTTGGATATGTCGGGCGCGATGTCGATTCCATCGTCCGTGATCTGACGGAAATCGCTGTCGGCCTCATTCGCGAAAAGAAACGCGAGGACGTTAAGGCCGCAGCGCAAACCGCCGCCGAAGAGCGTGTCCTGAATGCGCTTGTTGGCGAGCATGGCGGAGAAACGGCGCGGGAAGCGTTTCGCAAAAAGCTGCATAATGGCGAACTTGATGACCGCGAAGTCGAGATAGAACTGCGCGAGACGCAAGGCGGATCGCCCATGATGGAGATCCCGGGCATGCCCGGTTCGCAGATGGGCATGATCAATCTCTCCGACATGCTCGGCAAAGCTTTCCAGGGACCAAAATCCAAACGCCGCGTGAAAATCAAAGACGCCTATGAACCGCTTATCGCCGAAGAGGCGGATCAACTCATGGATGATGATGCGATCGGGAGAGAAGCCGTCGACCTCGCTGAAAATGACGGCATCGTTTTCCTCGATGAGATCGACAAAATCGCGCGAAGCTCCGATCGCGCCAGCGCCGACATATCTCGCGAGGGAGTTCAACGTGATTTGTTGCCGCTGATCGAAGGCGCAACCGTGGCGACCAAATACGGGCCAGTGAAAACCGACCATATGCTGTTTATCGCGTCAGGCGCCTTCCACCTTTCAAAGCCCTCGGACTTGTTGCCCGAGCTGCAAGGGCGCTTACCGATACGGGTCGAACTGGATGCGCTGTCCCGCGACGATCTCCGCCGCATTCTAACCGAGCCGGAAGCGAGCCTGATCAAGCAATATGCAGCCTTGCTCCAGACGGAAGGCGTTTCACTCTCTTTCACCGAAGACGCGCTCGATGCGCTTGCTGATGCGGCCGCAGAGGTGAATGCAGGGGTAGAGAATATCGGCGCCAGGCGTCTGGCCACTATCATGGAAACGGTGCTGGACGAGATTTCCTTCTCTGCGGCGGATAGGAACGGGGAGGCCGTATCCGTTGATCGGACCTTTGTTGAAGCCCGATTGGGGGACATCGCCAAAAACGCCGATTTGTCCAAGTATATCCTATAGTTAAAGTGCCCCCTTTCGAATTCGAAACGTTCTGCAATTGCTCACGAAGACGGCCCCCGCCGGAACTTCAGATGGCGGTTTTCAGTCACAGAGGGCCAAAACCGCACGAATCCGCGCCAATAGCGGGGTTGTTCGATAAATGCGGGCTTTCACGATGCTTAATGACAGGTTAATCTGTTTCCTCTTGAGGGAGTAGGAGCGGGGATTGGTCATGGCGGACGGCGCAACGCGACCTTGGAAGCGGCGGACCATGATGTCTTTCGCCGAGGATGCAGACCCGCGGTATTCGGAGAAATCACCGGAAACCACCGTTTCAACTGAAATCGACAAAGGCAAAAAGCGCCCGCGCGTCGCCTTTACAGGCGAGGAGTGGGGGTTTGGCTATCAGGCAACGCGCGTCTTCCTCAATCGCGCCCGCGACCGCAAAACCGTTCCCGATGGCGGCTTGAGTTCTCTCGGCGCCAGGATCGAGCGCGAGTTCGACGCGGCGACGAAAAACAGCCGGTTTGATTACAATCATTCCGTCACACAGCCATTGCGCACCAAGGAACAGTCTTTGATGGCGGTGAAACAGGAAACCGCCGACTTTGCGGTTGTTCCGTTTTACCATCCGTATACGGGCTATGACTTTGAAACGCTCCGCTCCATGGCGGGGCTGTTCACGGTGCTGGGCGTCGAACAGATTGAGGCGACCGATAATCTCTGCCTCGCTGTGCATGAATCGCAATTATATGACCTCATCCAGTCCTCGCATCCCGGCACTGGCTTTTCCGCGCTTCAACGGCGCTTCCGCAAGAGCTGGGGACTGATTGATTCCGAGAGCGGCAATGCGCCCTCCGGGCAATATGACCTCGAGATGCCGCGCGCCGGGCTGCCGATCGATATGTCGGATCAAAAACTAATCCGTGATCGGATCGATGTTGTCTTCGCCGGTCCGGAGGCGCAAAACCGTTGCAAGTCCAAGCTCGACGGATTGCGCGCCATTGGCGTCGAAGTCCGCGAGACCGCCAAGCTGGTTGAGCCGCACCGCGAACTTGCAAAGCTTGCCCGCGCCACAGTGAATACAAATCGCCAGACCAACACCATGTTCGATCCGGTGAGCGGCGAGACGCGGTTTTATTCCACGCTCGGAGCGGAGACGCAGGGCACAAGCCTGTTCGCCATGGTGCTTCCCTACGAAGTCGCCATGCGGTCATCAGACTATGTCATCATTGACGACAATATTGACGATGCGCCGCCGACGAAAACTCGCTTCATGGTCGTGGAAAACAATCCCGATCCGACGCTGTTTGAAGACAAGTACCGCACCACTGACGCCAAGACGGCTTTCTGGGTGAAGCGCCTGCAAAACGTTGCGCACCCTCAGCTTGATTTCCCGGCGGGGCTGATGCGTTTTCTCGGCTATGGCGCCGGCAGCGTAGCGATTGCGCTCACGGCACTTGGCGCCTTCGGAATCTATAATTCTCTTCCGTTGCCCATGAGCAATGTCGAGACTTTGCCATGGCTTTCGCAATTGACGGCCAGCAGCGCATTGGCGATTGGCGCCGCGATTGGCTTGCTCGCCTGGGTTTTGCTGTCAGTGCAAAGTCGCGGCCGCAATGGCGTACGCATGCTGCTGCGCTTCCGCCGTGATGGCGGGGCGGCGTCGCTCGGAGACGTTGAAAACTTCCTGCGCAATTACGGCGTTCGGCACTCAGTCGTGCGCATGGGTGAAGACAGCGAAGATGATCGCCCGGCGCCGGTTGTGCTTGATGTAGAATTCGATCCGGACGATTTCTCCTACGGTCCCTTCGCTATGATAACCCGGCGCCTGCGCGGCTCCGTCGTCAACGGCGCGTTGAAGAAGGTTTTCCAGCGCTGGAAAAATCGCGGCGTCACCGTGCTGGCGGCGATGCCATATGAAACCGCACAACTGCCGCGTCATCGTCCGCGCCGCTGGTGGAATGAAGCTGTCGGCTCTTGGGCTGCGGACTTCACAGAGACGATGTTTATTCGCCTGTCGCGGATTCTCTTTTTCTATGTGATCCCGGCGGCGGCCATTGTGTTCCTGATGATCCGTCTGTTGAACGGCTAACGCCGATCCGGTTCGTTCAACGTTTCAGGAAGATGTAAAAAGCGCCGGCGCCGCCATGTCGCTGATGCGCAGGGCTCGCCCGCGAGATATAGCGGCGCAGCGCTGCATCCTCCAGCCATTCGGCAAATCGCGCGCGCAGAACGCCCCTGCCAACACCGCTATGGGTCTGGCCACTGGCATGTTCCGAGAGGCTGGGAGCGCCTTTGCCCGTGATCACCAAGACACAGCGCGCGCCATGGGCGTGAGCGTCCGCCACGAAGCGCAGGAGGGCGCTATGGGCCGTGCGTTGGGTATGCCCATGCAGGTCCAGCACCGCGTCCACAGGCAGCCTGCCGCGGCCGGCAAGGCGCTCAAGGCGCGGATCGCCAGCGCCAAAGGGATGTTCGCTCCGCCGGGTCAGTGCGCGTGACTCCTGTACAGGCGCCTGATGCCGCTGAGGCAATAACCCGGGCGGAGATTTTGTGCTGGCGCTGGTTGCTATAGATGGTTGTGGGGGCGAAACGAGCCTTTCTGAAAAAGATCTTTTCTTCCGGAAAGGCGCAACATCTCGCATGGCCTTGCGCCACAACGCTTCTTCTTCCGGCGAAAGACCGCGCCGCCGGCTCACGGTTTGGTCCGGCCGGATAAGCGCTCCGGAAGGCGCTCGGCGAGGCGCCGGGGAAGCAGCACAACCATCCGTCCTCTGGCGTTCATCGCGCCCGCAATGGCGCCGGCTTGCTCGCCGGCCCCCCAGAAGAAATCGCCACGCACCGGCCCGCGAATAGCGCCGCCCGTATCCTGCGCAATCATCAGCCGCCGGATTGGCCCATCGCCATTGCCGGCGACCGGTTCGATCTCGACCCAGACCGGCGCACCGAGCGTATGGTACCGCCGGTCCACTGCGAGAGAGCGCCCGGGGGTAAGCGGCGCGCCCTGCGCGCCTAAAGGACCGAGTTCCGGCGCAATTTCGTCCAGCGTGGTGAAATAGACATAAGAGGCGTTGGCGGCCCGCAGCGCCTGCGCGTCTTCGGGGGGCGCGGTCTCAAGCCAGCTGCGGATCGATTGCATGGTGACCGCTTCGAGCGGCATGAGCTGACGCTGCACCATGACCTTTCCGATGGCCGTATAGGCGTGTCCGTTTTGCGCCGCGTAACCGACGCGGAGATCGCCGCCATCGTCAAACTCCAGCCGTCCCGACCCTTGTATCTGCAAAAAGAACAGATCGTTTGGATCAAGCCATGCAAGCGGCGTTGCGTTGTGTGTTTTCCGTCCTTCAATCGCCGCACGATCATCATAGGGCGTCAAGCGGCCATCTTTGACGCGGCCAGCGATACGCTCTCCCTTCAAGTTGTCGCGAAACAACCCCAGGTCCACTTCGACAAGATCGTCAGGACGCGGAAGAACCGGCGCAGAACGTTCCGCCGTCGCTTGGCGCGAAGCGCGATAAACGGGCTCAAAATATCCCGTGAACACGCCTTGTGTCTCCACTCTCGGCGCGGCGCGGCGGGCGCGCCCATTGGGAAGCGGCGCGCGTGCGGACGCAATTTCTACCGGCTGAAAATGAAATTCAAAGAATGCCCTTAGCGCCCCGCGGCGCCCGCCCGGATCGGAATAGGCGCTCACCAGCAATGCGCGCGCTTCTGCGCAAGGGCGCAACCAATCAGCCACAGAGCCGCCAAGGCTGAGGCCGGGCGCATCTATGCCGAGATTTTCCAGCGGATTGGCGGCGGCCTCAGGCGGGCTTGCCTCAAACCGCTGGCATGAGCGGACAAAGGCTTCAAGCGCGGGCCCAGGGTCATCCAGCCGCCAGCCATTCAAATCATCATAGGCGACGAACCGAAAATCGAGGACCGGCGGACCAAAATCCTTGTCGTCGAATTTGCGTGTGTAATAGGGGGGCCAGACGCCTGAGAAAACAAGTGCTGCTGCGAGCGCCGCAATGATGATGGCGCCAGTTAAAAACAGGCGCAAAACCGTGGCGGATGAGGCCTTCATTCGTCACTCATGGAGGAGGGCGCTCCGTCTTGCCTGCGCCTTTGGTTTTAGGCGGCGGCGCCAGTCGCCACAAGCGTCCAGTTGGGATCGCCGCTGTTCTGTTTGCGTGAAAAGGTCCAGCGGTCTTTCACGAGATCAATACGGTTAGGATCGCCGTCGACGACCTCGCCGTCCTTGTTGCGCGTCACCCGCACCTGATTGGAGCTGAACTCAACCTCAGCCGACATCGCGGCGTCATCGACAGCGCTACTGACAATTGACGCGCGTTCAATTCCAACAAATTTCAAATCAGACATATATCCTGCGCTGTCGCGGGCAACGACAGCGCCTTTGAAAGCGCTGTATACGGAATCATTCAAATAAGGCCGAATCGATTTCAGATCGCCTGACGCAAACGCCTCAACAATCATCTCGTAAGCGTCGCGAGCGCCAGCCAGGAACGCCGCTTCGTCAAAGGCCGGATCGGCTTCGCGCAGGACACGGGCGTTTGTCGAAACAGGTTTGGGGGCCGCCGGCTCTTCACGATCATGAACATCTTCTTGCTGCGCATCAGTGGCGCGGGCGTTCGCAGCCCGGCGCACAGCCTCAAGGTCATGGCTTTGCTCGTGACCGGTTCGCGTCCCCATCACCGAAATCAGACGGAAGATTACAAAAGCAGTCACGCCCGCGAAAAAGAGAAGCACCGGATCCATAATGTCGAATATCGCTCCGAAACCTTAATTTTGCCCAAGCACTCTCTATATAGGAGCGGAAGCGGAGAATACACCCGGGGTTTCATGCTGTTTATCCTTCTTGCCGTGTTTGTTATCGGCCCTATCGCAGAAATTTACGTGTTGCTGACGGCGGCGCAGTATTTCACCGTGTTGCCGGTCATCGCGGCCTGTCTGACGACCGCTTTTCTTGGCGGTTTCATCATCCGAATGCAGGGGTTGGCGGCGCTGAACGCAGCACGGGCCGACCTTGAAACGGGCCGCTTGCCGGTCGATTCCGTGGTTGATGGCGCTTTGTTGATCGTCGCGGCGCCCCTTCTGATGACCCCCGGTTTCATTACGGACGCCATCGGTTTCACCCTTTTGATCCCGCCAATGCGCCGCGTTCTGGCGCGGCTGGTGCTGAAAGGGGTGCGCAGCCGCATTGTCCAGCGGGAAAACACGCTCCGATAGCGCCGGGTTGCAGCTTGCGGGCGGGCCGTGTATGGAGCGCGCTCTTTTCATTCCAGCCGACGGTACGAACCCATGTCCGATACGCCAATCAATCCGAATAATGGCAATCCGAATAACGCCGACCCTGCAGGGTTTGATCCGAATGCAGCGCCGTCGCTGACCGTTCTCGCGCAATACCTCAAGGACTTGTCTTTCGAGAATCCGCGTGCGCCCGCGGTTTACCAGTCGAACTCCACCCCCAAAATTGATGTTAATGTCGACGTACAGGGCCGCGGCCTCAATCAAAACCAGTATGAAGTTGAATTGTCCGTCGCCGCTCGCGCGAACCGCGAAGAGGGCGAAGCGATGTTTGTCGTCGAGGCGACCTATGCGGGCGTGTTTGAAATCGTCAACGTGCCGCAGGACCAATTGGAAATGGTGATGGTTGTGGAGTGCCCGCGACTGCTGTTTCCGTTCATGCGCCAGATCGTGGCGGACGCGACGCGCAACGGCAATTTCCCGCCGCTGATGCTTGAGCCTATCGACTTCATGGGCATTTATATCGCTAATGCGGAACGCAAGGCGGCGGCCCAGGGCGCACAGGCCTAGCTCCGCTCAAAACCACCTAGCTGGCGAATACCGTCTTCCAGACAGCATCTTCGCCCATCTCGGCGATAAGTGCGCGGTGCGCATCCCGCTCGGCGTCGGTGATGCGCGGCGGTAGCGTGTTAGGCCGTTGACGCACCAGCGTGCGAACCCGGGCGCCGCTGACAGAGCGTTCTGTATCGTCGCGCCGAAAATCAAGACCCGCCTGAACGCCGCCAGTCAGTTCTATATAGACAGCCGCCAGAAGCTTTGAATCGAGCAGAGCGCCGTGGCCGTCGCGCTCACGCGTCGATGTATCAATCCCAAAGCGCGCGCAAAGCGCATCCAGGCTCGCCGGGGCGCCGGGAAACTTCCGTCGCGCCATATGAAGCGTGTCTTTTATGTTATCCGTCGCGAGCGTTTCCAAGCCTACTGCTTCAAGTTCGGCATTGATGAACGGAAGGTCGAAACCAATTCCATTGTGCGCAACGAGCTCCGCCCCATCGACAAAATCGAGGAACGCACGCGCAACGCGCGCATCAGTAAAAACCGGTTTGTCGCGCAGGAAAGCTTCGGACAGCCCATGCACCCTGAACGCGCCGTCTGGCATATCGCGCTCCGGATTGACATAAGTGTGAAAATTGCGGCCCGTCACCGCGCCATTGACCATTTCAACAGCGCCAATTTCAACGATGCGATGTCCTTCCGAGAATTTAAATCCCGTCGTTTCTAAATCGAATACGATCTGTCTCACGCCGCCGCCCTCAATTTCACCGCTGCCCGATCACGCCTATTCATCAGCAGGCGGATACAAAGTGTCTTTCACCTGTGAGGCGATCCCCTGCAGCGTGAATGGTTTTTGAATATAGCCCGCGCCGTCAATCAGATCGAGTTGTTCTTGCACCGCCGCTTCCGCATATGCGGACATGAAGATCACTTTCGACTGCAGCCCCAATGTTTCGCGCGCCTGTTTAATCATGGTCGGTCCGTCAATATCCGGCATCATTACGTCAGAGATGACAAGATCAAAATCCATATCTTCCTCGAGCAGCTCCAGCGCTTCCTCAGCATCCGCCGCCTCGCTGACTTCGTAACCGCAATCGGACAATGTCGCGACGACAAAGTTCCTCACCGGGTCTTCGTCTTCAACGATCAGCACGCGGCCAGCGCCAGTCAAATCCTGCGGCTGCCTCGACCGCGACGGCGCTGATTGTGTTTGCTGCGCTTCGACCGCCGGTTCTTCGGCATTATAGGCGGGCAGGTATATCTCGAATGTGGCGCCTTTGCCCGGCGCAGTTTTCAATGCAATGACGCCGTCAAGCTGTCTGATAATTCCGTATACAGTGGATAGCCCCAGCCCGGTGCCCTTGCCCATTTCTTTGGTGGTGAAGAACGGGTCAAAAATCTTGTCAGCGATTTCCGCAGAAACGCCGGGGCCCGTATCGCTCACTTCGATCAGCACATAATCCTGATCGAGCAGGCCAGGAACGTCGCGCACCTTGATTTCCTCTGCGGTGATGCATTGCGTGCGAATGGTGAGCGTGCCGCCCGCCGGAGCCATCGCGTCGCGCGCATTCACCGCAAGGTTCATCACGGCTGTTTCGAGTTGATAGCGATCGACTTTGACCGCAGGCAGGGCGCGGCCGTTAACGAGGTCGAGCTTCACCTTCTCGCCAATTGAACGGGTGAGGAATCGCGAGAAATCTCTCAAAATCTCGGTAATGGAAAGGACTTCGCTCTTTAACGTTTGCTTGCGCGAAAAGGCAAGCAGCTGCTTGGTAGTGTTGGCGGCCCGCTGCGCGTTTTCGCGAATCTGGACGAGGTCCGCATAGGCCGGATCGCCAGCCGGATGTTTCAACATCAAACGTTCGCAATGTCCAATCACCACTTGCAGATAATTGTTGAAATCATGGGCGACCTTGCTGGCGAGCTCGCCTATGCCGCGCAACTTTTGGTCTTGCGCGTATTCTTCTTCCATCTGTTTGCGGTCGGTGACGTCGACCGAATAGAGCAGCGTTCGCCTGACGCCGTATGAGCCCCGCTTCCGGCGCACAGGCCGGGCGAAAAGCGCATGAGTGCGCGCCGTTGCGCCCTTGCCAATCGTCGCTTCAATTGGTTTCGGCGAACCGCCTGCGCGAGATTTGCGCCGAATTTCCTCCGCCAGTTCCTCAAGCGTCGCCTGAGAAACGGCTTTGATCAGCGGCGCGTTTTTCTTTTGCGCGCCAAACGCGTCAGCGAAAGCCTTATTGGCCTCAACCACGCGGCCATCACGATTGACTTCGCCTTCAATGATCGCGACGCCGAAGGGAGATTCTGACATATCGCCGGAAAGCGCGACATCTTCGATTTCATCGGCGCGTTCATCCACGGCCATTTCTATGCAGGCAAAACCTTCGCCAACACCGCCGCGACGAAAGGCGACGAACTTCGCCTCGGCAGGCTCAGCATGTCGGCGGCGCACCTGCGCCGTGATCGCTTCGCGGTCGATGCGCCACAAGCCGCTCACTAATTCACGGGTTTCGCCCAGCACCACATCATCAATGCTGCGAAGCTCGCCGCGTGCAGCGCCGAGCCTTTCCCGAGCTGCGGCGTTCGCCCATGCAATCTGGCCGGACTTTTCAAGCGCAAAGACCGGGCGCGGCAGGTCTGCATAGGCGGCGGCCAGGCTATCTTGCTCTTCTTCATCGACTGGCAACTCCCGCAACCGCCAGCTCACATGGTCCTCGGCGCCGCGAATGGGACGCACGCTGACTTCAAACCGGCGTCGCTCTCCGCCGCCGGCGAGCCCCATGGTCTGATAGATGATCTCTTCGCCTTCTTCAGCGCTCTTGGCCGCACGGCACAGACGAAAAACCTTGGTCGCTTCTGCGCCTTGTTGAGCGAACAGGCGGTCAATGCGAGGGGGCAGGCCTGCTGGCCCCATGACGCCGGCAGCCTTGGCCAGTTTGAAATAGGCCCGATTGGCATAGGTGACGACGCCATCGCGACGCGCCACCAGCCGCGCATCCTGGTCGGCGTCCAATACGCGCTCAGCAAGCCCCAGCGCGCCAAGAATATCCGCGCCCGCAAGCTCCACTGCCTCAGCCGATTTCTTGCCCGTCGCCCGGCGCAACATCACGCCCGCGACCAACACGGGTGAGGACATTTTCATCGCCGCCCCGGTCAGAAAAACAGCGATTAACAGCGCCAATCCGCCCGCCAGAACAATCCCCGCGCCACCGGAATCGCGCGCGCTCAAAATCACATAGGCGATTGCGGCGGCAGCGATAAGAACGCCGGCCCACAACAGCCAGAACGACAAAGTATGAACCATGCCGCTGCTCGCAGAGCGTTCAGGCCGCTGGTTCTTGGAAGCTGCCGCGTCCATCATGGCGAGGATTTCTTCGCGCGTGTGCGGCCGGGGCGAGGCGTCACCCGGTTTTGAGTCGCGAAGCTCTTCCCGCAGGGTCTTGATTTTCTCTGCGCCGGACAAAGGGGGCTCTCCGAGGGCTGTTGATTCGAACCCGTAACTATGGCGCGCTTCGCTGGAGGACGCCACCGCAAGACAGCGGCGGCGACCCTTAAATGGCGGCCATTTTGGCGACTGGCGAACAACATTTTCCCCAAGTCGAGGGGGCGCTTTAGCGCGCAGCAGACCACGCAAACCAGACAGCGATCGCAGCGATCGCCACCGCCATCATTCGGCGAGTGACGCGCAGGCGCTCCGGGTTTTGTAGTAATGGCCGCGCGGCGCCAGCGAATATAACAATCAGCGCGTGCACCAGGGTCGCCAATCCAACATACAAAATGGTCAAGATGATGATCTGGGCGGAGGCCGCGCCAACCGGATCAACAAATCCCGGCAATATGACGATATAAAAAACTGCCGCCTTAGGATTGAGAAGATTGATGATAACGCCGCGACGAAAATACTGCGAATAATGCGGCTCGGTTTTTTTGAAAATGCCCGGGGACGTTTCGCCGGCGTCCCTCCAGGCGTCATAGGCCAGCCATAATAAATATGCGGCGCCGCCAAAACGCAGCGCCTGGAACAGAAAGGGCGACGTCAAGACAAGCCCGCCCAATCCCGCAGCCGCCGCGGCGCCGATCAGCAGCAGGCCCAGCCCCACCCCGGCAACGGCCGCAAGCCCCGCCTTGCGTCCCTCGCTGGCGCTAACCAGCGCGAGCCAACCCATATTGGGTCCAGGCGTCGCTTCGATGACCAAGACAGTTGCTATAAAGCCAATCAGTACAGAAAATGAAATGAGCATTTATCGAGAAATATGCGCATCAGCGCCGTATAGAAAGCGCTGTATTTCATCCCTATGTCGCCAGGCTGGGCGGCATGATTTGTATTTTCGCGCATTGACCAAGAAGGACGGCGCCACGTGAGCAAAAAACTCGGACTGGTCTTGGGATCTGGCGCAGCACGCGGCTGGGCGCATATTGGCGTATTGCGGGGGTTGAAAGAAATTGGCGCCGAGCCTTACGCCATCGCCGGATGCTCGGTCGGCGCATTGGTTGGCGGCGCTCATCTGATCGGCGCACTCGATGAATTTGAAAGCTGGGCGCGAACCCTAAAACCGGTCTCTGCGCTGCAGAGCTTTGCGCTCACACTCCACAGCGGCGGCTTCATCAATACGGCGCCCGCTTTTGAGGCCTTCCGGGAGTTTGATAAAAATATCGAAGACCTGCCGGTCAAGTTCGGCGCCGTCGCCGCGGACCTCGCCACCGGCCAGGAGGTGCACATCACCGCCGGATCGATAATCGACGCCGCACGTGCATCGAGCGCTATCCCTGTGGTTTTTCATGCGGTCAAAGCGGAAGACCGATGGCTGGTTGACGGGGCGCTCGCCAATCCGGCGCCGGTCTCGCTCGCCCGCAAGCTCGGCGCCGAGGTGGTCATTTCCGTTGACTTGAACGCCGTACCGCGCGTGCTCGATCGCTTCATCCCGGTCAAGGAGCGGCTTCCCGTGCCTGTCCACAAAGACGAGAGCAAACCGGACACCGTCACTGGCGCGGTCACCAAACTGATCGAGGAAACAAAAGAGGCGATTGACCGGCAGATCGCCCTCGCCAAAGCAAGCGCAATGTCAAAGCCGCATCTGTTTGAAACCGCGTACGCCGCCGCAGATATTTTTCAAATGCATCTTGCAAGAGCGCGCGCCCTGGCCGAGCCGCCGGACATTCTTCTCCAACCTGACATGCGCGACGCCATGCCCACCGCTTTTGATCGAGCCGAAGAATTTATTGAAGAGGGCTATCGCGGGCTGATGGCGCAACGCGCAGAAATCGAGCGTTTACTCAGCGTATAGCGTCTTACAGAATATCCAGCACGGCTTCCGGCGGGCGGCCGATGGCCGCCTTTTCGCCCTTTATGACAATTGGCCGCTCGATGAGGATTGGATTTTCCACCATGGCGTCAATCAGCGCCGTCTCTGCCTTCACGCCGTCGAGCTTAAGATCGATATAGGGCGCTTCCCTGGCCCGCATCATCTCGCGCGCGGACCCAAGCCCCAGTTTTTTCACCAGCGCCTTTAGCGCCGCCTTTGATGGCGGATTTTCAAGGTATAACAGGATTTCGGGTTCAACGCCCTGTTCTTGAAGCAGCGCCAGCGTCTCGCGCGATTTTGAACACCGGGGGTTGTGGTAGATCGTAACCGTCATTTCCGCCTCAAAGAGATAATCTGTACCCGCCACTTTCCGTCAATAGAATCGAGGCGTTTGATGGATCGGGCTCAATCTTTTGCCGCAGGCGGTAGACATGGGTTTCAAGCGTGTGTGTGGTCACGCCGGAATTATAACCCCACACTTCATCCAGCAAAACGTCCCGGGTCACCGGTTTGCCGCCCGCACGGTACAGAAATTTAAGGATCGACGTTTCTTTCTCGGTGAGGCGGATTTTCCGCTCTTCCGGCGTCACCAGCATTTTCACAGCTGGACGAAACTCATAGGGACCGACCTTGAATACGGCGTCTTCGCTTTGCTCATGGCTGCGTAAATGCGCGCGCACCCGCGCCAGCAACACGCCAAATTTAAACGGCTTGGAAACATAATCGTTTGCGCCCGCATCGAGACCCAAAATCGTGTCCGCCTCAGAGTCGGCGCCAGTTAGCATGATGATCGGCGATTTAAAACCGTTCTTGCGCATGATGCGGCAGGCCTCGCGGCCGTCCATATCCGGCAGGCCGACATCGAGAAGCACCAGATCAATATGGGCTTCTTCCTTAGCCCGCTCGATTGCAGCGTTCGCGGTCAACACTGGCTCCAGCGCGAATTCATCGTGGACGCCAAACTGATCCACCAGCGCTTCGCACAGCAGTTCATCATCATCGACCAGCAGGATTTTCTTGACGCGGTTCATAGGTCTCTCGCCCGTTCTTCAAAGTGTCGGCGGGTCATAGCGCCAATCGAGTATGGATTGAAATTGACCGCCCACACAACTTTTCGTTACGAAGCCGTGATTGGGGCCATGATTGGGGCCGTCATCAAACCGGCCGGTTGCCGAAAATCGCCGTTCCAATGCGGATATTTGTCGCGCCAAGCTGGGCGGCGATGAGATAGTCCCCGCTCATGCCCATTGAAAGACCGGAAAGCCCTAAGTCCTGCGCCATTTTTGCGAGCAGGGCGAAGTGCGGGGCCGGGTCATCCTCCACGGGAGGAATGCACATCAAGCCCGCAACCTCCAGTCCGAATTCATCCCGGCACTGAGTCAGGAATTCGGGAACCTCTCTGGGGGCAAGGCCCGCCTTTTGCGGTTCTTCACCCGTATTCACCTGAATGTAGAGCGCAGGATAGCGGCCTTGTTTCTCCATTTCAGCCGCCAGCGCTTTCGCCAGTTTCGGGCGATCAAGGGTTTCAATAGCGTCAAATAACGCCACCGCCTCCTTAACCTTGTTGGTCTGCAGCGGTCCGATCAAACGCAGCTCAACATCGGGAAATTCCGTACGCAGCGGCGGCCATTTCGACATCGCCTCCTGAACCCTGTTTTCTCCAAAAACACGGTGGCCCGCATCAAGCGCCGGGCGGATGCGCGCCGCATCGTGAGTTTTCGATACCGCAGTCACCACCGCCGCGCCGGGCTTTTTTCCCGCTTCTTTCAATGCAGTCTCGATTTCACCCTTGATTGCGGCGAGACTGACGGCAGGGTCATTCGGACCATCGCCGGGAAGGGACTTGTGAAAAGACATGAAGGACTCCGTTTGCGCGCGGCGAAACTAGCAGCCGCAGCCGCCGCGCTCAAACGTCAATCAGGATTGACGGCGCCTTTCTCGCTGGCGTTTTTGACCGACGCTGAACGCGCGCCAAATCCCTTACTGATCGCCCGCGTGCTGCCGGCAGGCGCTGCAATTATTCTGCGCGACTATCGATTGCCCAATCGTGCAGGGCTGGCCGCGCAACTCAAGAGCATCTGCGACGCGCGCGATCTTAAATTTTTGATCGGCGCCGATTTGGCGCTTGCAGAAAGCATCGGCGCTTACGGCGTGCATTTGCCGCGATGGTTTGAGCCGGATCGGATCTGTCCTGACGGCATGGTCGTCAGCGCAGCGTGTCACAACGCAAAAGAACTTGCGCAGGCCGACGCCATGGGTGCGGATATAGCACTGTTGTCGCCGGTGTTTGCAACGGACAGCCATATGCGCGCCGCCGGACTGGACGCCGAAAAATTTCTCGCTCTTGCCGCGGGCGCTCCCTTGCCCGTGCTCGCGCTCGGCGGCGTTGATGAAACCAACGCATTGAGCCTGGCGGGCGCCAATGTCGCAGGATTGGCGGCGATTGGCGCCTTTCTGGCCTGATCGGCGCCTCGGTGCACTAGTCTTCCGCCACCATAGTCCAGACGCCAAGCACATTCCCGACCGGATCGCGGAAATGGAACCGGCGCCCGCCTGGAAATTCGTGACGCTCGGTCACAACGCCGCCAGCCGCGACGACATTTCTTTCGCTCGCTTCGAGATCATCCGCATAGAGAATGATCAGAGTCGAGCCGACCGCCGGCGTTTCGACGGCGTTAAAACCGCCCTCTAAGCCTGCGCTCGTAAAGGCGACATAATCAGGACCGTAATCTATAAAACTCCAGCCAAAGGCGTCGCCGTAAAACTTTTTGACCACGGCGAGATCTTTCCCGCCGGCGAATTCGACATAGTCGATGTGATTGTTTGTGCGCGGCACTGCGCTTCCCTCCGTTGCAGGCTCGACTGAGGCCCTTTCGTCAGATGCGCCGGCGCAGGCGGCCAGCAAGGTGAAACTAGCAAGAACAATAAATGATCGCATGTCAGAGTTCTCCCCAATGATTGTGCAGACTGGCTTGGCCTTGCAGCAGAGGAAGCGAAAACGGGGCGGTCCTCGAAAGGAACCGCCCCGCTTCATATCCCCTCTAAGCAACGCAGGCGCTTAGAAACTTTAGAATTTGATCGAGCTTTCGATCACGACCGTAGCGGCTTCTTCAGGGCCGCCTGCAGCCACAGGTTTCTTAGATTCGGTATATTGAGCGGCTGCGCCGATCGTAATGCCGCGTCCAAGAACATAGGTCACGCCTGCCTGAGCAGAGCGTGTATCTCGATAAAGGGTTGGATCGAGCGGATTGGCGCCGAGTGAATTCGCTTCCGATTGGCCAACGCCAACCATAAACGCAACGTCGCCTTCATCCTCGCCAGTGCGGAACGTCACGCCAGCATCAAAGGCGAGATAACCGTCATCTTCAAAGGCAGCGAGGCCGGCATTGGTTGACTTCACCGAGCCGCCCAGCGTGATGCCGCGATAGGCGAGGTTGAGGCCAACGGAATAGGCTTCATAATTGTCAAACAAAGAAGATGCTGTCGCCAGCTTGTGATCATTGGCGGTGACGAAGCTTGCGCCCACGCCGACAAACAAGCGGTCGGAACCGCCGAGCTTGATGCCTTTTTCGTAATACATCGCCGCTTCAATAGCGTCGTCCCAATGGCTGTCGCCGGAAAGCATGACGCCTTCGGGGGAAATCACAAAGCCGCCCTGCGGCGCGCATAGCGGATCGCCGCAATTTTTCAGGACCGGCGAATAGGAAACGCCAAGCTGCAAACCGCCCAGCGCGCCGCCGAGGAAGTTGGCGGGCGGCATATAGGTCAGCTTGGTCGAATAACCGGTAAAATCATTGATCGTGTGAACATCGTTGAGGCCGGAAAGATCCGTTTGCCAATCATTGACGTTGACCGAAGAAAAAATCGTCGGCGAGGATACCGAGAGAATGCGCGCAATGCCCGCATCGCGGCCGACGATCACCTGACCAAACGAGCCGCGCGCATAAGCGTAAGCTCCCTGCAGATAAGCATCGCTCGTGTCGGGACCGACGCCGCGCGAACCGCCGATCAGCATGCCGGAATAACGGCCGCCGCCAAACATCTGGCGCGGCTGATCCGCATCAAGACGGCCGGTGACCACCGCGCCGATTTCAACGCCATTGTCGAGAACCGTCGAACCTTTAACCGAAAGCTTTGCGTTGACGTCGCCCTTGCCGTCGCCGTCGACAAGACCGGCGACAGCGCTGGCTTCACCGCTGACATCAAGCTTGATCGGATCAGCCGCATAGGCGGCGCCAGCGGTTAAAACCGCAGCGCCAGCACCAAGCAACAATGTCCGCAAACCGGTCATCAGTCCTGTATCCGTCACTTTCCATGTCCGGGCTTATTTTGCCCGAGCACCCGCAACGCAGCGGGGCCGTTTCGTTGTCTCATCTTTTCGTCCGAACCGATCCCCCCGAACCCGTTCAAACATCACCGGCGAACCGGCTTCTTCTCCCAACGCTACGCCCCTGAGCCAGTCCCTCCATGCCCTCATGAAGACCAACCCTGACAAGTCTGGCGCCACAAGCCTTTGCCGTCACCCTTTTCCACACCCCTCACCCTTAGCGTTCAAGTAGGAGTGCTTTCAAGTTGCGCGCCAGCCGCACTCTAAAACGCTGCAGACGTCGCGCATGGTTAACGGCATAAAGTTAACAGCTTTATGACCGAAAGCCATAATGGCGCCTGGCTTGAGGCGGTTCAAGCGAACCGGTGCTTTGGCGTTGTGTAATTGCCGGTTTGTGGTAGGAAAGCCACGGCCCGGCAGCGGCGGCGCGCCGGCCCTTTTCACTCTTTGCGCCACCCCAAAGGCCTGACAATGGGGCCAGACAACAGGATTCCTTGCATGAAGCCGGAAAAAGTAAACATGTTCAAAGTGTTAGCGCTCGCGACCGCAGCAGCGGCCTTGGCCGCCTGCGGCGGCAATAGCGCCAGCGGCACCCGCAACGAAACGCTGGCCAACTACAAATCCGGTCGCGCCGAAGCGACGACGGTTAACCGCTATCTCTGGGCGGCTTCGCTCGAAACACTCAACTTCCTGCCGGTCTTCTCGGCTGACCCGATCGCCGGACTGATCATCACCGAATGGTACATCAACCCGGAATCGCCGGGCGAGCGCTTCAAAACCAATGTCTACATCCTCGACAGCTCTCTGCGGGCTGACGCGCTGCGCGTTTCCGTCTTCCGTCAGGTGCAAGGCGCCGACGGGGTGTGGACGGACGCAACGGTCAATCCGGGCACTGGCCGCGAAATCGAGAACGCGATCCTCACCCGCGCCCGCCAGCTTCGCCTAAACCAGATTGACGGCTAGAAATCAGCGCCAGAATAATGGAAAGAACGGCGCTCATGCGCCGTTTTTTTATACCCGAAAGACATCACCATGCCTCGCTATAATCCCAAAGAAGTCGAACCGAAATGGCAGGCGCGCTGGCGCGGCGCCAAATCGTTCGAAACGCAGTCAGAGAACGCCAAACCCAAATACTACGTGCTGGAGATGTTCCCTTATCCGTCCGGACGCATTCATGTCGGCCATGTCCGTAATTACGCCATGGGCGACGTCATCGCGCGCTACAAAAAAGCGCAAGGGTTCAACGTGTTGCATCCGATGGGCTGGGATGCATTCGGGATGCCGGCGGAAAACGCGGCGATGCAAACCGGTTCGCATCCGGCGAAATGGACCTATAGCAATATCGATGTGATGCGCGGCCAGTTGCAGCTGATGGGTCTGTCCATCGACTGGAGCCGCGAATTCGCCACCTGCGATCCCGCCTATTACGTCCACCAGCAGCGGATGTTTCTCGAGTTTTGGAAGGAAGGCCTCGCTTACCGCAAAGAAAGCCAGGTCAATTGGGATCCGGTCGACCAAACCGTGCTGGCCAACGAACAAGTCATCGACGGCAAGGGCTGGCGTTCGGGCGCGCCCGTCGAACGGCGCAAGCTGTCACAATGGTTTTTCAAGATCACCGACGCTGCTGAAGACTTGCTCTCAGCGCTGGATGACGGGCGATTGTCTGGCTGGCCGGACAACGTCAAGCTGATGCAGAAAAACTGGATCGGCAAGTCGAAGGGCTTGCAGATGCGGTTTCCTTTCGCTGCTGAAACGAGTGTGCCCAAAGGTTTTGAGGGCGGCGTCGAGATTTTCACCACGCGCCCGGACACGCTGTTCGGCGCGAGCTTCATCGCTATTTCGCCTGACCACCCTCTGGCAATCCTGCTCGCCGAAAGCGACAAGGGATTGGCGAAATTTATCGCCGAATGCGCCAGCTCCGGCACGTCCGAAGAGGCGATCGAGAAGGCCGAAAAGCGAGGGCTTAAAACCGCGTTAGAGACCGGTCACCCTTTCGATGACCGTAAGCTCCCTGTCTATGTCGCAAACTTCGTCCTGATGGGTTACGGCACGGGCGCGATTTTCGGCTGCCCGGCCCATGACCAGCGCGACTATGATTTCGCAACGAAATACGACCTGGCGATTCCGCCCGTGGTGCTCCCCGACGGCGCCGACGCTGACGTCTATACGCTGGAAGGCGAACCCTATATCGGCCCCGGCAAGATCTTCAATTCGGATTTCCTCGACGGACTTCCGGTTGAAGACGCCATCGCCGCAGCGATCAAGAAGATCGAACAGATGGATCTCGGCAAAGGCGTCACGCAATATCGTCTGCGCGACTGGGGCGTGTCGCGCCAGCGCTATTGGGGCTGCCCGATCCCGGCGATCCATTGCTCAACATGCGGCATCGTTCCCGTGCCCGTCAAAGATCTGCCGGTGAAACTGCCGGAGGAGGCCGATTTCTCCGTACCCGGAAATCCGCTCGACCGTCATCCCACATGGAAGCATGTGGACTGCCCGACTTGCGGCGGTAAAGCCCGGCGCGAGACCGACACGTTCGACACATTTGTCGATAGCTCATGGTATTTCGCGCGCTTTGCCTCACAGCCCAAAGACAAGCCGATGACCCGCGAGGTCGTCGATAGCTGGCTGCCGGTCGATCAATATATTGGCGGCGTCGAGCATGCGATTTTGCATCTGCTGTATGCGCGCTATTTCACGCGCATGATGAAGCAATGCGGGCATGTTTCGCTGGACGAGCCCTTCGCGAATCTGTTCACGCAGGGCATGGTCGTGCATGCAACGTACCGTGACGAAAGCGGACAATGGCTGCAGCCGGACCAGGTCATCGTTGAAAAGGGCGCCGCGCTTCGCGCCGACAACGGAAAGCCGGTGAAGATCGGCGCCATCGAAAAGATGTCGAAGTCGAAAAAGAACGTGGTCTCGCCCGACGCTATCGCCGAGACTTACGGCGCCGATGCGGCGCGCTGGTTCATGCTGTCGGACTCGCCGCCCGAACGCGATGTGGAATGGACCGACGCCGGGGTCGAAGGCGCGTGGCGGTTGATCGGACGCATCTGGGATGCGATCTCGGCGGCGCCCGGCGCGCTGAAAAATCTCGATATGTCGAAACCCAATGTCACTGACGCTGACAAAGCGCTGCGGCAGGCGACCCATGCCGCCATTGACGGCGTCACCAGCGACATCGAGCATTTCCGCTTCAACAAAGCGATCGCGCGGATTTATGAATTCATCAATGTGCTGAAAAAGGAATCCGGCGCTGGAAAATGGGCCCGCGCCGAAGCGCTCGGCGCCTTGTCGCAACTGGTTGCGCCGTTCATTCCACATTTGGCCGAAGAATGCTGGGAGACGCTGGGCGGGAAGGGTTTCATCTGCGACGCGCCCTGGCCGAAAGCCGACAAGACCTTGCTGGCCAAAGACGAACTTCTCCTTGGGGTGCAGGTCAACGGCAAACGGCGCGGGGAAATTCTGGTCGCCGCCGACGCCGCCAATGAGACTGTGGAACAAGCGGCCTTGTCGGATGAGGGCGTGCAGCGCCATATTGACGGCAAAACCGTGCGCAAGATCGTCATTGTGCCGGGGCGGATCGTCAATATCGTCGCAAATTAGCCGTTGATTGCAAAGGAAGCCGCGCCATGAAAACTATTCGATTGTTCGTTGCGCTAGTGCTCGCACTTGCGCTCGGCGCCTGCGGCTTCAAGCCGATCTACGCCACCGCACAGGGTGAATCGCCGATCAGCCGTCAAGTGTCAGTGGCGAATATCGCAGCGCCGGAAACCGTCGCCCCCTACATGATGGATGCGCTGGATGCGCGCCTTGGCGCCGTGAACGGTGAGAAGCCGCGTTATGAACTTTACGTGGAAGCGCGCGAAGGCGCTGAACGCCTGGCGGTGCAAATCGACGCGACCGTGACGCGCTATAATTATCGCTTGAGCGCGCGTTACCGGGTCATCGACACGCAGACGGGCGATAGTTTCAAAGGCGTCGCTCGCGCCGTCACCTCCTACAATATCGTCAATTCGCAATACTCGACTTTGTTCGCCGAACGCGCCGCTGTCGAAAAAGCCGCACGGCAACTGGCCGAAGAGATTGAGCGCGATATTTTGGTCCGCTTTTCAGAATCCCCTGAAAAACGCGGCGAAATGGACCCGGACGCGTTCGAAACGGTCCTAGATCCGTCGGAAATCTTGATCGAACCGCGGCGCGGGGAAGTCGTAGAGCCGATCGTCGGCACGCCGGATTTTGGCGCGGCGACGCAATCATCCGCCGGCGCCCCCGAAACCGAAGACGAGTAGGCCATGACCGCCCTTAAAGGCCGGGCCATAAAAAGCTTTCTCGAAGCGCGCGACAAAAACGTCGCCGCCGTGCTGATTTACGGGCCCGATAGCGGTCTGGCGCGCGAGCGCGCATTGCTGATCGCCTCGCGCGTGGTGGAAGATCTTAAAGACCCGTTCAATGCGCTTGAACTTTCTGACGCTGATCTGAAAGACGAGCCTGGCCGTTTGGGCGACGAGATCACAGCGCTGTCTTTTGCGGGCGGCGAGCGGGTGATCCGTTTGCGGACCAGCGGCGAGGCGGCGGTGAAGGCGGTTCAAACCCTGCTCGACGGGCTCGATAGCGGGCATTTAAAACCGAACGGCATGGTGATCATCGAGGCGGGCGAACTGACCCCGCGTTCTGGATTGCGCAAAGCGTTTGAGAAAGCGAAACGCGGCGTAGCGCTGCCTTGCTATGCGGATGGTCCGGCCGATGTGCGGGCCATGGCGCAGGAGGTGGCGCGCGCAGAGGAAATGCGATTTGAGTCTGATGCGCTTGATCTTTTGGTCGCTTTGCTCGGCGACGATCACGGCGTTTCGCGCGCGGAAGTCGATAAGCTCATTCTCTTCAAAGGCCCAAAATCTGTCCGGTCCGGACCAGCGACGATCTCGCTCGATGACGTTCGCGCTTCGCTGGTGGACGGACTTGGCGACGCCATGGACGACACGGCAAACGCCGCCGCTGACGGCGCGCCAGCAAAGTTGGCCAGTGCGCTGCACAAAGCTTCCGCCGCCGGGGCCAGCCCGATCGGATTGCTGCGCGCCTTACAGCGGACATTTTCCCGGCTGCGCTCAGCCCAGGCCTTGATTGATGCGGGAGAAAGCCCCTCCAGCGCCATGAAAAAGCTGCGCCCGCCAGTCTTTTTCGCCGAAGAGCGCGCCTTTGAAAATCGCCTCTATAAATGGCGCGGCGCCAAACTTGAGCGCGCGCTCCGCATGCTGATCGACGCCGAGATGGACGCGAAGACGACAGGTGCGCCGCAGCGCGAGATCGTTGAGCGCGCAGCTTTGGCGCTTGCCGTTATGGGATCGCGCTAAAATTTTTGGCAAAAGCTTTCTATTTTCTCTCAAGTTCTGTTAGGTGTCCTTCCGGGGGAAAGGTGACCAGAAGGAGCTTGCGTCGTGGCGGCAACCGCAGTCATCCAGAACGATATCGCCAGCACATTTTCAGTGCGAGCGACACGCGTATTCCATCGCCGCAACAACCAAGTTTATGCGATTGTCGGAGATAATCCGGCGAGCGGCCTGATCACAGATGTATGGTTTGACCGGTTCGACTCCCAGGACGAATTCCGCGCTGTTCTGACCCACGTTCGCGACAAGTTTCAGGCGGGCGGATACCGCTATTGGCTGGCGGATTTGCGCTTTTTGGCATCGAGTTTTTCAGAGTCGGAAGACTGGCTGATCCGCGAAATAATGCCCGCCATGTTCGAGGCCGGATTGAAGCGTGAAGCGGTGGTGTTGCCTGACACAGCGATAAAGATCGAAGGCGCGGATGCGTTTGCGACAGGCGCGCGGGCTCTGCGCGAAATCGCCGATGGCCGCGTTCGCGGTTTCACTGATATTACGCTCGCCAAACGCTGGCTTTTAGACGGCGTTTTGCCGAAGGCTTGAGCCGCTGGGCTTTTGCGCCCTAAGATTGCCCCCGCAGAATTGGCGCAGCGCGGATCGGGGGGCGCAGATGTTCCAGAAAAGCTTTTTCTTTTCGTTGGTTGCCTGGTTTTTGACGGCGAGCGCACCGGTCTTTGCGCAGTCCTATTTTTACTCTCTTGATCAACATGCGCGGATTGAGCAGGCCGATCCGATCCTGATGCATATTGGCGCGGCGGAGGGGCGCGCCTATTTCCGGGCGCTGAATCTCGGGACGGCGCCGGCTGTGGCGCGGATCTTTATCGAGCGGATCGCCAATGAGAAAACCGGCGAAACGGAGCGCTTTATCCAGTTGGCGCCGGTCGGATCTTATGAGGCTGGCGAGATGGTCTATCTAGATGAACTAAGCGCGGGAAAAAGCTGGGTCACGGGCTGGGAAGTGGCGTCAGTCGCATCAGCGCCAGCCAGGCCCGCCGATCGCGACGAGAGGCCGTTTTACCGGATGCCGCCGCGATATCCGGTTGAATGCATGGATGACGCAATTGAGACCGAACATGTGCTGATCAATTACGATGTGACCGCGAAGGGACGGCTCGAAAACATCGTCATCCGCGGCGTCACGGATGGGTGCTTTGCGCTGGCGACACAGCGCTTCGTCAGTCAGTGGTGGTATGCGCCGAAAATTGAAAATGGCGAGCCGGTCGCCCGGCGGCATCTCGAAACGCAGATCACTTTCGTTCTGGAAGACTAATCTACTGATCTTTACGCGGAATAATGTGGAGATCTCGCTGCGGAAACGGAATTTCAATTCCGTGCTTGCCGAGCGCGGTTTCCAGCTCCCAATTATAGGCCGCGTTGACAGCGCCAGGGCGGCGAACGGCGTCATCGGTCAGCCAGATCACCAGCTCAAAATCGAGGCTTGAATCCCCAAAGCCCGTGAGCCACACAGCGGGCGCTCTTTTCTTGTTGTTTTTCAATGTGTAAGGGACTCTGTCCGCCGCCTCAAGCGCCGCTTTTTTCACCAGGTCTTTGTCGGTCCCATAAGCAACCCCAAACGGAACGCGAACCCGCCGATGGACCTCCCGCAAGGTCCAATTGGTGACGCGATTGGTGATAAACTCCGCATTCGGAACAAGGATGTCGACATTGTCGTTAGTGGTGACCAGCGTAGAGCGAACATTAATTTCGCGCACTTCGCCGGTGATGCCGGATTCAAGATCAACGAAGTCGCCAACCTTTAACGTCTTTTCCAGCAGGATGATGATGCCCGCGATGAAGTTGGAAAAAATCGACTGCAGTCCGAAGCCGATGCCGACGCCGATAGCGCCGGTCAGGACCGCAAGCCCTGTGAGGTCAACTTTCGCGGCTGACAGCGCAAACACAATCGCCCCGGTGATGAGGCTGATTTGAATCAACTGGCCCAACAATCCACGCACCGATGGCGTCAATTTGGTGGAGGCGTTCAGCCGTCCTTGAATCAGTTTCGCCGCGAAGGACGCCGCCCATAACAGGATGATTCCAAGCGCCAACGCCCAGAACACGTCAAAAACGGATATCGCCGTTTCACCGCCGGGCGGCAGCTTAAGCCCATCCAGAAAGGCGATTGCGGGCTCCAAAAGCCGCAAGATATTCAGCGCAGCGGCGACCCAGGCGAACAGCGCAAAAGTCCGCGACCAGAACGGATCGCTAACCAGCGACGAAACCAGATGGATCACCACCCACGCGGTGAGCAAGCTGGCGATGACACGGACCAGACTAACCGGCTCACCCACCGCCGTCAGCGCCGGGACGGCGATCCACATCAGCCCGGCGCCAAACGCCAGAGGGATCAACAATCCAAGACGCTTGTAGAAACGCTCAGCGGCGCCGCCAGAGGCCGCCCGCCGCGAAAGCTGCGTCCGCGCCGGGCGCGCCAGCAACCAGCCCAGAACCAGCGCCGCAGCAACGGCGCCCGCTTGATAGAGTGCGGAAGGAGAGGCGAGCTGATCTTGTAACCGCTCGGCTGTCGCCAAAAAATTAGTCCACAACGAGTTGAACAGATGCTCCGTCTGCGGATTATTAGAGCCCGTCTCCACTATACGCCAGCGCCCATCAGGCGGCGGCAGATGTCGTCGAGCTGATCGAGGGTGAGGTATTTCACCGTAATCGCGCCGGCGCCCTTTTTGGAGTGGTCGATGGCGACGTCGAGGCCGAGAATGGCTGAGAGGTCGCGTTCCAGCGCGCGCGTATCGGCGTCTTTTGAGCTGCCAGAAGCCATTGTTTTTTCTGGACTTTTTGGATCAAGCGAGGTTTTTGCGCCGGTTTTTATGTCGGCCTCTGCTTTGCGGATATAGTCTTCCGTCTGGCGCACGGAGAGGCCGCCCTTGAGAACGATGTCGAGCATCTGTTTCGGCGCCGATGAGCCGAGCAGCGCGCGGGCGTGGCCCATGGAAATGTGGCTGGCGGCGAGGGCGTCGAGCGCTTTTTGCGGCAGGTTCAAGAGCCGCATGATGTTGGCCACATGGCTGCGCGACTTGCCGACGGCTTTTGCGATCTGCTCCTGAGTTCGTCCGTAGACGTCGGAAAGGCGCGCATAGGCGGCGGCCTCCTCGACAGGATTGAGGTCAACCCGCTGGACGTTTTCGATCAGCGCGATCTCGGCGGCTTCTTCGTCGGTCAGCTCACGGATGACCACCGGCACATTGTGAAGCTGCGCTTTTTGCGCCGCGCGCCAGCGCCGTTCGCCAGCGACAATTTCATAAGTCCCGTCTTGTTTCGGACGCACCAGGATCGGCTGCAGCATGCCTTTGGCGGCGATCGAATTGGCGAGTTCCTCGATGGCGTCCTTATCGAAAATCCGGCGCGGCTGGTCAGCGTTCGGCTTTAGCTGCTCAATCGGCAATTCGCGTCTCGGGCCCTTATCACCCGCCCCCGATTGCGCTGAATCGGCCATGCTCGCAGATTGGCGCGCGGCCTCGCGAACCGATGGCGCGTCACCAAGAAGGGCGTCGAGCCCTCGGCCCAACCCTTTGATATTGCTCTTCTTTCTTTCCGCCACGGCCATTCCGCCCATTCCCTGAATTATGCCGCTTTCGGCCTTGCGCGCTCGCGCTGGATGACTTCCGAGGCAAGCTGAATATAGGCTTGGCTGCCCGGACATTTGAGATCGTAAAGAAGCGCCGGCTTGCCATGCGACGGCGCTTCGGAAATCCGCACATTGCGCGGGATGACCGTGCGATAGACCTTGTCTTTCAAATGCGCGCGCACATCATCCTCGACCTGATTGGTCAGATTGTTGCGGCGGTCATGCATGGTGAGAACGACGCCTTGCAACTCGATATCCGGATTAATCCGTGAACGGACGGTCTCGATGGTGCGCAGAATTTGGCTGAGCCCTTCCAGCGCAAAGAACTCACATTGCAGCGGAATGATCACCGCTTGGGCTGCGGCGAGCGCATTCACCGTCAGCAGGCTGAGGGAAGGGGGGCAGTCGATCAGAATATACGAAACGCCAGCGCCTTTTTCGCTCGCGACAAATTCTTCGATAGAGTCGGCGAGGCGGAAATGTCTGCGATCGGCGTCGATGAGCTCGATTTCCGCGCCCGCAAGATCAACACCGGCCGGCGCCAGCAGCAATCCGGGGATGTCGCTGTCCATAACGGCCGCTTCGAGGCGATATTCGCCGGAAAGCACTTCGTAAGTCGTCACGCCGCGGTCTGCGGCGGAAATTCCAAGGCCCGTCGAGGCGTTTCCCTGGGGGTCTAGGTCGATCAGGAGCACTTTTTCGCCCACCGCGGCGAGCGCCGTCGATAAATTGATCGCGGTCGTCGTTTTGCCGACGCCGCCTTTCTGGTTGGCAATGGCGAGGATGCGGGGTGAAGAAACGCGACGATCAGCGGACACGGGCAAGATTTCCGATCTCTAAAATGGTCGCTTCAGGGCTTGTCCGGCTCTGATGGCGTGTAACGTCCATATGCCAAGATTTAGCGGCCTCGGTCAATTCACCCGCTACATCTTGTCCCTTCAGCAGGAAATACTTTGTATTTTTGCCCCCGATTTCAGCCCCGTAGCCGAGCAATTTATCAAGCCGGGCGAGGGCGCGAGCGGTGATGATTTCGGCTTTGAAGCCCAGCCCTACCGATTCGATTCGCTCCGGTATGACTTTGATGTTTGAAAGCCCCATGGCGGCGCCAGCCTCGCCTAGAAACGCGCATTTCTTTTGCGTCGATTCAATCAGCGTCACCGAAACATTTTTTTCCGCAAGCATGGCTGCAAGAACAAGCCCCGGAAACCCCGCGCCGGAGCCCAGATCAACGATGGATTTTGTCGCCTCGGGAAGCAGTGGAACCAATTGCGCAGAATCAAAGAAGTGCCTGTGCCATCGGTCTTTTATGGTCGAGCGCGCGATAAGGTTATGGCGCTCTGACCAATCGATCAGCACACGGTCCATCGCTTCGAGACGGTCCATTGTTTCACGTGGAACATTTGTTTCGGCGGCGAA
>BQJG01000006.1 GCA_021604585.1 Hyphococcus sp.
GGCGCGCAGGCGGCGAGATATTTGTTTGGCGACACAAAACGTGTCGATGTGATTTTCAAACTCGCTTTATGTTTGGCGTTATCGACGGGCGCCGCAGTCTCTCTTTCGTCGATCATCAATTTCATCGACTCCATGCTGTTCGGCATGTGCATCCCGAACATCATCGCACTTTATCTTCTGCTGCCGGAGCTAAAGCGTGACGTGAAAGCGTATGAGGCGAAGTATAAGCCGTAGCGACTAGGCGCGAGGATGCGCCTTGTCGAACACGTGCAAAAGACTGTCGCGATCGATTTTGGTATAGCGCTGCGTGGCCGCCAGAGAGGAATGGCCGAGCAGTTCCTGAATCGAACGCAGATCGCCGCCGGCCGACAAGAGATGCGTCGCAAAGGCGTGGCGCAGCGCATGCGGCGTCGCTGAATCCGGTAACCCCAGCGCCGCGCGCAGCTTCGCCATGGTGCGTTGAGCCAACGTCGCACTGAGTGGCTTGCCGCGTGTTGAAAAGAACAGCGGATCATCCGCTTCCCCACCATAGGGACAAAGCGCAACGTAGGCCTCAATCGAGTCGCGTGCAGCCGGAACCACCGGAACCATCCGCGTTTTGCCGCCCTTTCCCTTGATGCGCAACGTCTCGCCCAACGGCGCATTCCTCCAGCGCAAGGACAGAGCTTCAGAGATGCGCAAACCGACGCCGTAAAGCAGCGTGATCAGCGCCGCGTCACGCGCCTGTTCCCAGTTTTCTTTTTGTCTTGTTGTCTTCAATGTCTGCGCCGCATTGATCAGCGCCTCTGCGTCATCGGCGCTCACCGGCCGCGGCAGGCGTTCTTTCGCCTTCGGTCCGCGCATGATCGCGATGGCGTCATTGTCTATATCTGCGCGCTTGCGCAAAAACCCATAAAATGTCTTCAGCGCGGAAAGCTCAAGCTTGATCGATGGCGGCGCCAATCCTTCATTGCGGCGCTCGGCGAGAAAGGCGCGAAAGTCTTTCGTCTCAAACCTAGCGAGATGGTCGAGCGTAATAACTTCGCCGCGATAACCAGTCATGAAGTCATCGAAACGCTCAAGCGCCGCCGAATAATTGCGCAAGGTGTAGCCGCTTGCGCGTTTTTCCGCTTTCAGCCAGCGCGCAAACCGCTCACGCCAATGGGTGAGAGAATTGTCTGGGTTAGATTGACCTAGCGCCATGAGCCTACATCGCCGCAGCGACGGTTAACAAAGCGTTACCGCACGAGACTATTGGGCTGCGAGCGCCGCGAGTTCGGCGCGCAGAATTTCAATGCCATCGCCTTTTTCCGACGAGGTCGCCCGCACAAATGGATGAGCGGCGGGCCGGCGGATAATTTTCTTTTCTGTTTCGCCAATCAGCGCAGTCAGCGCCGTCGGTTTGATCTTGTCGATCTTGGTGAGCACGATCTGATAATTCACCGCCGCCTCATCGAGCAAATCCATGATCTCTGTATCGACAGTTTTCAATCCGTGCCGCGAATCGATCAGCAAGCAAACCCGGCGCAACACCGTCCGTCCGCGCAGGAAGTCCCGCGTCACCGCATTCCATTGATCGACATCCTTGCGCGACGCTTTGGCGTAACCATAGCCCGGCAAATCAACGAGGCGAATGGCGCTTTCAAGATCGAAATAGTTGATTTCTCGAGTACGGCCTGGCGTGTTCGATGCTCGCGCGAGGCCATTCTGTCCGACCAGCGCATTCAAAAGTGTTGATTTGCCAACATTGGAACGACCCGCAAATGCAACTTCGGCCGGACCTTCATCGGGCAGGGCGTCCATATTAACGACGCCAAGCATAAACTCGGCGCGCTTTGCGAACATCAAGCGCCCTGCCTCTATCTCTTTGGGCGAAAAGGCGTCTGCTTGCGTCACTTCGCTTCGCCGTCAGCACTCTTTTTAAGCCAGGGCAGTTTTATGCGGTCACCGAGGTCCACCGCGACGCCGTTCTTTTTCATGATGAACCATTGCTGCAGGATCGACAGTGTCGTGTTCCAGAACCAATAGAGCACAAGGCCTGCCGCGAAAGGCGCAAAAATGAACACAAAAACGAACGGCATCATGCCGAAAATCTGCGCTTGCACCGGGTCGGCTGGCGGCGGATTAAGCTTTGTCTGGAACCACATGGCGACGCCCATCAGCAGCGGCAAAACGCCAATCCCGAGAAACGCCCCGATCATCGGCAATGCAGTCGGATCGTAAGGCAGCAATCCGAACAGGTTAAAGACCGTTGTCGGGTCCGGCGCCGACAGGTCTTTGATATAAAGGAATGGCTGATGACGGAGTTCGATTGTTACAAAAAGAGTTTTGTAGAGCGCATAGAAAATAGGCATCTGCAGTAAGATCGGCAAACAACCCGCCAGAGGGTTCATCTTTTCCTTTTTATAGAGCGCCATCATCTCCTGCTGGAGCTTCATCTTGTCGTCGGTGTAACGTTCCTGCAGTTTTTTGATTTCCGGCTGCAGCTTTTTCATTTTCGACATGGACTCAAAGCCCTTGTTCGCCACGGGGAACAAAATCAGCTTGATGACCAACGTGAGTAGCAAAATCGCAACGCCAAAATTGCCGAGCGTGTCGCCAAAAAAGTTGAGGGTGTAAAAAATCGGGCGCGTCAAAAAGAATAAATGGCCCCAATCAACCGCCTTGTCGAAATCATAGACACCAAGGCCGCCCTTGTCCGGCTTGGCTTCGTAGGATTGCAATAGATCAACATCCTTCGGGCCGCCAAATGCGTAGGACTTAATCGATTTGGTCTCGCCTGGCGCGACAGTGACCGCAGGCATCAAATACGCCGCTTCAAACACTGGTCGTTCCGTGGTTCCTCGATTCGCCAGCGTCGCTTCGATCTCAGCATCGGCAGGCGGAATGGACGCCGCCAGCCAGCTCTTGTTGGTGACGCCAACCCAGCCGCCAACGCCGCTCGCATCGACTTTGGCGTTCTTATTCTTTTTCAGCTTATTATATTTGCGCTCATGAAGATCCGTGCCGATAACGCCAAGCGGGCCTTCATGCAGGATCATGAAGTTGCGGTAGTCTTCAGGAATGTTTCGTTGAGTCACGGTTGCATAGGGCCGCAACGTGTTCACCTCGCCGGAGTTATTTGTCACCGACTGCGTAACCGTGAACATGTATTTGTCATCGACAGAAATCGTTTTCTGGAACGACAGGCCGCCTACTTCGCGCGTCAATGTAACCGGTGACGTTGGCGTCAGGACTGCGCCCGCCGGCGCTTGCCACAAGGCGGTCGATCCAGTGTCTTTGCCGAAGGCGTAGCCCTGTTGAATGAAATGTCCGTGTTCGGTTTCGGCAGGGCTTAACAAGCGGATCGCCGGACTATTGTCGTCGATTGTCTGGTGATATTGCAGCATCACCAGATCATCCAAGCGAGCCCCCTTCAAATTGATAGACCCTTCCAACGTCGGCGTTCTCACCGGCACGCGCTCGGCGGAATTCACCAGCGCATCAGCGACGCTGAGCGGTGCTTGTTCGGGCGTGTCGAGACCACCAATTTCAGGATCGAGACTTTGCACTGCAGGCGCTTGCGCCGCCTGCTCCGCCTGTTCGGCCAAGGCGGCTTGCTGAGCTTCACGCTGTGGTGCGAGTACAAAATAGTCCCAGCCAAGAAACACGCCGAAAGAAAGGACGATCGCCAAGATCAGATTGCGGTCCATGAAAATTCCCGATGATTATTGAGGCTATGCGGAAGACTGGCCCCCGCTGGGTCCGTTGCTATGTAGGGTTGCCGGTGAGCCTTAAAAGGGCGCGCTTCATATCGTCAAGCAGCGCGTCGTACTTGCGATCATACGCCGCCCTTCGCGCCACCAGCACATAATCTGTACCGGAGGCCGCATGCTGGGGAAAAACCTCACGCGCCGCCGCCCGGAGCCGGCGGCGAATCCGGTTGCGAATAACGGCGCCGCCAAGCTTTTTGGTGACTGTCAGTCCCAACCGCGTGGCCGGACCGTTTTCCGGGTTGGCCCGGGCCAGCATTAAAAATGAGGCGGCATGGGATTTGTCGGCGTTGCGCATCGCAAGAAAATCCCGGCGCTTCTTAATAACGCCCATGGAAATCCCTGCGCCATTCGCGCTATCTAATTGATTTGTTTTGGGTTCTTTGGCCAGAATTAAGCGGAAAGCCGCTTGCGGCCTTTTGCGCGGCGAGACGCCAGTACTTTTTGTCCGCCCTTGGTTGCCTTGCGCGCACGGAAGCCGTGGCGACGCTTGCGCTTCAGCCGGCTTGGTTGATAGGTCCGTTTCATCGATCAATCCTCAAAACGAGAGTCATCGCGGCGCGCGCCGCCAATTCACAAGTTGAACAAGAGGCGGGGGAATAAACCGGCCAAGTCGCGCCGTCAACACCGGAAAAGGCGGATTCTCGCCGGTTTTGGAGAAATCGCGCCCTTGTCGCCGGATCGGATTTATTTCTCCTCTTTGTGACCCGGCAAGACCCTATCGTGACAGGAACTCCGCCCATTTTCAGCTAGAAGGCGAGGCTGATCGCCAAACCCGCGCTATACATCCGCAGCGCCTGATTCCCGCCTATTTAATCCCGAAAGGCCTCCTTTTGTCAGAAATAGCCCCCCCTTCCCGCAGTATTGTCAGGCGTCTCGCACCGCTGATCGTCATCCTTGCAGCTCTTGCAGGGTTTTTCGCCCTCGGCCTGCACCGGTATTTCAGCCTGGATTCGCTGCGCGATAATCGTGAGATCCTGCGCGCATGGGTCGAGGCTGATCCGGTCCGCGCTATGGCGATCTTTGTTGCGGCTTACGCCGCCGCTGTCGCCATTTCATTTCCAGGCGCCAGCATCCTCACTATCTTTGGCGGGTTCTTATTCGGATTATGGCAAGGCACGCCACTCATCGTTTTTGCGGCGACGCTGGGCGCCGCTATAATTTTTCTCGCAGCGAAGACAGCGCTAGGCGACATGTTAAGCAAAAAAGCCGGCGGATTCGCCGCTCGCATGGAACAGGGCTTTCGAGAGGGAGAACTCAGCTACATGTTCGTCCTGCGGCTGGCGCCGGTGTTTCCGTTCTGGGCGGTGAACATTGCAGCAGGTCTCATGGGTGTTTCCTTGCGCAACTTTTTAATCGGCACATTCTTCGGAATAATTCCTGGATCGTTTGTCTATGCGAGCATTGGCGCCGCAGCCGGCGCCGCATTCGATGCGGGCGACGACATTTCGCTTGCCGGCGTCTTGTTAAAACCGGAAACGCTGACGCCAATCGCCGGGATGATTGTGCTGGCGCTCATTCCGGTCTTTCTAAAGCGCAAGCGCGCCCAGGAGACAAAATAATCATGGGACAAACCATCAAGGCCGATATTTGCATAATCGGTGCGGGATCCGGCGGGCTATCGGTCGCCGCGGGCGCGGCCCAGCTCGGCCGCAAGGTCGTTCTCATTGAAAAAGGCGAGATGGGCGGCGACTGCCTCAATACAGGGTGCGTTCCCTCAAAGGCGCTGATCGCCGCCGCGGCGCGCGCTCAAGAAATGCGCGATGCATCAAAATTCGGCATCACGAGTGTCGAGCCGCAAGTGGATTTTGCTGCGGTGATGGATCATGTGCATCATGTGATCGACGCCATCGCGCCGATCGACAGTCAGGAACGCTTTGAGGGGCTTGGCGTTACCGTCATTCGCGAGCATGCACGCTTTACCGGTCCGCGCGAAGTCCGGGCTGGCGACATGATCATTAAAGCCAAGCATTTTGTCATCGCTACTGGATCCACGCCATTCGTTCCGCCAATTCATGGACTTGACGGCGTAGACTTCCTTACCAATGAAAACCTCTTCACAAACCGGATTCGTCCCGATCATCTGATCATCATTGGCGGCGGACCGATTGGCGTCGAGATGGCGCAGGCCCATCGCCGTCTTGGCTCTAAGGTAACCGTTCTTGAAGGCGACAAAATTCTCGGCCGCGAGGATCCGGAACTGTCCGAAGTTGTCCGTGCGCGGCTCATTTCCGAAGGCGTTGAAATCATCGAAAATGCAAAAGCAGATTCTGTTCAAAAGACGGGTGCTGGTATCAGCGTCACCTCGGCTGCACGCATAATCGAAGGGTCGCACCTGTTAATTGCCGTCGGCCGCAAACCAACCATAGACGGGCTTGATCTGGCGGCGGCCGGAGTCGAAACAAACTCGCGTGGCGTCAAAACAGACACGCGTCTGCGCTCCACCAACAAACGCGTCTATGCGATTGGCGACGTCGCTGGCGGCAAGCAGTTCACCCATGTCGCAGGTTATCACGCGTCAGTTCTCGTGCGGAACATCCTGTTCAAAATGCCGGCCAAGAATAATGAACATCTTGCGCCGCATGTCACCTATTGCGATCCGGAGCTGGCCCAAATCGGCCTAACCGAAAAGGAAGCGCGCGAAACCCATGGTGAGGTAAAAGTATCGCGATGGAGCTTTGCACAAAATGACCGCGCGGAAGCGGAGCTGGATACGCAAGGCCTGGTCAAAGTGGTCACCGACAAGAACGGCGTTATTCTCGGCGCTGGAATTGTCGGCCGCGGCGCCGGGGATTTGCTCCAGCCATGGACGCTCGCCTTGACATCCGGACTGAAAATACGCGCCTTTACTGACATGATCGCGCCTTACCCGACGCGCGGGGAGGCCAATAAACGCGCTGCGAGCGATTGGTATGCCTCAACACTCTTTTCTGGACGCACCAGAAAGCTTATCAGCCTGTTGTCCCTTTTCGACTAGGTTTCCATGACCGCAACCTTCGCCAGGAACTCGCTATCGACAAAGCTCCTGCTTTTAACGCTGGTCTTTGTCTTTGTGGCGGAATTTGTGGTCCTTGTGCCGTCGATCGCCAACCAGCGCAGCGATTGGTTCTCTATCCGTTTTGAAGAAGCCTATCTCGCCAGTCTCGCCCTTGAAGGTCCGCGCGAAGGCGCCACGGACGAAGAACTGGTGCGTCAGTTGTTTTCCACCGCAAACATCCTCGGCGTCACCATCAATAGCGATGATATGCGCATGCTCATTCTGGCGCCGGAAATTAACCCGCATGGCGCCGCCAATATGCTCCGGGTCGACCGGACCGAAGAAAACTGGATGGACCTGATCGGAAACGCGTGGGCGACAATTTTTTCCCGCGGCAATCGCCTCATTCAGGCAACTGGCGCGCCGCAATTTGCACCCAGCCAAACTGTTGATATCATTGTTTCGCAGCAAGCTTTGCGGCGTGATTTATACGCGTATGCGCGCAATATTTTTCTCCTGTCGCTTATCATCTCTACGCTTACGGCGGGGCTGGTGTACTGGGCGCTGAATCGGATGATTGTAAGGCCGGTGAAGCGGCTCACCGCCAACATCACCGCCTTTGACGCCGATCCCGAAAACCCGGTTCGCATTCTGACGCCGTCTGGGCGCAAGGATGAAATCGGCGTAGCCGAGCAAAGTCTCTCCGCCATGGAACGCAGCGTTCGCGACCTGCTCGGCGAACGGCGCAGGCTTGCGGCCGTCGGCG
This sequence comes from Hyphococcus sp., assembly GCA_021604585.1. GTDB lineage: Bacteria > Pseudomonadota > Alphaproteobacteria > Caulobacterales > Parvularculaceae > Hyphococcus. The sequence continues at coordinate 7,475 of BQJG01000006.1, forward strand.
CTGGCATTTCAAAAATCAGTCACGATCTTCGCAACATCCTTGCTTCCGCGCAGCTTATGTCCGACCGGCTGGCGAAATCCGAAGACCCAAGCGTCAGAAAACTCAGCCCCCGGCTTATTTCCGCTCTCGACCGCGCCATCGCCCTTAGCCGCGATACGCTGACCTTTGGAAGAATGGAGGCGCGCCTGCTCGACAAATCTCCTTTCCCGCTTCACGCTCTGGTTGAGGAGGTATTTGAAGATACAGCCGCTATGGGAGTAATCGCTCAAAACAAAACGCCGCCAGAACTATCAATCATCGCAGACAGAACGCAGCTTTATCGAATCCTTTTTAATCTTGTCCGCAATTCAGTCGAAGCAATGACAGAGCAAGCGGCCCGAACCGACTCTTCGGTTTCCGGAGAAGTTTCGATCGAAGCAACCGTCGCGAATAACGCCATCGCGATATTGGTCTCTGACAATGGACCCGGGCTTCCTGAACATGCGAAACCAGAACTGTTCGAGCCATTCAAAGGGTCGCAAAAGCCAGGCGGTTCAGGGCTGGGCGTTGCAATCGCCGCCGAGATCGCCCGCGCTCATGCCGGCTCCATATCGCTGCACCATAGCGATGAGAGCGGCGCGGCGTTTCTTGTCACCTTGCCTCAGCAAAATCCTGATCTGCGGCCGTAGCGCTACTCCGCTTCTACAATGCCGGTAAGCCACACGCCTTCGCGACGAGGATCGGCGCCGCCATCAAAGGAGCCGTCCGGAAGCCGTTTGAAAGTATGAACGCCGCTATTCAGGCCCGCGACAGTGATATCATGGCCGCGCGCGCGCAAGCCTTCAATGATTTGCGAGTCAAAGCCGTCTTCTTCAACAATCGGCGCGCCGCGCGGATAAACTGCATTTGGAAAGTTGACCGCATCCTGGGCTGACATGTTCCAGTCGATCATGGCGATCAGTGTTTTTGCCACATAACCAATGATCGCAGGGCCGCCCGGCGAGCCCGCCGCCGCCCAAACGTTGCCGTCGCCGTCAAACACTATCGCCGGCGTCATTGAACTGCGCGGACGTTTTCCCGGCGCGACTGCATTGGCAACCGGCTTTCCGTCGCGCACAGGGAGAAATGAAAAATCCGTGAGCTGGTTATTCAGCACCATCCCCGCCGCCATCAAGTGACTGCCGAAAGCAAACTCAACCGTCGTCGTCATCGAGACGACATTGCCGTCACCATCAACAATCACGAAGTGACTCGTCGAAGGCGGCTCTGGCGATGCATCGGCGCCATAGCGCTTCCATTCGCCCGCGCCATCAGCAAGCGCATAGGCGGACGGATCGCCTGCTTCGACGCTTGCGGCCGCCTGCGCCGGGTCAATGAGCGCAGCCCGGGCGTCAAGATAGGCCGGGTTCAGCAATCCGGAAATAACCGCTTCGGGCGAAAGACCATCCTCGTCGGCGAGCATCTCATTATCGGCGAGATACACATTACGGTCTGCGTATGCGAGCCGCGATGCTTCGAAAATGAGATGCAACGCCTCGATTGATCCCGCGCCAGCGCCAGACATGTCGAAATGTTCAAGAAGGGCGAGAATCTCTAGCAAGGTCACGCCGCCCGAGCTTGGCGGCGCCATGGAACAGATTTGAAAGGCGCGATAAGGCCCGCAGACCGGATCAATTTTCGCTGCGTGATACGTTTCAAGATCGGCGAGACTCATGCCGCCGGGGTTTGGCGCATTGTTCACGGCCTCGACAATCGCCTCGGCAATTTCACCCTTATAGAACGCATCCCCGCCGCCTTCGGCGACAGCGCGTAGCGTCTTCGCATAGGCGGGGTTTTTCAAAACATGCCCAACCGGCCAGGGTTGCCCGTCCACGTCGTAAAAATACGCCGCAGCAGCCGGAAGTTGTTTGAGGCGAGGAATGCGTTGCAATAGTCCGTTCAGACGCGGCGACACTTCAAAGCCGGTCTCGGCGAGATTGGCGGCTGTTTCAAAATCTTCCGCCCAGGGAAGATTACCATGCTCACGATGCGCCAGTTCAAGCATGCGCACGGCGCCCGGAACGCCCACAGACAGGCCGCCGACAACCGCGTCATAAAAATTCATCGGCTCGCCATCTGCCGTCAGAAATCTGTCCGGTGTCGCAGAGGCCGGCGCCGTTTCGCGGCCATTATAGGTCTCGAGCATATCTGCAGCCGCATTATAATGAATCATAAAGGCGCCGCCGCCGAGGCCGGACGATTGCGGCTCGACGAGGCCCAGCACTGTCTGTGTGGCGATGGCCGCATCCACCGCCGAACCACCCTTGCGCAGAATCTCCGCACCAGCCTCCGCCGCGTAAGGATTGGCCGCAGCAATGAACCAGTGTTGCGGAGCCTTCTCGCCCGCCTCGCCCTGCTTTGCGATTGGCCCTTGATCCGCAGCTGGCGCCGCATCGCGCCCGCAGGAAGCCGCCAGCCCCAGCGCAAGCGCAGCTGCAATTTTCCACAAGTGCCTATTCCTGTCTTTGCGCATGGCAGACCCCTTCAATGAACGCGCCAATCAAGCCGTTCCCGGTCATACGCGAGGCCGCAGGCACTTTCGACCCCCTGTTCAGCGATGGCGGTCAAACGCCAGCATGATAATCCGCCCAAAACCGCTCAATACCCGTTTGGCAGCGCTTGCATTTGCACCTGTCTTGAGGTTAAACCCGCGCCTCGCGCCGCATTGCGGCACAATGCGCACCCGTAGCTCAGCTGGATAGAGCACCAGACTACGAATCTGGGGGTCAGGAGTTCGAATCTCTTCGGGTGCGCCATTCCCGTACCAAACTGCGAACCGGTCCCGAGGCCGCTGCGATATGCGCGGGCGGCGTTCCGGTAACTGCTTCCGCGAGGGCGTCCTTTGGTCCTGAAATCACGATTTCAGACTTGCCGACGACGATTTCAGAGACGAATGCGCGGACGTAACGCTTTTTGAGGTCCGCCGGGGCGGCCTCTAAAAGCCGTTTCAGGTTGGCTGAGGCCACTTTCGCTTCTTCCATCGAAATTGGTTTCAGCGCGTCTTTGATTTGGGCTTCCTGCGCCTCGATAAGACGGACGACTTCAGCCCGTTCGGCTTCGGCTTCCGAAAGCTTTTCCTTGAAGAGGTCGCTTTCCCCGGCGACGCCATCCGCGAGGGCATCGAGCAAGTTACGAACGCGCTTGTTCGCCTGGGCAAGTTGGCCTCGTAACTGATTCAGCGTGTGATCCGCCTCGCTGCGCCCGCCTTCACGTCGCTTGGCGACTGCGGCGACAATGCCTTGCGTTCGCTGCGGCGTCAGAAGGCGCTTGGTCAGCGCTCCCAGAATAAGCTCATCAAGCTTTTCTTCGCGGATAGAGATGGATAGCTCGCCCTTACAATGGCCTTTAAGGTGCTTGCCTGAGCATTTGTAGTAGCGATAGGCGCCACCCTTGCCGGTGGTCATCATCAGCGGCTTGCCGCAGCCTTCGCAAAGGGCGAGCCCCGACAGCAGCACTTTACTATTGGCAAGCCGTGGCGGCGTTTTCGCAGGCCGCTTATCGCTCAACAGCACTTGTACGCGTTGAAACGTCGCTTCCGGAATGATGACGGGAACAGCAACCTTAATCCATTCCTCGCGCGGACGCATTTCGCCAGTCACCGAGTCTTTGCGGTTAAACCAAGCACAACCGGTGTAAGTCTCATTGGTCAGAATGGCGTAAACCCGACTCGTATAATACGCACCGCCGCGCGGGGTCTTATAGCCTCGCGCATTAAGCCAACCCGCAATGTTCTTGACCCCCAACGGGCCAGTCTCGCCATCGCCTTCCAGAAACAGTTTGAAAATCAATTTGATGGTCTCGGAGGACTGAGGATCAATAGCGAGCTTCTTCTTGATTTTATCGCCGCGCTTTTCAGCAGCGATAGTCTTGTAACCGAGAGGCGCCACGGCCCCATTCCAGAATCCCTGCCGGGCGTTTTCCTCCATGCCGCGCTTGACGTGCTTTGCATCTTCCTTGCTACGCATTTCGTCCATAAGAGCGATTACGCGCCGCGTTAACTCCCCGCCTGGGCCATCGCCCATTTCCTGGGTAATTGAAATGACGCTAATGCTGCGCTTTTCCAAACGGCGGCGATAAAGCTCAAAATGAACTTCATCGCGAAAGAAACGAGAGAAGCTATGAACAAGAATAATATCGAAAGGCTTTTGCTTCTGAGAGGCCGCTTCAATCATCGCCTGAAACTGCGGGCGGCGGTCATCGCGGGCGCTGGCGCCGCGCTCCACATATTCCCCAACAATTTCGAACTCTCGCGCCTCAGCGTATTTGCGAGCGCGCGCAATCTGATCGGGAATGGAGATGTTTTGTTCAGCCTGTCTCGCTGTTGAGACACGGGCGTAGATAACGCAACGCATAAGATCCCTACCGCCTAGCCGCCCTCGGAGGGCTTCTCATCATCATTAGCGGCTAAATCCGCCAAGTTCGAGATTAGCCGGTCGAAAAGCTCGACTTCAACTATGGAAATAGGCGGATTTTCAGGAAAATTCATCGATACGCTTCGTTCGCCCGGCGAATTATCATTGGCGGCGTAAAGCGCGCGCTTTCTCGAATCGTGACTGACTGACATGACGCAACTGTTCCGGTAGGCGTTGTAGGTTAGAAGTACCCGCCTAAGCTAAGAGGTTACGCCTGCCTGCCGAAGGAAAAACGCTGTCATAAATGAGCACTCAAAAAGCGGCCCGTTCTTGTGAGCGTACAGAGCAACTTATTTTTCAGGAATTTTCTTATCTTTATTCCGGGCGGTAATTTCCGCCCGCATTGCATTAATTATTTTATTGTCTGGCATAGGCTCAATTTCATTTATTAGTTTTTGTACAAATGAAAATGCGGACGTCAATCCTTCACTGCCATGATAATCGACCGTAAATTTCCTGTCTAAAAAATCCTCCCAAAATTCCGCAGCACGGCGCACAAGCGCCTGAACAGGGTAGTCCGGTTTTCTGCCCGGTAATGGCGCCAGGTGATCTATATTTTTATCAACGCCTTTTTCTAATATTCGCAATAAACGCATTAATTCCAGAAAATAGGGCTTTCCCCGCGTTTTTTCGAATTCGGTAATTTCGGGAAATTCCGTTTGCGGCGGCGCTTCTCCTAAATGGAGCGCGCCGTAATACATATCTGACGCTAAATCCTGAGTTTCGTGCTTTTTCAGGACAGCGCGGAATTTGGCTATCGCCTTATTCACCTCAATATATTTAGACCGCACCTCTTTGGAATAAGCCTCATGTCCTTCGGCGGCCTGATAGGCGATATATCCGCTGCGGATATAATTTATTTCCTCGATGATTTCGGGATTATTGCCGTCAAAATCAAATTGCTTGCCTAATTCAATAATAAATAACGGGGAATAATCCCTGTCATCCGCGTGATTCCTGGGGTTTTCGGCGTTTTTCATAAGCAATTTCCATTGGGCTTAATGAACCAAATAAAAGCAATAAAGCCGCCAATCAGATCAATTTCACATTCCGACGCTTACTTGATTTAGCCTCCGGCGCCGATTCTCGGCGTTTATCACGCGGAGAGTGAGCAATCCGCTCAGGGTCGATCGCTAGTTCTTTATCCTGAGTTTTATTGTGCGCCGATTTTGTGGAATTAAAGACGGTGCCTTTGGGTAATTTCGACTTATCCGAAATTCGCGCCTCGACTTGCCGGGATAAGACCGCATTCATACGCGCATTATTGAATTGCAGCGGCCCGTAATTTTGTTGAATAGCGTCGAAAATAACGGCAAATACTATTTGCAAAGCTTCTTCAATACGATTTCTGGCGTCGCGGTCCTTAATATAGGGCTTTAGAATTTCGTATATGATTTCATTGGCGGCGGCGCGATATTCTGTAATGGGCGTCAACGCCTCAGGATGCGTTGGCGCCAGCTTTAAGGCCAAGCGAATAACGCCAGCCGTTTTTTCGCCGGATAATTCCTCAACGAGAAATTCGGTGATTTCATCAATAATCAATTTTCGGCTTGATTTTTTACGCGCAATTTCCGGCAGATTATTTTCAAGGTTACTTATTCTCGTGCGTAATGCATTCCTAATAAGAAAAATCAAATAAGCATTCTTATCCGGGAACCGCTCGTAAAACGCGCCAACGGAGCATTCCGCAGCCTTGGCGATCCGGGCGATAGAGACCGCATCGCAATCGCTTTCCGCTAGGAAATGTAGACCGGCCCGATAGAGGGCATGCGTCCTGCTATCGTTTAGCCCCCGCGAAGCCACCTTGGGTCTAACTGATTTTCGGCGTTTCGACATTTGACAGCGATAGTAGTAGAATCCGAATTCGGAATCTATAGTACACTGGCCTACTTCGATTACCCTGTTGCTGTTCATCTATGGCTCAGACCTAAGGGTGCCTGTGGAAAATCGTAACGTTAGGTTGCAATACTAGATGGGGTAAAAAGTATTCAGAAAAGCGCGCCTAATCTGGTTAAGTATCAGCCTTCAGGTTTATTACAATCATACGCTTCTCTAATAGGTTGAATTTTTTCAAGTATTGCGATCCATTGAGCTTCGCAACGGCACTCCATGGGGACGGGAATGAGCGAATCGAATGAAGGCACAATTGCTATCGAAGGCTCACTAGCCTCGCGGATCACCTTCGCTACTCAACAGAATGACATTCCGCTTATTTCCGATTTGCTTGTGCGCAACAGCACGGAAGAGGAAATCGAGAATGTTATTCTATCACTCCGGTGTGATCCCCAAGTTGTAGGCGCCCGCGAGTGGAAGATTGATCGACTCAGTCCCCAATCAGAAATTCGAATCAAAGATCGCCAAGTCCCACTATCTGGCGCACAACTCAGTGAATTATCTGAGCGAGTAAATGCGAGCCTAAATCTATCTCTCAAAACTGGAGATCGATTACTAACTGAAACCCAATATCCCCTAACAGCATTGGCCCGCAATGAGTGGGGCGGCGCCGCTTACATGCCTGAGTTACTAGCGGCGTTCATAATGCCTAATGACCCGGCAATAAGCACAATTCTCAAAAGCGCCGGAGAATCGCTTCGCTCAGCCGGTGAGCAGCCCTACATTGACGGATACCAATCACGCCAGCGCAGCAGAGTCTGGCAAATCACATCAGCAATCTGGAGTGCTATTTCGTCTCGACGATTAGTTTACGCCGAACCACCAGCAAGCTTTGAGAACCAAGGACAGAAGGTCAGAACGCCTAGTGAGATACTCGAAACGGGGCTCGCCACCTGTCTAGATTCCGCATTGCTTTTTGCGGCTGCTTTTGAGCAAGCAGGGCTAAATCCAATAATCGCCCTCACAAAAGGGCATGCCCTTTGCGGTGTATGGCTTCAGCCTCAACTACTACCTGCATTGACTACTGATGATCCGGGAGAACTGCGAAAGTATGAATCGCTGAAAGAACTTATACTTTTTGAAACAACCATGGTTGTTAGCGAGCCACCAACACCATTCTCCAAAGCTATTCAAGCAGGTTTGCACCAAATTAGCGAAAGCCTAGAGGATCAATTCGTTTATGCGCTGGACGTAAAACGAGCGCGGAACAGGCAAATCACTCCGCTAGCCTCCAGGTTGCAAAACAAAGACGCCACGACCTCTGACGGATTCGATTCCACTGCCTCAAGCATTCAAGGGCTCGAAATTGCCCCAGCGCTTCCAAGTTTCGATTTAGGCCTATCAGACGCGCCTCCGCCAGATACGCCCGAAACAAGACTGGATGCCTGGAAAAGAAAGCTACTAGACCTCACTAAACGGAACCGGCTCTTAAACCTTAAACCGTCCAAAACCGCCATTCGCTTGCATTGCCCTAATCCAGGGTTGCTCGAAGACAAACTAGCTGACGGGCTACGAATTAAAGTCGTGCCGGAAATGAAGTTGACCGGCCAAGATAATGATCGTGACGCCGAACTATTTCATGGCCGCACTGGCGACAATCTTAAAGAAAAATTCGCGCTGGAAGCGCTGGATCAGAATGAAGTTGTCGCCAAGCTCGATGCAAGCGAGCTCGATTCTGGGCTTATACAATTATACCGCAAAGCAAAATCCGACCTTGAGGAAGGCGGAGCAAACACGCTTTTTCTCGCTGTTGGAATGCTACGCTGGAAGCAAAGCCCTCAAGAAGAACGAACTTATAGAGCCCCCCTATTGCTGAAACCGGTGACGCTCGAGCGAAAAAGCGCTGCTTCAAAAGTCTACTTGGTAGAACATGATGACGAGCCGGTCTTTAATCTCACTTTGTTGGAATTTTTGCGGCAGGATTTCGAACTAAGAATACCCGAACTTGAGGGGGAACTTCCGGTAGACGATTCCGGCGTCGATGTTCCTTTAATTCTAAATCTCGTTCGAAGGGCCGTGCGCGACGTACCCGGTTTTGAAGTTGTTGAGGAAGTCGTGCTCAGCACTTTCTCATTCGCAAAATATCTAATGTGGAAAGATTTAGCGCATAGAACAGACGAACTTAAAGAAAGCAATTTCGTAAAGCATTTAATAGAAGCGCCTCGCGACCCTTACATGCATTCTGCGGACTTTATTCGCCCCGATGAAATCGACGAAAAAATCCACCCTCAAGATTTATTCATGCCATTGCCGGCCGATAGTTCGCAGATAGTTGCCGTCCATGCATCCACGACAGGCGGCGATTTTGTATTGGAGGGACCGCCAGGAACTGGAAAGTCTCAGACTATTGCGAACATTATCGCGCACAATCTTGGACTAGGCAGAAAAGTACTTTTTGTATCCGAAAAGATGGCTGCGTTAAATGTGGTCTATGACCGCCTTAAAAACGCTGGACTTGGCGATTTCTGCCTAGAGCTACATTCAAATAAAGCAAATAAAAAAGAAGTCATTCAACATCTGAGCCAATCTTGGAGAAGCCGGAGAGAATGGGAGCAAGTCAATTGGGAGCAGGATGCCACGAAGCTTAAAAGCCTTCGGGATGATTTAAATGGTTTCATCGCCGCGTTGCACGACCCTACCCCAACGGGAATAAGCCCGAGAAAGGCAATAGGAAGGGTCTCTTATTGGGGTGATATCCATTCATTTCGCCTGGACTGGTCCGGCGATATTGCGACAAGCCCTGCAAAAGACAAATCTGAGCGTTTGAAACTGGAAGAAGTTGCTAGGACAGTTGGCACCTGTTTTAGCGAAATTGAGCCAGATGACCTCGAGATTTTCGGTGATATCGAGCGATCTGAATGGTCAAACGCCTGGCAAGCAGAGCTAATTGATAAAGCCGCAAAACTATCAACCGCCATAAAAAGCTTATTGGCCGCCGCCCAAAATTTTCAAGAGCTAAGCGGCTTATCATTTCAAGGCGGGAGCATCAGGCACTATCAAGCCCTGAGACGCCTGGCTAAATGCACATCTGTTGCATGCTCTAGCAATCTCGCATTCGCCTTTGAACCCAATGTAAAGGCAAATTGCGAAAATTTGGCCGAAGCAATTGCAACACTCAAAAACTACAACGACGAAAAAGCGAGGTTGAGCACACCTTTTTCCGATGAATCGATTCCGTCTTTGCCCGTCAAAGAGTGGCAACAGAAATGGTCGAAGGCTCAAGCTGCTTTTGGACCGCTAAAGCTCTTAAATACATGGCTACTCAAGACACAAGTAAAGAAGATGGCCGCCCTCCAACAAAAGCCAGCCCTAGAGCACGATCTGGAAATCCTCGCCAAGCTTCAAACTTTGCTGGAACAAATGAGTCATAAATCCGCTTCGTTACCCTCTAGCGCGAAGTGGAATGGTATTAGCACCGATGGCGAATGCGCCATGCGCGATATAAAAGCAACAAAGACTATGCGCGCGTCACTGGCAACGCTCGCCGAAGGGCCCGAGGACATAGCACGATTAAAACACGCTGCAAAAGTATTCTTCGTGGATGGGCAGGAGCTCTTAGAACCAGGAATGCAAAGTGCGGACGCGGCGGAAGCAGTAGATTCTTCCTATGCACACTTTGAAACTTGCCTTGCAGAGTTCAAGACTCTTTCCAGCGCAGACGAGAGCGATGATTCAACGTTTGCACTCCAACAGATACTAAGCCGGGCGGATAGGATTTCAGCACAACAGAATAGGTTGAATGCCTGGTGCCGTTGGAAGGCTGCGGAAAAGTCGGCTTCCTCATACGGCCTGAGCGGCTTGGTGACTGCTTTAAAAAATGGCGCCGTTTCGCCGACGGACACAGAAGAACAATTTAAGACCGCATATGCAGCATGGATTGTCGTTAGACTAATCGATCAAAGACCTGCTCTTAGAACATTTTCTAGCTTGCTGCATGAGGAGAAAATTCAATCCTTTCGAGAGTTTGACGCCACAATATCAAAGACCTCTGTTGATTATATTAGGGCAAAACTAAGCGGAGAGATTCCTGATCCGGAGGACAAGGACCGTCCTTCTGGATATGGCGTCTTAGCGAAAGAAGCTAACAAACAGCGCCGTCACATGCCGGTTCGTCAGCTTATCGGAAAAATGGGCGATGTTGTGACAACCTTGGCGCCTTGTTTGCTGATGAGTCCGCTATCCGTCGCACAGTTCATGTCGGCAAACGATAGGCTTTTTGATCTCATCGTCTTTGATGAAGCTTCGCAAATTACCGTCTGGGATGCCATTGGAGCCATTGCACGAGGTAAGAACGTAATTGTTGTCGGTGATCCAAAACAAATGCCGCCAACAAGCTTTTTTGATCGTTCCGCAAGCGATGACGATGGTGATGATTCTGTCTTCAATGAAGACATGGAAAGTATTCTGGACGAAGCGCTCGCCGCAGGAACCAAACACCATAGACTTACTGGACACTATAGAAGCCGTCACGAAAGCCTGATCGCCTTTTCGAACCATAGATATTATGGCGGCGAGTTGCTTACTTATCCCTCTGCCGACACGCGCGACTCAGCGGTGTCATTCTCTCACGTCGAAGGCATCTATCTGCGGGGCAAAGGGCGCACGAATCCCGAAGAAGCGAAGGCCGTCGTTTCTGAGGTCATTCGACGCCTACGCCATCCGGAACTTAGTGAGTTTAGTATCGGCATAGTTACACTAAATTCCGAACAACAACGATTGATAACGGACCTATTAGATCAAGCCAGAAGGGACGATCCCTCCATTGAGCACTACTTTGAAGCTGGTGTCGAAGAGCCTGTATTCGTCAAGAATCTGGAAACCGTACAAGGAGATGCGCGAGATATAATTCTCTTAAGCATTGGATATGGCCCCACCGAAATCGGCGCAAAAACGATGTCGATGAATTTTGGTCCCTTGAATCGAAAAGGCGGTGAGCGCCGCCTTAATGTGGCTATTACCCGCGCCACAACGGAAGTGAAAATATTTGCGAGCTTCACACCTGATATGATTGATCTTACGCGCACCTCAGCCGCAGCGGTTCGCGACCTGAAACATTATCTTGAATTTGCACAGCGAGGACCAGTCGCACTTGCCGAAGCGCAAATGTCAATTGGTTCCGAAGATCAATATGATTCTGAGTTTGAAGAAGCGGTTGCAAACGGGCTACGAAAACGCGGATGGGAAATTCGCACCCAAATTGGCATCTCCAAATTTAGGATCGATCTCGGCGTTATTCATCCAGACCACCCCGGTTCATTCTTGGCTGGAGTGGAGTGCGATGGCGCGGCCTACCACTCCTCTCCGACCGCTCGTGACCGGGATCGTGTTCGCCAGGCTATTCTCGAAAATCTTAATTGGCGTCTGGTTCGGATATGGTCCACTGACTACTTCATTGACCCCGAGCGTTCACTGGACAGGATGAATGAAAAGCTCGAAGCTCTACTCACAGAGTCCAGAGAAGCGGAAGCAGAAAGCAAAGAGCAAGCGACTGCCGATTTGCCGCTAGGTTTTGAAGACCACGCCCAGGGGGATGCTCCTCTATTTCGGGAAAATACGGAAACCCCGGCTTCTAACCTGGACAATATCGAAGTGGCTGAGCCTGAATCTGTGGAAGCCCGCATAGCAAGAAATCCTTCATACGGGAACGCAGAAACACCTAATCTGATAGACCCAAGCCGCTTTTATGAGCCAAGTTACGCTGAAACAATCCGCTCTTTATGCGTTTCACTCATCGAAAAGATCGGCCCTCTCAATTTTGACCATCTGAGCATGAAGATTGCACGCAAGCATGGCTTTCAGAAAACCGGCTCTCAAATCAAGCGCACAATCTGGAGCGCCATTTCCAAACACAAAAACAAAACAAAAGCCGACGATGGTCACACAATAATTTGGCCATCTGATATGCAGCCTGTCCCCATTATGAAGTTCCGGGGACTTATCATAAATGGCGAAGAGCGTGCCTGGAACCAGGTGCCATACCCAGAAAAAATAGGTCTAGCAGCAACCGTAATTGCCTCTAACGAATTAGCAACGGCGCCGGAGGCAATGGGACAAATAATCGGCTTGCGGCAGCTTCGGAATTCCACTCGCGACGAATTTTTGAATTTGATTGAAGCGGCCACCGTTTTGGCCACTGGCAAGCGCGAAACAGACGAAAACTAATTATTTTGATGTCTGGTCTCAAACTAGGGGGCAACAGTGAGATTCATCAAAAAAGCTATTCAAAACATCCGCACCATGTCCGCAGAAAAGTATCTCGAATATGGCACTGACCTACTGTTGGATTTAGCTCTGATAGTTCTCGATTTTATATCAAGTCCTATTCTTGTTCCTATTCGCATTGCTAAAGCTGTGGTGTTGAAGCTCTCAAAAGGCGTCATGCTACGCGGCATTCGCCGCGGCGCACACCGCATAACAAAATACATACGCCCGAAAGAGAAAGACGGACTCTCAACTAACTCCGCAGATATTTCGCACCCCGAGAAGACAGGCGCATAAACATGGACCAGCCAAAAATTACCTGCCCAAATTGCTCTACGGAAATTCTTCTTACCGAGTCTTTGGCTGCCCCTTTGCTGAAGGCAACCCGTGAGGAGTTTCAAGCTAAGATCACAGAGAAAGAGCTTGAAGTTGCTCAACGCGAACAAGGTATACGCGACAAGGAAAAACAGATTGCGGAGGCTCAGCGGTCCATTGATGAGCAAGTCTCTGAAAAGCTTGAGGCTGAACGAAAGAACATTGCCGCGAATGAAGCAGAGAAAGCACGTCGCAAAGTTGCAAATGAACTCGAAAGCAAACAAGGCGAGCTAACTGAACTTCAGCAAATTCTGGATGGTCAAAACAAGAAGCTTGAAGAGGCTCAAAAGGTTCAGGCTGAACTGCTTCGCAAACAGCGCGAATTGGATGATGCCAAACGTGAGCTCGAACTCACTATTGAGACCCGCGTACAAGAAAACCTAGCCGACGCTCGCAAAAAGGCGAAAGCGGAAACGGAAGCTGAGATTGGCCTAAAGGTATCAGAGAAAGAAGAACAAATTGCTTCCATGAAGCGGCAGATCGAAGAGTTGAAGCGCAAGGCTGAGCAAGGCTCACAGCAGCTACAGGGGGAAGTGTTGGAGCTAGAATTAGAGGCTCTTTTGCAAGCAAAATTTCCCGTCGATACAATTGAACCTGTTGCCAAAGGGGAATTTGGCGGAGACGTGCTGCATCGCGTAACCGGCCCCTACGAGCAAGCTTGCGGGGCTATATTATGGGAATCAAAAAGAACCAAAAACTGGAGCGATGGCTGGCTCACAAAGCTTCGCGGCGACCAAAGAACAGCAAAAGCTGAAATTAGTATTTTGGTTTCGGTCGCTCTTCCAAAAGAGATTGAAACTTTTGGCCATGTTGATGGCGTTTGGGTGACCGCTCCTACCTTCGCTATTCCGCTCGCGATTGCCTTGCGGCAATCGCTCATAGAAATTTCCATCGCGCGTCAATCTCAGGATGGACAACAAACAAAAATGGAGCTTGTTTACGATTACCTAACGGGGCCCCGTTTCCGCCATCGCGTAGAGGCGATTGTTGAGAAGTTCAGCGATATGCAGGCAGACCTTAATCGTGAACGAAAGAGCATGATGCGGCTTTGGGCAAAACGTGAAGCCCAAATCCAAGGCGTTATAGAATCGACTGTTGGAATGTACGGCGACCTTCAGGGAATTGCGGGAAGTGCCATCCAGGAAATTGAGGGGCTTGAAATACCGCTAATAGAGGCCAACGACTTTACCGACGAGAAATGATTATGTTGCTTGAAGAAATACAAAAATCTGCACAGAAATGTTTTTCCTCAAATCCACTGATAGTGATGGGGAGCGGGGCATCTATGGCCCACGGCTTGCCAAGCATGGGTGAGCTTCAAGACCACCTTGTCGCAACTATAAAAGCAGATAACACTGAAGAAGAAGCTTGGTTGTTAGTGCGCACCGCCCTTTCCCAAGGAGACCACTTGGAGCAGGCTCTTGCAGCAACTGCACTTCCCAAGACACTGATAACGAAAGTCGTTGGTGAAACGTGGAGATGTGTAAGTAAGAAGGACAAAGAATTATTCAATTTGACCTTGCTTGGGAAGATTGAATATCCGATTGCGGCACTTATGAAAGCGCTTTTCCAAAGCAGCAACGTCGAAATAAACATTGTCACGACAAATTATGATCGAGTTATTGAATATGCTTGCGGAAGCGTAGGCCTCATTACCTCTAGCGGCTTTATTCCAGGATACCTTCAGCTTCGAGATGCGCCAGAGAAAATAAAGTTCTTTCGTGAAAGTAAACCACTAAGGAACGTGAAGCTGTGGAAGGTACATGGGTCACTTGATTGGTTTGAAAGGCAAGACGGCAGCGTGTTTGGCGCACCACTGTTCGACAATATGCCCGCAGAAATATCGCCACTAATCGTAACTCCTGGGGTCAGCAAGTTTGAGCGCACTTATGACGAACCTTTCCGCTCTTCAATACAAGGTGCCGACATTGCAATAGCAAAGGCAGAGGGTATTTTGTGTGTAGGTTATGGTTTTCGCGATACACACATAGAGCCAAAAATTGTGGAACGGTGCAAAGAAAAGAATATCCCAATAACAGTTTTGGCTAAGTCCCTAACGGGAGAAGCAAAAGACTTCCTTCAAAATAAATCCGGAAAAAACTACTTAGCGTTTGAAGATAACGCAACGGGCACTATCGCCTACTCACAAGAATGCCCAAATGGAATTGAATTACCCAACGTGGCGCTATGGAGCCTCGATGGTTTTCTCAAGCTTGTTCAATAGGGGGCCGCATGACAATTTTTGACTTCAATGACCAAGATTCTTTTGGTGCTGTCATTTCCGTAGACACCTCAACGGTAATTGTTAGAGTTGATGATTTGGAAAGGCTAAAAAGAATTCAAGTTAATAGGCTTGTAGCGTTACAATGTTGCCGCCCGGGCCAGCACTTGATTGGATTAATAACGCGCATCACCAGGAAAGCAGAAAATGATATATCTGGAGATGATTCCGATAATGAACTCGAGATAATTAAGCTTCCAGAAAATAACTTAGCCAAAATTTCTTTGATTGGCACTTTCTTTGACCGAGATGGTGCTAAAGAAAATGTGTTTAGGCGCACAATAGATACGGTACCTGAGATTGATGCTTATTGCTTTGCATTAGAAGATTCTTATTTGACGTCTTTTATGCAAGCCATTTCTAACATCGACATAGATGGCCCCAAACTTGCGCTCGGAAAATACACTCTTGATGATGGTGCAGAAGCGTACCTAAACGGAAATAAGCTATTCCAAAGGCATGCAATCGTTGTGGGTGGGACGGGATCTGGAAAATCATATACCACAGCAAGAATTCTGGACCAGATTGCACAATTAGACCAAGCAAATGTCATTCTGTTTGACATACATGGAGAATATAAGCCGTTGATCGGCGACGAATTTCGCCATCTTAAAATTGCGGGCCCAGCGGATGTTGATGCTGGCAAAGGCATAGCCGATAATGTCCTTCATTTGCCTTATTGGCTTTTTGGCTACGAGGCACTTCTTGCTCTTTTCGTTGATAGAAGCGATGCAAATGCGCCCAACCAATCTATGATTATTTCAAAATTGGTTACAGATGCAAAACGAGAATTACTTTCTAGTGATGAGCATGCTGATATATTGTCTAATTTTACTATTGAAAGCCCAGTCCCCTTTGATCTTTCGAAAGTCTTCAGCGAGTTGGAACGACTCAATACCGAGATGGTGCCAGGCTCTGGTAACCGCGAAAAACAGGGACCTTACTTTGACAAGCTAAGTCGCCTTATCGCCCGGCTTGATGCTAAATCAAATGACCGAAGGTTGGGATTTATTTTTCAAGCCCCAGAAGAATGTATGGGGATGGACTGGCTGGCAGAAATGATAAAACTGCTACTTGCTGGCCGCGGAACGCAAAAGGACAAGCTAGGAGGTATAAAGATTATTGATTTTTCTGAGGTACCCTCAGACATCCTTCCTTTGATGGTTAGCCTTTTAGCTAGGGTAGTTTTTATTACAAACCAGTGGTTGACTAGTGACCAACGACATCCAATTGCATTGATGTGCGATGAAGCTCACTTATACATTCCGGAACGATCTGGAATCGACAGTGCCGGTGCCGTTTCCGTATGTATTTTTGAACGTATAGCGAAGGAAGGGCGAAAATATGGGGTTGGTCTAGTAGTGATTAGCCAGAGGCCAGCGGAGGTGAATAGAACAGTCCTGAGTCAATGCAACAACGTAATAGCTATGCGTCTAACCAATGGCGATGATCAGTCGGTCATTAGGAGGCTGCTTCCAGATAGCCTAGGTAGTTTTGGTGACCTATTGCCTATCCTCGATGTGGGAGAGGCACTTGTTGTTGGGGATGCCAGCCTACTACCCACTAGAATCCGCGTTGCCGAACCCAAAAGAAAGCCTAGCAGCGAAACCATACCGTTCTGGACCAACTGGAGCGAAGCAGCCCCTAAATCTGATTTGAAGAAAGCGGTTAGGCGTTGGCGGCGTCAAAGTTTTCAAGACTGAGTAAGAATCAATAGCTTAGCGCCATCCGCCAGTTCGCAGTTTTACTGCTTACGGTGCGCCATTCCTGTGCAAAAGATGGTACCAATTCCCCTCTGGCCGCAAACGCTGCTGTTTGCTGCATGAGGGTGGCGTTTGGACCTTTAATCCGCACCTTCGCCTCGGTTACGACGATTTCACTAACAAGGGTCTGCACATAGGCTCGCGCGAACGACCGGTTATCTGGATTGCGCAACGCCGCTTTGACGGTAGCGCCAAAAGCCAGAACCCGCTCATCGCTGAGCGCTTCAACCGGCAGGTTGCGTTCGCGATCTAGGTACGCGATCTGACGCTTCAGCGTCGCCACCTGTGTCTGCAAGCCCTTCAGATGTTGTTGCAGCGTGCCGTCAAGCTCGACCATCCCCTCGACAATGCGGGCGTAAAGTTGATTTAAGCTTTTGACGGCCTTGCGAAGGTCGCCGTCGAGGTTTCGGCGACGTTCAGTGAGTGCAGCATTCTTATCGCTCGAACGCGCCGCCAGAGCGTCAGTCAGTTTTCGCAATCGGGTGGGCGTCAAAACGGTCTGCTCGATGGCGCTCAACACCATGTCATCAAGTTCGTCCATAGCGATGGATACACCTGTACAAGCCGTTTTTCCGGAATCGCATTTCTTAGAGCAGCGATAATAATGGTATTGACCGTACTTTCCTGATTGCTTTCGCATGGATGCGCCACACGCACCGCATTTGGCGACTGAAGTCAGCAGCACATCGGATCGCACGCTGCGCGGAGGAGTTTTCAGCGGGTGTTGGCGATCTAGTTTTTCTTGAGCGCGATAAAAAAGCGCCTCGTCAACAATTGGAGGAACTTTTACTAACACCCATTCTGATTGTGGACGATCAATCCCGCGTCGCGAATCGCGTTTATTGTAGTGATGGTCGCCCACATAGGCAGTGTTGCGCAGAATTTCGCCAACATATTGAATTCGATATGGCCTATCTTTTCGATTCCTATAGCCCGCGTCGTTGAGATAAGTCGTAATCTGCTTGATGCCGATTGGTCCAGTCGAGCCGTCTCCTACCACATACAATCGATAAATCAGTCGCACGACTTCGGCATCTTGATCTTCGATTTCGATCTTTTTCTTGACTCTCGCGCCACGGGTTTCCGCTGCGTAAGTGCGATAACCGTAAGGCGGCGCTGAGCCGTTCCAGAAAGATTGCTTAGCATTCTCAATCATTGAGCGGGAAACGTGTTTCGCGGTCTCCTTACTTTGATACTCATCCAGCGCGCCAACCATAGTTGAAAGAACGTCCGCTGTTTCGCCTTCTCCGAGGTCTTGCGTGACCGAATGAAGTAAAACACCGTTTGCGTCGAGCCTTTCCTTGTAAACGAGTAAGTCTCGCGTATTGCGCGCAAACCGAGACTGGCTATGCACCAGAACGACATCAAACGGGCGAGTCGGCGCGCATGCCAGTCCGATCATGCGTTGGAATTCGGCACGCTTGTCCGTTCGTACACTCACACCGGCGTCAACAAAGCACTCAGCAATCTCGAATCCTTTTGTTGCAGCGAACGCTTTACAGCGACGAATTTGATCCGGCAATGACAGTTCTCCTGCCGCCTGTTTGCCGGTTGAGACCCGCGCATAAATCGCCGCTTTCTTCATGGCTTGCTCCATTGGTCGGTATCAAGGATGTTGTCATTTGCGGCATCGATGATGAGTTCCGCGATGTTCGCCGAAAAATGAATTTCATTCAAAGCCAATTCAATATCCGAGACGGGCAAATTTTGAGCCAATTCATTAAAAACCTGAATTTCGCCGGACGGTCTATTGTCATTGGCCGGGATTTGGAGTCGCTTTCTACTCATCGCACTACCTCACATCCCCTACTACACTCAGCTTGGTCGCCTTGCGCAACTTGTTAACTGCCTACCGGACGCCCCATATTCGGGCGTCCGCTTTCGTCCCAGCGCAAAACTTCCCGCTTCTGGAACAAATATTCGCGACCGATTTTTATATGCGGGCGCAAATCACGTTCAGCGAGCCAACGATAAACTGTGCGCGGCGCCACGCCAAAAAGCAGGCCTATATCAGCCGTATCAAGAAGATCATTCGGCCCCAATTGCGCGAATGGCGTCTCTTTTTTGTCCGCATATATACGGGGTCGTCCGCGTGCGTCCGGTGCGTCGATCTTGCGTCGAATCGGCGTTCTGTTCTTCGCCAAAGCGGACTGCAAATACATATGTGGCGTTCTCTTAGTTGGCTTTTCATATATGCCAACTTATTTCAGCTTCGTCAAGCTGACTTTTTTCCGACCGTGCGGGAGAGGCCCATGAGACGAGAGAGCGGCTGCAGGTAGATAGTCTCAGATACTGCTGTCCTATTGTTTTAAGATACTTTTGACAGTGTCCAAACATAGAACATTGATAGGCGATGCCCCAAGGTGACAGTCCATAAACCGACATATAGCCGGTCTATTCCCGGGCGTATAAAGGGCTATAGCCGACCCCTACAGGTCTACAGTCGCGTTGTGCCTAACGATTTAGGCGCAACCTGGATATCGGAGCTCTGATTCCTACCAAGTAAGGCAAAATCCAATGCCTCTAGGGTGGGCTGGAGCGCTACAGAACGCAGCAACTGCTAATTTACTCCCTGTCGCCGGTTCACAAGAAAATAGACCGCCGGGATCACGACAAGCGCCAGCACAGTGGCGCTGACGATGCCGCCTATCATCGGCGCGGCGATGCGGCGAATAACCTCGCCCCCAGCGCCATGGTCGTACATAATCGGCATGAGCCCTGCGAGAATTACGGCGAAAGTCATCATAATCGGACGCAGACGCCGAAGCGCGCCTTTCGCGATGGCGTCTGCAAAATGTGCTTCGTCGAGCGGCGCGTTCTCGTTCCGCGCGACGGCGTTTGCCGCCGCGACCTCTTGTTTGAGATACATAATCATTAGGACGCCGATTTCGACCGCAACCCCGGCGAGCGCGATAAATCCGACTGCCGCCGCAACCGATAAATTAAACCCAAGCGCAAACATCAGCCACAGGCCGCCGACCAAGGCGAACGGCAGGGTACCCATAATAATCAACACATCTGAGATGTTTCTGAAGTTTAAAAACAAGAGCAGCATAATGATTGCGATCATGCCGAGCCCCACATAAGTGAAACGCTCTTTGGCGCGTTGCATATACTCATACTGCCCCGACCATGTGACGGAGTAGCCAGTTGGCAGATCGACATTCGCGGCGACGATGCGGCGCGCTTCATCTACATAGGAGCCGATATCGCGGCCAGCGATGTCAACATAAATCCAGCCGTTTAGTCTTGCGTTTTCGCTACGGATAACTGCCGGGCCTTCATTGATGCGAATGTCGGAAATGCGCCCAAGTGGAATTTCGGCGCCAGACGCCGTCACAATCGGCAATTCGCGCAGGCGTTCCGGAGAATCGCGAACATCACGTGGATAGCGCAGATTTATCGGATACCGCTCCAAGCCCTCAACGCTCTGGCTGATCGTAATTCCGCCGATTGCCGAGCGCACGACATCTTGAATGTCGGCGATGTTTAACCCAAAACGTGCTGCGGCCTCGCGGTCGATATCCACATCGATGAAGCGGCCACCTGTCACCCTCTCCGCATATACCGATGACGTGCCTTCAACATTTTTGAGCACCGTTTCAATCTGCCGCCCGACCAAGGCAATGACGTCAAGATCAGGCCCCGCGACTTTCACACCGACCGGCGTCTTGATGCCAGTCGCCAACATATCGAGGCGGTTCTTGATTGGCATGATCCAGACATTGGTGAGGCTCGGCACATTGACCAGCGCGTTAAGTTCAGCTTTCAGCGATTCTGTCGTCACACCAGGCCGCCATTGGTCACGCGGTTTCAATTGAATGGTCGTCTCGATCATCGGCAGCGGCGCCGGATCGGTCGCCGTGTCCGCGCGACCTGCTTTACCGTAAACAGTCTCGACTTCTGGAATCGTCATGATCAGCTTGTTGGTTTGCTGAACAACCTGCGCAACCTTGCCCGCCGATATGCCTGGAAAAGCGCTCGGCATATATAGAAGATCGCCTTCATCAAGGTCGGGCATGAACTCGCCCCCGATCAGGCTCGCTGGGATGATCATGCTAGCGATGAGCACGCCAGCGGCGGCCAATGTCGCCCAAGGGCGTCGCAGCGCTAAACCGATCACCGGTCGATAGCCCCGCGATAAAACCCTATTGACCGGATTTTCTTGTTCCGGCGCGATGCGCCCCCGCACCAGAAGGCCGATCAACACCGGAACCAATGTCACCGACAGGATCGTCGCCGCCGCCATCGCATACGTTTTCGTAAACGCAAGGGGTGAGAACAACCGACCCTCCTGCGCCTGCAATGCAAAGATCGGCGTGAAACTGAGCGTAATAATCAACAAGGAGAAAAACAGCGGCGGACCAACCTCGACACAAGAGTCCGCGATTAACCGCCAGCGCTCGGCGCCGTTTGAGTCTGGCTTTTCTTCAAGGCGTTTGTGAACGTTTTCGATCATCACTATTGTCGCATCGACCATCGCGCCGACAGCGATGGCGATTCCTCCCAGTGACATGATGTTGGCAGTGATACCTTGCGCGTTCATCACGATGAAGGCGGCGAGAATACCTAATGGCAGGCTGATCACGACCACAAGCGCTGAGCGCAGATGATACAAAAACAATGCGCAGACCAGCGCGACGATGAGGAATTCTTCGAATAGCTTTCCTTGTAGTGTTTCAACAGCGCGCTCAATCAATTTAGAGCGGTCGTAAGTCGTGACAATCTCGACGCCGTCAGGCAGACCCGCTTTCAACTTATCTAGCTTTTCCTTGACGCGCTTGATCGTCGCCTCAGCGTTTTCCCCGGCGCGCATAATGATGATGCCGCCGACTGCTTCTCCCTCGCCGTTTAGCTCGCCGATTCCGCGTCGAAGCTCTGGCCCGATGCGTATGTCAGCTACATCGCGCAGGAGGATCGGCGTGCCCATTTCATTGACGCTCAAGGGGATTTTTTCCAGATCGCCAATCGATTTTACATAGCCGCTGGCGCGGACAATATATTCGGCCTCGGCGAGTTCAACGACCCGCCCACCGGTTTCCATATTGCCGCGCTCGATCGCTCGGCGCACATCGGACAACGGAATGCCAAAAGAACGCAAACGATTAGGGTCGACTACAACCTGATATTGTTTTACCGCGCCGCCGATGGCGGCGACTTCCGAAACTCCCTCAATTGTCTGGAGTTCGTACTTTAAAAACCAGTCCTGAAGCGAACGAAGGTCAGAAAGGCTGTGAGCGCCGGTGCGGTCTATGAGGGCGTATTGATATATCCAGCCAACACCGGTTGCATCCGGCCCTAGCGCCGGTTTCGCAGCGTCAGGCAGTTGCGGCGCCACCTGGCTCAAATATTCGAGCACGCGCGAGCGCGCCCAATAAAGATCGGCGCCGTCTTCAAATATGATGTAGACGAAGGAATCGTTGAAAAACGAATACCCGCGCACGGTCTTAGCTCCCGGTACAGCGAGCATCGCGGTCGCCAAGGGATAAGTGACCTGATCCTCAACGACTTGAGGCGCCTGCCCCGGATAGGTCGTCTTGATAATGACCTGAACGTCGGAAAGATCGGGAATAGCGTCGAGCGACGTCGAGCGTAACGAGATCACACCAGCAATGGCGAGAAACAATGCGCCAACAATCACAAGAAAGCGGTTCTCGATGGAGTTGCGAATTATCTGGGAAATCATTGATCGTCTCCCGTCAGTTCGCTCTCTGGCATCGGCGCAATCCCTGTGAGTTCATAACCATTTGACGTTTCGCGAAAGACAAAGCGAACCGCCTCACCGGTTTTGATCACGTTCAAGTCAATTTCCACCGGCGCCTTGAACGCCATGGTCATCGCTGGCCAACCGATTTCTGGGACAGGCTTGTGATTGATGGTGATGCTTTTCGCGTCCATGTCGATTGCGACGACCCGGCCTTCGGCGCCGATGGGTTCTTGGTCATCCATTTTTTTATCCGACATCGACATGGCGTCCATCGCCGCCATGTCGTGCGTGTCGCTCTGTTCCATATCGCTCATTGACATGCCAGCGCCCATTATTTCCTGGGGTGCCGACAAGCGCAGCAAGCCAGACTCCAGGCTAGCCTCTGAATCGATCAGGAACTGACTTTCAATCACGACGCGCTCGCCTTCATTGAGGCCGGAGACGATCTCAACCTTGCCGCTGCTTTCCACTCCAGTTGTGACTTGCGCAGGACGGAAGCGCCCGTCGCCTAGGGCGAGGATCACCCGGTCGCCTTTCGATGTTCTGATGATCGCCGATTGTGTCGCAGTCAGAACACCATGCTTTGGCGTAGCCTTGATTTCGACTTTTGCGAACATGTTCGGCTTGAGGCGATCACCCGGATTGTCAAAGCGCAGCCGTACCTGAACCGTGCGCGTCATCATTTCCGCCGTCGGGTAAATGTAATCGACAACGCCTTCCCAGGCTTCGCCGGGAAACGCTGGCAACGTCATGGTCGCAGTTTGTCCTGACTCCACCCAAGACACTTCGGACTCGAACACGTCGGCGATGATCCACACCGAAGCGAAATCGGCCAGTTGCATGGTCATGTCGCTAGGCTTGACAAACATTCCCTCGCGAATCCCAAGAGCCATCACGACGCCGTCCTGCGGAGCGCGCACGCCTATCCGGCGCTTGACGGTCCGCGTCCGCTTTAGTTCGATTATCTGGTCGGCTGTCATGCCGAGCGCCGACAGGCGTTCCGTCGCGGCGCCAATCAGCGGCGCTCTGCCAATTTTGAGCGCCTGTACATATTCAGATTGTGCAGCGACCAGCGCCGGAGCGTAGATTTCATAAAGCAGTTCACCGCGCTTTACCGGCTCGCCCACTGCCTCGACATTGAGCTGCTCGATCCAACCTTCGCTGCGGACATGAATATCGGAGCGCGCTTCCTGATTGATTGTGATCGTACCAACCGTATTGATCTCGCGGGCAATATCTTCACGCATCACGCCTTGCGTCTTGACGCCAATATTATTGATAACTGAGGCGTCAATTCTAATCGACGGCTCGCCGCCTTTATTACTGCCGTCATCAGCATAGACCGGCACCAAGGCCATCCCCATGGGTGATTTTCCAGGTTTGTCGCGGCGATAATTGGCATCCATCGGCGCCACCCAGTATTCGACCTTGCGTTCGCCTGCGCCGCTGCCGCTCTGTTTTTCACTGTCAGGCCACAGCACAAAAAACGCTCCTGCGCCCAAGCCGAGAATCACGACGGGGATTAAGAATTTAAGCTTGATCATTGGTTGTCTCCTGACAAATAGGAAAGGCGCGCCCACGCCTTGGCGCGCTCGACGCGCAATTCCAGGCGTTTCAATTCAGCGTCGAGTTGGGCGAGTTGACTGCGAATGAGTTCCGGAAAGTCCGTTAGGCCGCCGCCATAGGCGGAGAGGGATGCGTCCGCCGTTTCATTGGCGCGCTTGAGGACCGCATTGTCATAGAGTTGAACGCGTCTTTCGAGCTGCCCCCAGTTAGCATAAGCTCGAACCAAATCGCGGCGCATATCGAGCAGGGTAGTCGCGCGATCAAGTTCTGCCGCAGATTTGTCCTTCCGCGCTGCCGATAGCGCACGATCCTGGCGCTTGCCCGTGAATAGAGGGATTGTCAGGCTGACGCCGACGCTGGCGAAGTCTGCACGGTCGGCGCCGCGCGCGCCATAACCGCCTTCAAGCGCCCATGCGGGCTTGTAGGCTTGTTTTGCGAGATCAATATCGGTCTCTTCGACGTCAATCATAGCGTCGCTCACTCTGACGACGGGATGGCGGACAAGCGCGCGTTCGATTTCTTCTACGGGCGCGGGCGGCATCAGTGCAGGCAGTTGATCGGACGTCGGTCGCACCGCCGCAATGCCGACATACCTCGAAAGGTCCGCTTCGGCGGCGGCGCGACGTTGCTGAAGCTCTGCTATCTTGTCGTCGAGCAATGACAACTCGAATTCGGCGCGAAATACATCCTGGCTGGTTAATTTGCCCTGCGCATAGGACGCACTCAGCGCATCAATCATGCTATTAACGGCACCGCGGCTTTGATTAACGATCAATTGAGCATTCGACGCGTAATATTTGTCGAACCATGCGAGCCGGACGGCGAGTTCCACCTCACGTATAGTCGCCTCGCGGCGCATGCGCTCAATATCGGCTTCGCCTTCGCGTCTTTCACGGTTGAGGCTTCGCGTCGAGCCCCGAGGAATTTCCTGGCGCAGCCCAACCTGAAACTGCGTCATCGGCTCTTGGTCAAAAGCGAATGTGTCAGTCGGAACGTTGGCCAGTGCTGTCCGCAAAGTGGGGTCAGGAAGCTGCGAATCGGAGACGGCGCGGTCTTCTTGTGCAGAAGCGCGTGCATCGAACCGCGCATAGGCCGGATCTTCTGCGGTGACAGCAATGTTCACTGCCTCCTGAAGAGTAAGTGGCGGCCCTGATGCGAGCCCAACGCTTCCCATCAGCACCGCCGCGATGGCCGCAGCCATCGCGAAATATTGTTTGGACATGAGAATCTCGATTTTTGAACACAGTCAATAAACGTCGAACGCAATTTGGCGATCAGCGTGATGAATGATCCGCGTCAAAACGCGGGCGTGTTCAGATTCGGGGAGGAGGCGGATCGAGATGAGATGGCGTTGCAAGCGCCTGAGCATCTACGGGGACAGCGTACCGAGTAACTTCAAAAGCTGACTCCTGCCCCTCCGATTGAACGGGTCCCGCATAATAGCCTGTACAAACAAGCGCACAGGCTGCGGCACACGCCGGGTTATGTGGTTGCGATTTCTCATCGCCCATTTCAATGCAATCGGAAGCTGACATTGTCATCGGCTGACCAGCAGCCATTTCCGTCGTGTTCGCTTCATTGCCCATAGCGGCACATGACGCAAGCGCTATCGCAGGCGAGGTTGCCATTGAGGCCATCAGTGTGATGAACAATAAAATGCGCATTGCTATCAATATTTGCCAGCCGGGCTGCGATGTCAATTGGAGCGACTTTGCGCCCGGATATTAAAGAAACTCTAAATTCTTGGACACTGGCGACGCCATCTGTGACTACCTGCAACCAAAAGTAGCGCGAAGGGCCGCATTCGTTTCACATGATTGTGACACACACTCCCGCCAAATGCTTGAGGAAAGGATCGCTTAGCCTCACGCTCACCACATTTTCGGCCATAATTACTAATGCACCCCTCACCAACGTTGGACATATTTTTGAATGCGAAAAGTCTCATCAATAGTCAGTACGGTTTGTGACTGCGCATTGTGCGCTTGCGCATCCACTCCGCCGCAAGGATCACAAAGTCCGACACAGCCAATGCAAGTCGGCGTGTTTGCAAGCTCACTATCGCTTTGCAACGGGAGCCATATCGATAATGCTCCGGCGATAGACAGCGAAAAAAACATTATCAATTACCGCTCCATGGCGCACGTTGCAGGCATCACTGTGGCGCGCGCCCCGGTTAGGCGCGCGTGTTTTTCATCAGGCTTCGGCAGTCGCCATGACAGGGTTGGATTGCATAAGGGAATTGATCTCTCGACTGGACATCCGCACGCCGTTTACGCGGCGAGTTACGGCGTCATCGAAGAAATCCGAACAATGCCCCGTTATGGAAACATGATCCTGATAAAACACAGGAATGGCGTCAAAACCCGATACGCACACCTCTCAACGTTTGATTCAAGGGTTCACCAGGGACACGAAGTCCGGCAAGGCGACGTCATTGGCATGACGGGCAGCTCGGGCAACGCCAACGCGGTAGTTCTGCATTACGAGATTATCGTGAACGGCGTTCCACAGAACCCGATGACAATTGGCGACTAGTCCTGAAGACGCATGCCGATACACCAGAATTTGCAGCCGATTTCGTGACTCAGCGTTTCGTCTTCTCGAACAGATCGATCAGCTCAGAAAACTTTTCCTGCTGAGCCTTGACGCTGCCGGATTTAATCGCGTCCGCCACGCAGTGATGGGCGTGGCCTTTGAGGATTTCGCTCTCGGCCCGCGATAACGCTGATTTGATCGCCTGCACCTGATGCAAGATATCTATGCAATAGCGATCTTCCTCAATCATGCGGGCGACGCCCCGGACCTGACCTTCGATCCGGTTGAGACGCTTGATGATTGGTAACGAATCTGACATCGGATTTCCTAGCATTGACACATACCCCGCGCGGGTATAGATAGGCGGCCAGGAAAGGACGGTCAAGGCGTGATCGCAAGCCACATCAAAGTCATTGTCTTTACAGCGCTCGCGTTGATCTTGAGCGTCGGGCATAGCTTTTGCGCCGAGCTGGCGGCGACAGTTTATTCACAAACTGGTGCTGAACAATCCGTCATCGATGCGCATCAAGCGCACGAGCAAAAGGCCGAAAGCAGCCATCATGGCGCTCATGTCGGCGAACAGACTGCGAAGGTCGCCGAACACACCCCCTGCGGTCCCGATCAGTCAACATGCGAACACTGCGAAGCCGCGCAGTTCTTCAAAACGGCGTCAGTTAGTTTCATCGCGACACTCAATCCGCAGACGAGTTATGCTTCTACTTCCCTGAGCGACATAATCGTTTCGAGCGAACGCATTTTTTCAAATGCTGTGCTTGCGGCCCTGCAACGACACGGGCCGCCTGGCGACACGCCGGTTTCTCTGAAAACCAGACTACTGAACTAGCCCAAGTTTGAGCTCGCACTCGTGAGAGTGCGTGGATCACGTGCGTCTTGAATTTCGATTCATCCGTGCGTGAGCTTAGGCGGCGCCAGTTCGCCATTTCTCCCCCTAGGCCTTCTGGCGCCGCCACTGATTATCGGTTTTTGCTCAGCCCAAGGCTGTAACCTAAAGGAATAGCTCAATGTTTAGAACTCTGTCCGCCGCAACAATAACGATCACCGCCCTCTTCACCGCCACTGGCTTTGCAGCCCAAGATCACGGCGGAATGGACCATGACGCCATAAAGCATGGCGACTCCATGGAACAAATGGACAAATGCAGTCAGCCCATGGGTGAAGGCGTGATCAACACGCTCGAAGTCAAGAAATCCAAAATCAATCTTACACACAAACCCATCGAAGCAATCGGTTGGCCGGAAATGACCATGGACTTCACGGTCCAGAAACCCGTCGATCTGTCGGCTTATGGCGTTGGAGAGAATGTCCACTTTTTGTTGAAGCTGGAAAAAGCAAAGTCCTACTCCATCGCCGCCATGTGCTCACTTGATGTTGATGGCGGCGCCCACGAAGCCTGCATGGCGCAGATGCATAAAGTCGCCATGGCTGCGGCCGCAGAGAAAGACGCTTCTTGCGCGATGGATGACATGAGCAAGATGGACCACAGCAGTCATCATTAACGAAAATCCGGTCCGCTCAAACAGAGCGGACCGTAGCGACGTCAGTAATCTGATTTTCGAGGAGCATCTTTGATGTACACGAGACGCCACCTTTTAAAGGCTTCCGCTGCGGGCGGACTGATCGCCGGCGCATCCGGCCTGCTGCCTGCATGGGCGAAAAGCGCCAGCGCGGGCAATCAAGGTATCTTTGAACTGGCGGGAAATTCGTTCGATCTTTCCGTCGGTCACAGCGCCGTCAATATTGGCGGGCGCGCCGGACATGCGATAACCGTCAACGGTACCCTGCCCGGTCCGCTCTTGCGATTTCGCGAGGGTGAAGAACTGACCCTGCGCGTCAAGAATATGTTAGCCGAAGACACTTCCATTCACTGGCACGGATTGCTGGTGCCGTTCTACATGGACGGTGTGCCCGGCGTGTCCTTTCCCGGCATCCGCGCCGGAGAAACGTTTGAATACAAATTCGCGCTGCCGCAGAGCGGCACCTATTGGTACCACTCCCATTCCGGTTTGCAGGAACAGGCCGGTCATTACGGACCGATTATCATCGATCCCGCCGGGCGCGATCCGATCTCTTTCGACCGGGAATATGTGCTGGTTCTATCGGACTGGTCGTTTGATCATCCGCATAAAGTCTTCACCAAGCTGAAAAAGAACAACGAGCTCTATAATTTTCAACAACGCACGGTCGGCGACTTTGTGCGCGACGCGGGCGAGAACGGCCTCGGCGCCACCATCAAAGACAGGGCCATGTGGGGCGAAATGCGGATGTCGGCGACTGACATCTCGGACGTCACCGCCGCCGCCTACACCTATCTGATCAACGGTCATTCGACGGCCGACAACTGGAACGCCATTTTCAACACCGGTGAACGCGTTCGATTGCGGATCATCAACGCTTCAGCAATGACGATCTTTAACTTCCGCATCCCCGGACTGCCGATGACGGTTGTTGCCGCCGATGGCCTCCATGTGCAGCCAGTCGAAACCGACGAGTTTCAGATCGGGGTCGCCGAGACCTATGACGTTATCGTTGAACCAAAGCGCGACCGCGCCTTCCCGATTGTTGCAGAAGCGATCGACCGGTCTGGTCAGGTCGTCGCCACGCTTGCGCCTGAGCCAGACATGCGCGCGAGCGAACCGCTGCTGCGCGAGCGTCCGATCCTGACTCATAAAGACATGGGTATGGCGATGAGTCACAACGCCATGGGCGGGATGGACCACGGCTCCATGGCTGGCATGTCGCATGACATGTCCGGCGGCGCGATGCAGGAACACAACCATGTCACTGGCGCAGGCGTCGATAATGTCGCCATGGCGCCGACCAACCGGCTCGATGAACCCGGCCTAGGTCTTGAAAACGTGCCGCATCGCGCATTGCGCTACTCGCAGCTGAGGAGCCTTGAGCCTAATCCCGACACGCGCGAGCCGGAACGGGAGATGGAAATTCATCTCACTGGGAATATGGAGCGCTATATGTGGTCCTTTGACGGCGTGAAGTTTTCCGCCGTTGATAAGCCAATTATCTTCCATGAGGGCGAGCGCCTTCGCGTCACCCTCGTCAACGACACGATGATGACGCACCCGATCCATCTGCACGGCATGTTCTTCGATCTCGTAGTCAATGAGAGCAATCACAAGCCTCGCAAACACACCGTCAACGTCAAACCCGGCGACAAACTTTCTTTCGATGTATCGGCGGAACATGTCGGCGACTGGGCGTTTCATTGTCACCTGTTGTTCCATATGCATGCTGGCATGATGCAGGTCGTGTCGGTGCTGCCGGGCGATGGCGCCACGCCATCAGAGCCGCGCCCGATGAAAATGGACCACAAGACGATGGGGCATGAAGGAATGGATCACGGCTCAACGCACACTTCCGACGAAACAATGAAACCGGCCGAGCCTTCAACTCCCGACCACTCATCCATGGACCATGGGAGCAAACACTGATGTCAAAGTTCAAAACCCTTTCTCTAGCCAGCGGCGTTAGTATTGCTATTGCGGTCTCTTTCTCACCAGTGCATGCGCAAGACCAGTCTCCGCCGTGGTCTCAAGCCGACGAGTATTATGATCCATCGGCCATGGCGGCGGCGCGGCGCGCTGTGCAGGAAGAGCATGGTGGGAACACAACCTACTATGTTCTCGCAGACCGATTGGAGTATCAGAGCCATGAGGGCGATCCGCTGCTGCTGCTTGATGGACAAGCCTGGTGGGGCGGCGACCGAAACAAACTGACGCTAAAATCCGAGCTT
Source organism: Hyphococcus sp. (assembly GCA_021604585.1). Lineage (GTDB taxonomy): Bacteria > Pseudomonadota > Alphaproteobacteria > Caulobacterales > Parvularculaceae > Hyphococcus. Next base: position 37,998 of record BQJG01000006.1, read on the forward strand.
GAATATGACTTCAATGCCGACCGGTTTGAGGACGCAGAAGTGCAAGCGCTATGGACGCGACCGATAGCGCGATACTTTGATGTGCAGGCTGGCGTACGGCATGACTTTGTCGCGGGCGCTGATCGCACCTTCGGCGTTCTCGGCGTGCAGGGACTTGCGCCGTATTGGTTTGAAATCGATGCGGCGCTTTTCGTGAGCGGCGACGGCGACGTCTCTGCGCGGATAGAGGCAGAATACGAACTGCTGCTCACGCAGCGCCTTATCTTACAGCCGCGCACAGAAATGAATTTTGCAGTTCAGTCGGTTGAGGAAGTCGGCGTCGGCAACGGCCTCTCCACGGCGGAAGTTGGCGCACGGCTGCGATACGAATTTACACGACAGTTTGCGCCTTATCTCGGCGTTTCATGGGCGCGTTCCATCGGAGAAACGGCGGATTTTGCCCGCGCTGACGGCGATGACCCCGGCGGCGTTTCTTTTGTCGCCGGTCTGCGGCTTTGGTTTTAGGGAGGGAAGAAAAATGGAAAACTTGATTGAGCCAAACATTCACCCGATTCTTGTTCACTTTGCGTATGCGTTGTCGATAACAGCCTTTGTCTCTTATGCGCTGGCAGCGTTTGCGCCAGCCAGAAAATGGCGCGAAACACTTCACCCCGCCGCCGACTGGATGCTCGCTTTCGGCGCGCTTGCGATCATCGCAACGATCGCGGCAGGATTGCAGGCATATTACACGGTCGCTCATGATGGGCCTTCGCATGCGGCTATGACTGTTCACCGCAACTGGGCGATCCCTTCGGGCGCGGTGATTTTGTTGCTGGCGCTGTGGCGCTGGCGAAACCGTGCGAAAGCGGCCTCAACATTATTCATTGCATTCCTAGCCGCTGCCGCAATTTCTTTATCTGTGACTGCATGGTGGGGCGGAAAAATTGTTTATGGCTACGGCCTCGGCGTCAAAAGCATGCCTGTCGTCACCGGCGAAGGGCACGACCATGAACACGCGCCAGGTCAGGGACATGATGACAACGCCAAAACACCCGCCGCAGATGATCATGACAACAGCGATGGTCACCACGACAATGACTCGACCAAATCGGCAGTTTCACCCGTCGTCGAGGCAGATTCACCGGAAGCCACCGTTGAAGCCTATGGCGCCGCATTGCGAGCGGGCGACGAATCCACGCTGCGCGCATTATTGGCGCCGAACGTCGTCATCGCCGAAGGCGGCGGCGCAGAGCGGTCTGTCGAGGAGTATGCCGGTCATCACATGCCAGCCGACATGGCTTTCACTGCGGCGGTCGAGTTTACGCCTAACAAGCGCGACGTGATTAAAACTGATGATCTCGCGACCGTCATCACTGAATCGCAAGTTCACGGGACATTTCGCGATCAGACCATTCATTCGCGCATGATGGAAACCATGGTGTTGATGCGCGACGGGGATCAATGGCGAATTGTCCACATTCATTGGTCTTCTGCGCCAATCACTGGTGAGCACGAGCACTAATCACTCACTTTGGTTTCGGATCTCAAGAATTTTTGCTCTCTCGCTTACGCGTCGGCCAATGGTCCGTGGTGAGTTTCCTGATGGCTCCGCTGGACTCTCATGCAACTGTGATTGGTAAAAGAACCTGACCTAGTGACACCCTATTGACTATACCCCTATAGGGTATATGTAATGACCGAACAGACGCCCTACGATCGCCTAATAGTGGTTGTCGTAGGCCGCTTACCGCTCAGGAGGTCACCATGTCGGCAGCAAAATCGACCAAGCACGATCATGCGCACCATGATCATTCCCAATGCCATGCGCCCGCACGTTCAGCGGCCCCCGCTCCCGGTGTCGGCAGCAAATATGACAACGTGCCCGAGGGCTATACCGGCACGGTTTACACCTGTCCCATGCACCCCGAGGTGCGGGCGACCAGCAATACCGGTTGCCCTATTTGCGGTATGGCATTGGAGCCAGAAACCGTCACGGCAGGCGAAGCGGACACGGGCGAACTCGACGACATGACCCACCGGTTTTGGGTCAGCGCTGCGCTCAGCATCCCGTTGTTCATCTATGCCATGGGCGATCTAATTCCCGGTAAGCCTTTTGATAGTCTGCTGCCGAGCTTCTGGGCGCCGTGGGTTCAGTTTGCATTGGCGACACCGGTCGTGTTGTGGGGCGGTTGGCCGTTCTTTGTGCGCGGCGCCGCGTCGCTTCGCACCATGAATTTGAACATGTTTACCCTAATCGCTCTGGGGGTCGGTGTTGCTTATCTCTTTAGTGTCGTCGCAACGGTCGCGCCCGGAATCTTCCCGGCAGCATTTCGCGGCATGCATGGCAATGTCGCGGTCTACTACGAAGCAGCCGCTGTCATCACAACGCTGGTGCTGCTCGGTCAGGTGCTCGAATTGCGCGCACGCAGTCAGACTTCGGGCGCGATTCGCGCGCTTCTGGAATTGGCGCCACCAACCGCGCGCCGTATTGCATCGGACGGCAGCGAAGAGGAAGTCTCCATCGATGATCTAAAAACCGGGGACCGCTTGCGCGTGCGGCCCGGCGACAAAATCCCAGTCGACGGCAGAGTTGTCGAAGGGAAAAGCGCTGTTGATGAGGCAATGGTGACGGGCGAACCCATTCCGGTTGAGAAGAATGTTGGCGACGCAGTCACCGGCGGAACCGTCAACGGCACAGGCGGCTTCGTCATGGAAGCGACACGCGTCGGCGAAGACACGATGCTGTCGCAGATTGTTAAAATGGTTTCAGAGGCGCAACGCAGCCGCGCCCCGATCCAACGCCTCGCCGATGTGGTCGCCGGCTGGTTTGTCCCGGCGGTTGTCATCATTGCAATTCTCACTTTTATCGTCTGGAGTCTGTTTGGCCCCGATCCGGCCATGGCGTTTGCAACTGTCAACGCTGTCGCGGTTCTGATTATCGCCTGTCCGTGTGCGCTCGGCCTCGCGACCCCAATGTCGATCATGGTCGGCACAGGAAAAGGCGCATCAAACGGCATTCTTATCAAAAATGCCGAAGCGCTCGAGACCTTTGAGAAAGTCGATGTGATCGTCGTCGACAAAACCGGCACATTGACCGAAGGTCGCCCGAAGCTCGTTCTTGTCGAGTCACAATCACCATTTACTGATCGCGAACTCCTTGCGCTCGCCGCGTCCGTTGAAATGGGCAGCGAGCATCCCCTCGCGGCGGCCATTGTCGAAGGAGCGCAAGCGCGCAGCGCGCAATTAAAGCCCGCCTCAGATTTTGCGTCCATCACCGGCGAAGGCGTCGAAGCGACCGTCGATGGCCGCAATATCGCGCTTGGCAATAAGAAAATGATGCGCCGCGTTGGCGCCGCTGATGATGCAATCGCGCGATCTGCCGAACAACACCGGCGCGTAGGTCAAACCGTGATGTTCGTCGCCGTTGACGGAAAACCGGCGGGCATTATCGGCGTCGCTGATCCGATCAAGGAAACGACGCCTGAAGCTATCAAATCCCTGCATGAAGCTAGCGTCAAAGTCATCATGCTCACCGGCGACAGCAAGGCGACGGCTGAAGCGGTTGGCGCGAAAATCGGCATTGATGAAATTCACGCGGACGTTTCGCCTGAAGACAAGCACCGCATCATTAGCGAACTGCAGGCTTCTGGCTCAAAGGTCGCCATGGCTGGCGACGGCATCAATGACGCCCCCGCCCTCGCCCAAGCCGATGTCGGCATCGCCATGGGAACCGGAACCGACGTAGCTATGGAAAGCGCTGGCATCACGCTCGTCAAAGGCGATCTGCGCGGTGTTGCGCGGGCGCGCCGGTTAAGTCAGGCGACGATGCGCAACATTCGTCAGAACTTGTTCTTTGCGTTTATCTATAATGCGCTCGGCGTTCCAATCGCGGCAGGCGTGCTTTACCCATTCTTCGGGCTGCTCTTGAGCCCGATGATCGCGGCGGCCGCCATGAGCTTTTCGTCAGTGTCAGTAATCGGCAATGCGCTGCGGCTCCGAGGGTTGAAGCTGTGATTGGACAGCGGATATCGACTTGGCGCCTAAGAGTTGTGGCGTTAAGCAAGTCGGAATTATGCTTATTTTCAAGCTCTTAGTCGTGTCGCCTCCCAGTACCCGGTTTCAACCGCATTGGTGCGCCATTTACCTAAAACTGAATTCCAAAATCATTTTTTAAAACCGTCGAATCCGGAAAGTATCTTACTGCGACTGATAGTTATTTATTCCTTCCATACATCCGACCGAATCTATTGAGTTCCGAAGACTGTTCCGCTTTAGCTCTTTCGTTGCACCTCGCGCCGCTAAGCGCCGCTGGATGTGGCATTTTATCGACAATAGGCGCATCGTTCGATCGAATCTACGAGAAATGGAGGCCACGATATGAATTCTTTAACCCAACCATTCAGTCTCGCTGACCGCGTCGCTATCGTAACTGGCGGCAATCGCGGTATTGGACGGTCGATTGCGCTAGGCCTAGCGAAAGCCGGCGCATCAATCGCGATCCTTTCGCGCAACCTAGATAAGAATACAGAAGTGCTGGACGAATTGAAGCGCTTAGGTCGGCCTGCTTACGCACTCGTTCTTGATGTGACGGAGAGGGATAAGTTGGCTGACGCCGTAGCCGAGGTCGAAAGCGTGCTTGGCGGTGTCGACATCCTCGTCAACAATGCCGGAATAGCAGATGTCAGTGGCGGGGTGCTGAACGAAACCGCAGAAATGTGGGACAAGACCATCGCGACCCACCTCGACGCCACATTCCTGATGTCGAAGCTGGCGGCAAAATCAATGCTCACGCGCAAGCGGGGCAAAATTATCAACCTCGCCAGCATGTACTCCTACTTTGGGTCCGGCGCCCTGCCGTCTTACAGTGCAGCTAAGGGCGCGATTGTTCAGCTCACTAAGTCTATGGCTATTGAGTTTGCTCCGCACAACATTCAGGTTAACGCCATCGCGCCGGGTTGGATTGCAACAGAGATGACAGCAATGGCGCGCGAAGATGCTGGATGGGCGGATTTCAACGCCATGCTTATGGCGCGCACGCCCGCCGGACGGTGGGGCGAGGCCGATGAATGTGCCGGCGCCGCAATCTTTCTCGCCAGCCCAGCTGCCGACTTCGTCACCGGCGTGACACTACCGGTCGACGGTGGATACTCGATCAACTAGGAACTTTTGACGCCTGACATTGGCGAACCGTTATTAGGATACTTTGCGAGACCTCATCCGATGAGCCAGCCAGTTCCCGGTTTCACCCGCATCGGTGCGCCATTCCCGTACAAAACTGCGAACCGGTCCGGACGCCGCCGCGATATGCGCCGGGGGCGTTCCTGTTGCCGCTTCGGCAAGTGCATCTTTAGGACCGGAAACCACGATTTCCGATTTGCCGACCACGATTTCAGAAACGAATGCCCGGATGTAGCGCTTCTTCACGCTCGGTGGCGCTTCCTTCAAGAGCCGCTTAAGATGTGTAGAGGCTAATCTAGCCGCCTCTAGCGAAACCGGCTTGAGCGCATCCTTTACTTGTGCCTCTTGCGCTGTGATTAAGCGCAGTAACTCTTCTCGTTCAGCCTCTGCATTAGCAAGCGATTCTTTGAACATAATGGTATCGCCCGTCAGTCCTTCGGCGACTGCGTCAAGGAGGTTTCGGAGCCGTTTATTGACTTGGCCAAGCTGCCCGCGAAGTTGACTTAGAGCGTGGGTCGAATCCGATTGTCCTGATTGTCGCCGTTTAGCGACGGCTTCGACTATGGCTTGGGTACATGTTGGCGTCAGAAGGTGGTCCGCAATGCTGTTGAGAATTATCTGATCCAGCTTTTCCTCTCGAATCGTAATCGCCAGATTGCCCGCACAATGGACTTTTAGGTGCTTTCCAGAGCACTTGTAATAACGATACGCGCCGCCCCTTCCAGTCGTGAGCATCAGCGGCTTGCCACAGCCTTCACAAATGGCAACGCCAGACAATAAAACCGCATTGTTGGTAAGTCGCGGCGGCGTTGACGTGGGGCGTCGATCTTTCAGGATTATTTGAACACGCTGAAAATCCTGCTCGGTCACAAGTGGCGAAATAGCGATTCTGATCCATTGGTCACGAGGACGCGTTTCACCTGTACGACTATTTTTCCGATTGAACCATGCAGACCCCGTATAGGCTTCATTGGTCAGCAGTGCGTGAACGCGCCCTAAGTAGTATGCGCCGCCGCGAGGCGTTTTATATCCGCGCGCATTAAGCCAAGAGGCGATGTTTTTGACGTCCATCGGCCCGCTTTCGCCGTCACCTTCCAGAAATAACTTGAAAATCAAGCGCACGACCTCAGCCGCCACTGGATCAACCGCGAGTTATAGAATTATATGAGTTTCTGCGTGAAGAATATGGACAATCGTCCTTCTATATAATGGTGCGTAGAAAAAAGAAAATGATTTGCTCTTGTGAAGTTGGAATCGCTATTCCTTTGAACCTCGTTCCGCGAAAAGATATTAGACTAGAAATCGAACGCCTGCGCGACGAAGAATTCGCTAAAAAGAAGCACTCAACGATTCGATCCTTGATACGAAAATAGAATCGAATGTGGAACGCTTTGTAGAATTGAAGCGCGCGCGATTGCCTAATCGAACCTATTTCGCAGTTTTTTGTTCGTTTCGCTGCTTTTTGCTTCCTGCCCCGCGGCAATGGCACGGGTTTCGGATTGAGCGACGTTGACCTGCCACTGAAATGTCATCCAGCAGCAATTAGAGCCTCGGCGGGTTTTACGCCATGCGGCGCGGTTTGAGCAACGGGCGATCGGCGGAGCTGGTCAGGATTGCGCAGCAGATCGCCCGTTGCAGTGAGTGATGTAGCGTAAGCTGCCGGTGTTTTGTAATCGAGCGAGGAATGTGGCCGCGCGGTATTGTAATCGGCGACCCATTCGCGGAGCTTCTGGCGGGCGTGGTCGAGGCCGCGAAACAGGCTTTCGTTCAGCAGCTCATCGCGCATTCGGCCGTTAAGAGACTCGCAGAAGCCGTTCTGCATCGGCTTGCCCATCGAAATCTCGTCGCCAGGCGCTGATTGTTACGATTTGAATTCGGGCGCAATTGTTTACTAGGATGAAACATATCTCGCCGACGGCCTAAACGACGGATCGTGCATTCGGCTGCTTCCGCAACACTGAAATCATGATTGGAGTTATGAATTTGTCATGGAGCGAACCCATGATGGAAAGCCGTTCCGCATGCTGTGTGTCAATGCGAATTTAGCCGTGAATGCCTGGCGATCAGAGTAGAGCGCCGCCTTAACGCCCGGATCATTCTTGAGGTACTTGCTGATTTTTTCCTCACGCACGGGTCTCCAGAACATAGACGTTCCGATAACGGCCCGGAGATTATCGAAAAGGCTTTGCGCGGATGGCTCAGCCGTCTTGATGTGAAAACATTGTTTTTTGAGCCCGGTAGTCCCTGGGAAAATGGATATTGCGAAAGCTTCAACTCAAAACTCAGAGATGAGCTTCTGGCCTGCGAGATATTTTACACGATGAAGGAAGCCAAGACGCTCATCGAATTGTGGCGATAGCATTACAACACATTTCGCCCGCACTCGTCGCTCAATTAAAACCCGGCGCCGAAAGCGATCTTGCCAAAATACTAACTATCGCCTTACTTTGAATTTGTGGCGGCATAAGCCGTCCCTTATGTACCGAGACTAACAATTACCACGGGACACCTTGATGGGGGGACCACTCAGAATGCTTGGATTTCGTATGAACCCAAGCTAGACTTTGTGTCCCATGAACGAAGTTAACAAAGAAGACACCGGCGCTGAAAACGCTAATTCAAGCGATGCTATGGGTGTAGTGTCCTTTGGCGCATTTGATTTTGACTGCGATAAGCTTGAACTGCGAAAAGATGATGTGTGCCTTCAGCTAAAGCACCAACCTGCACGCCTTCTGAAAATTCTTCTTGAATATGCGCCTGAGACAGTTCCGAGGACGCTAATCTACAAGTTGCTTTGGGACAATGGAACAACCGTTGAATTCGATCAAAACCTTAATGCATGTGTACGGCAGCTGCGCAGTGCAATTGGCGATTCCGCAACAGAGCCACAGTTTATAGAAACCTTACCAAAGCGCGGGTATCGGTTTATTTCGCCCGTGAAGAAGAAGGCTGCTAATCCGTTTCTGAAATGGGTTCCTGTAGGCGTCATAGGCATCGTGGCTATTCTAGTTCTCGCGGTTTTCCTGTTGGTGAAACCAGAAAGACTCGATGCGATACATCTCTATGTGCCGCCGGTCGCGGTTGAAGACGATGGGTTCGATGTTTCGAATGGCCTAATACAATATAGTTTGCGCCTTGCGATTATCGACCGGCTAGCGAGCGGCTCGAGCGATACCGTCGCTGTGGTAAACGGTGAGAGTTTGTGGGGCGATGCGCATTCGCTTGGGCTTCGTAAAAAAATCGACTACCGGCTAAGTGTAAAATTACACGTTGACGGAACAGCCCACTCTGCTCTGGCGAGCTTAATATCCGAAGGTGGCGGCGCACCGTATGCACAGCGCGAGTTCCCGATTGCAACCATAGACGCTGTGACATTGACTGCAGTTGCGGCTGATATTTCGCAATGGGCAGCTGAAATTTTTGGCGCAGGTCTGAGAGAATCACCAGTCAGCGCCGTCGAACGCAATTCTGAATACTACGATGCTATCCTCCGGTCAAAAAGAGCGAGACAGATCGGCAACCCCGCGGCGCTTGTTGAAAGTTTGGAGTGGGCGCAAAAGGCGCAGGCGATAGAACCTTCATCTTCCGAAGCGAAAGGCGCGGTTGCAATGGCACTCGCCATTCTTGCGGGCAGTAATCGCTACCCAGTAAACGATACGTATGACGAGGCGCTTGCTCTTGCTGATGACATCCGAAATACGACCGGTGCAACAGTTGAAAGCGAATTGGTCCGCGGATTTGTGTCCCTATATCACCGCTGGGATTTGCGCCTCTCTGAGGAAGCATTTGATATTGCTCTTGAGTTGGCGCCGGGCGACCCGATGGTTTACGCTTGGCGTTCAGGGCTCCTCGCGGCGAAGGGCGATGCCGAGAGTGCCGCAAATGCTGCTGATATTGCCGTGTCCCTCGACCCACTTTCCATGTCCATCGTGGCTGACCGTTGCTGGTTCCTCAATGCTGCGGAACGTCATCGTGAGGCGGTAGACGCATGCCGTTGGGCCTTGGAGATGCAGCCCGAAAATTACTGGGCAACCATGGGCGCAGTTGAAGCACTTTCGAAACTTGGCCGGGGTGTAGAGGCAGCAAAAATATTGAACCCAATTCTTGAAAAACTGCGGGAGGCCGATCGAACGCGCGTGTACGACATGGATGGGCTTGATGGAAGAGTTCTGACGGCGCTGCAGCAAGCACAGTGTGAGCTGGCCTGGCGATTTCAGCCCCGAGCCGAAGAATACAGTTACCCGTTCTTTGAGCTTGCCGCATTTTGGGCGCAGTGCGGTGACTTTGAAGCCAGCGCTAAAGCGCTAGTACGAGCAAAAAAAGCCGGCGAATCAGGTGCATTATTCTATCCAATCGACTCGAGACTGGAAGCTTTCAGAAGGTCAGCGGCGGCGGCGGCCATTGATATGACCATTTCGATACGGCAAAACGAGTGAAATAAGCGACGAGAGGTGCAGTATTTTTTTTTCACTTTTTTTTCACACGGAACTATTTGAAAAACCGACCTAATCAGCGCTGACCATAGGTGCGTTAAGGGGGCCGTTTCTGTTGCCCCCGACCTTTGGGAGGCGATTTTCGATGCAGCGTTCTATTTTTTGTATGGCGAGCCTGCTTTCAGCTGTCGGGGTTTCGGCCTGCGCGGTCGCAGGCGACAAGACTGATCAAGCTCAAACACGCAGCTATTCCTATGACGTGAGCGATCAATGCTACTACACGTCGGCCTGCTACACAGTTCAGGTTGGATCGCCAGAAATAGATCCCTCGCGCCTGAAGCCCTATCATGCTTTTTGGACGCAGGATGTTCCCAAGGACGGTGGATGGGTGCGCGTGCCTGCAACGTTTGAGGAAACGCTTGCAATTGATGAGGACGGCAACTGGAAGCACACCCAGATCATCCGCCCAGGCGACGGTAGCGCGAATATTGGTACAAGGATACTTGATCGGTCCACGCTTCAAATTCTCAGTCTCACATTGTCGTTCGAAAATGGGCCACCGCAGCAACCGGCCAAGGTCGTCTACGATATGACGGGAAACAGCTTTGCGGCGAATGTAAGTTTCGCTGATGGTCGAACGACCACAGGCCAATCGCGCGATCTGGCGATGCCCATGTTCGATGGGCAAATCGGCGGTTTAATCCTCTCTGCGTTGCCCCTTCGCGGAGGGTACGTCGCAACGCTCCCTATGGTGATTCCCAATCTTGGTATCTACTGGATAGAAGCCAGCGTCGTCGGCAAAAAGAGAATATCTACAGCGGATGGAGCTTCTGTCGAAGTCTGGGAAGTCAACGCCAATTGGCTGAATCTTACTGACGGTGACGTGTATCCGCCTGGCCGGGACGGATCCGGCGGCGTCTATTACATTGCAACGTCGCCAACTGATGGCATGCCTGCGGTCATCGAATATGTAAATGACGGCGGCATCATTGCTTGGGACGGCGTTCGCCTAAAAAATAACGAATAATTGTGAACCAAATCGCACTGCGCATCGAATGCACCGCATTTCCAACAGAAAGAGAAGAAAAGTGAATCTAGTCGCATTCAGAGCAACAGCTTTCGCCGCTTCGTTGATGATCGCGAACTCTTGCAGCGCTCAACAACCGACTGAAAGCGACGACAAAGTGGGCGCGGAGGCAATTTCTATCACGCAATTTGAGGGCGCCGAAACATGGAAAGTCTATGTGCCGGGTGAATTAGAACTTCACAACGAGAATTTGCATGATCTCCGCGTTGTCTACGGCGCTACAATGTTTACCCCAAACGGCCCTTTAAAAAAGAAAGTGTCGTTCGACGTGAGAGACGTCATGGCTGAAGGGCGCAGAGCTGACTGGCTGCAGTGGTCGTTTACCGCCGAATATGAGGGCGAGGAAGGGTATCCAAATCTTGATTTGCTGGTCATTGATAGCGAAACGGGGCAGCTGCGGTTCAGGATGTTTCCGGCAGTTTCGACACTTGAAAGCGGGGGAACGTACAGCTTTATTCATGTGATACCGAGCGCCGTCAAAGAACTAACAGTGATGCCGGATGGCAAAACGTATCCGGAGCAACATGATCTCGGCGGCGTTCCGATCTTCGATTTTGGTGCATTGGGTTTCGTGCTGCCATTTCTTGATTTAGTCGAAGGTGAAGGTTTTCGCCTACGCACATACAACTATTCATCCGTAGACAGCGTCGCTGTATATCCGCATGCACTTGAAAATATTCGCCTACCCAACGGGCGTACCGTCACAATACGTGACGTCGATGTGCTTGTTGCGGGTGGAACGCAACTAATTACATATAGAGTCAGTAGCGAGGCGCCGTATTTCTACGGCTGGGATTACAAGCAAGTCAAAGATGGCGCGCCTCTATTTAAGATGGATTACAGAGGCTTTGTTTCTGCAGAAGCGGGGGCCGTCGAAACTAGTCAACAACCTGAAAATCTTCAACAGAGTAACTTACCATGATGCATTTTTTTGATGGCGGCAAAAACCTACTTACAATTACAAACATACAAACCAATTTTCGGCGGTTCGTATCGCGTGCACCAAAGAAAATATCCGTCGTGATTTGTTGTTTGGGCTTGGTTTGCCAGGCTAGCGCAGAAAACATTTGGCCATACGATCCAAGCCCGCTTTATCCGTTCGGTGCGCCGAACCCAGCGCAAACAGATCCGGAAGCAAGGATATTTGATCCGCTTATAGGAGTTCATACCTGCACACATGAACGCACGGACTATGAAAGCCGGAAGACAACGACCGCCTCGGGAAACTGGGTCTGGTACTATGACATGAACGGATTTGGCATTCGCGACTACTACCGCTTCAATGCGGGAGCTCCGGTTAGTCAACGGATCTACGATCCGCAAAAGAAGCAGTGGCATGTCTGGTACTTCATCGGCCAAGGTTTTTACTATGCCGGCGAATGGATTGGGGGGGCTGACGGTGATCGTCTCGTTTTGGAAAAACAAAATGAAAAAATGGGCGACCGGCTCGTTCTTAGCCGGTTGGAGTTTTCAGATATTTCTGATGCTGGATTCAAATGGCGAAGCATAAACGTAGACAATGAAACTGGCGAAGAATTTGTTGATTGGGAAATCACTTGTCGCCGAGAGCACTAGTGGACACAAGCGAGACCAAAGCAAAAATAAAACGGATACTTCACAGGGCAGCGCGGTCAGTTGCGATTTCTTGTGCGATTATGCTTTCATTTTTTGCGGCGACACATGCGGCTGTGCGTGTGTCAACGCCCTATACGATTGAACCTGGAGGGTTTTACATTATCGATGTCGTTGTGAATGATCGGCATAGCTTAAAATTTATTGTTGACACGGCTGCACAAAAAACCTCACTTTTTCCAATGGCGGCAAAAGCATTGGAGTTGCAACCTGTACCTGGAGGCACAACCTTCGTGCAAGGTGTGAACGGGTCCATTAAAGCGGAGTTCGTTCTTGTCGATTCAATCGAGGTTGCGGGAGAACGAATGTTGCAATTTTCGGCAGCAGTGACACCGGAACTGGTGAATTTCGACAATATCGGTGGAATTCTTGGCCTGGACTTTCTAGCACGATATGCAATCGAGTTTGATCCGGCATCGGGAATGTTTAGCCTCCACAAACAAAGTGCGAATCTTGAGTCAATTAAGAATTCCGGTTCGGTGTTGCCTCTCCAAAAATTGCGAACCGGATTTCTGTCCGTTCAAGCCAAAATCAACGGGATCAACATTTTGGCGCTTCTCGACACTGGAGCACGTCGTAACGTTGTCAATTGGCGTACTGCCCGCCGACTCGGTATTGGCTGGAGTGATCAAAGACTACAAAAGGATGAGTCAATTATTGGCGCTACCGGAAAGAAGTCGAAAGCCGTAAAAAAATTCCGCGCAGATGAGATTGTCGTCGGAGATCAGCTATGGACGGATCAATCTGTGAGTGTAGTGGACCTACGCGTATTCCGGGCATTGAATGTTGAAAATCAACCCACTGCAGTTTTTGGGGCGCGGGTTTTTGAAAGTCGGCATTTTTTGGTTGATTTTGGGAATTTGGAGCTGGTGTTTTTTGAGTGACTCCTAAAGGCTTTGCGTTTGGAGGGTTGTCAGCTGGATTTGGATAGCCAGAGCATATCGAAGCGGCAAACAATGGCATGGAGAAGGGGAAGACCCATTATTCGCCACGCCTCTTCCGGTCCGAAGTGCACGGCAGGCAGCATAGAAGTTTTCATGCCAGCTTTCCGTGTCGCGGCGATCATTCGCGGTTGATTTGGCAACGCCTGCTTTGAGGATCTAGCCGCCATCATGTCACGAAAGTAGTGTTTTAATCTACGCACCCAAACGGAAGGTAGTGTCTCAGTTTGAATTTTAGCCAATTCGTCGCCGGAACTGGTCTGCGATTATTCCCGCGCGAACGCCGCCGGTCACAATATTCTGAATGTTGTCTAGCTGGCTCGGGTTTAGCCAATGCCAGCACTCGGGGGTAAGAGTATGCCAAGCCCAAATTGCAGCAAATGAAAATACCCCGATCGCCATAATGTAAAGACCGGCAACGGTGATAATTTCAAAATGGTCTTTGAAGTTTTCAGAGCGCTCGTGGTCGCGCTGGAGCGCCTCTTTTTGAAGTTCTTTCTTTGACTTGCCGCTCGTTAATTGCTGAGCTTCCGCCGTAGAGGATTCGACATCGCCTATCGTGGAAGCCGCCGACTTTTCTTCTTCCGTTAAGCCGGGAATGCTTTTGAGTTCTTCATTCTCACTCCCGACCATAGAAAGTCCTTACGAGGCTTTCTTAGCAAGGCGTGTGTAATGATCCTCGATGATGTCATTCGGGATAGTAATCCCGAAGAAGCCGTCTTCCTAAAGAAGCTCCCAAGGAGTGCCCTTGGCGTGCGTGATGCGCGAGAGGTGACCTGCTGCCCAAAAACTGGACCGTTTGAAGTGTGAATTTTCTCATTATGATTTGGCTGTCATGAGGAGAGTTTTCGATGAAGAAATCACGGTTCAGCGAGCCGCAGATAGCGTATATTTTAAAGCAAACCGATGACGGGTTGATAACGGGTTGGAGTTCATCTCGAAAAACCTTGATCTGTGGGTATGGAGGAATAGCGTAGCGCTGGACTTCTCGCGGCCATGCAAACCGACTGACGAATGCTTTCGTCGAAAGCTTCGCTGGCAAGGTCAGAGCCGAATGCATCGATCAGAATTGGTTCTTGTCGCTCGACGACGCGCAGTCAAAATACGAGGCGTTCAGACAGGTGTACAATGAACATCGACCGCACAGCTCTCTAGGCAATAAAACGCCGATGGAGAATATAATATTGGCCGGGCAACACAGTCAGCCCGCGCCGACGTAAGACCGAGGAGTTCAGCTCAACTCTGGTCCAAGCTTCGGGTCAAGGTCAGCTTAGCGAGAAGCTTGACTCATGTTATTTATGTAACATATATGTCTATATATGACACAACCTAGTAAATCTGAACTTGCTATCCTGAAAGTCCTCTGGGCGGACGCGCCTTTGTCTGCGCGGGAAATACAAGACAAAGTTGGCCCCCAACTGGATTGGTCGTTTTCGACTACGCGTACGACGCTCTCGCGTATGGCGGATAAATCTCTCTTGCAGCTCGAAACCAAGCATGGGGTGCGCGTCTATACGCCCGCTGAAAGCAAAGCCTGCACATTGTCCGGCGTCATGCGCGAGTTCTTCGATACATTTTTTGAAATGAAAGGCCCGCTTCCCACCGCCGCCTTTCACGACAGCAAAATGTTGTCCGAAGGAGAGTGGTTGGAACTGGACCGTCTTCTCAATGAAAGCGATGGTGATGATTAAGGCCATAATCCTTGTTCATCTATGGAGCCTTATGGTCGCGTGCGGCGCCTGGATTTTGCAGCGTGACGGTAATGGACGGGTCGGGTCGCGGTTTCCTGCGCCGAATATATGGTTCCTTCTGATCATGCTTTGTTTGTTGCCGGGACTGCTCTACTTAATCCCCTTCAGCGCGGCCATTAGTTTGCCTAAGATAGAGGGATTTGAAATATTCCCGATACAGATCAGCGATAGCTCAGCAGAAGACGTCAGGTTCTCAAATTTTTTGACGATCTACATGAGCCTTGGCATTTTACTCATGAGCCGCACCCTGTGGCGGTGGTCGCGTTTGCAGCGCTTGCCATTAGCGCCGACGGCAGCGCCCGATATCTTCACAACAACGGCGGAGCTGCCGCCTTTGACGTTGTCCTGGCCCCGCAGAGCGATTGTCATTCCGCTTGAGTTTGAAACCCAGTCCGCATTGATACGACATGAGCGCGCCCACTTACGCCGCAATGACGCAGAGCTGACGCTGCTGCTGTTGCTGTTACAGGACATGATGTTGCAAAATCCCGGGATGAGCTACCTGGTGCGGCAATGGCGTTTGGCACTTGAATTGCGCGCCGACCGTGCGGCGACAAACAAGCTCACCGCACCAGAACGCAAGGACTACGCGGTGCTCTTGCTGAATATTCAGCGCCCAATCACGCGCCGTGGCGAAATGCTGCCCTGTCCGACTGCACGGCTTAACTCCACACCTCACCGGAATGCGAAAATGAGACTCATCGGGATAATGGAAGATGAATCCAGCGCGAAAAAGCACCGCTGGAGTGTTGCGGTCCTCTCAACGTTTTTTGTGGCTAGCGGGGTTGGTCTATTGAGCGCGGGGGCCACAGCCAATGAAGCAGGAGCAGATGCGGAATCTCGACAGGTTGATTACGTCCTGGTCGACTACGTTAAGCAAACGTCTTTGCAAATGCCCGCCAATTGCCCCGGCCTCATCGAGGACCTCAAAAGGCGTGACGTTAAGTCCGAAGAGAAAGAGCTTATGATCAATGGCCAGCTTGTTTCGCAACGTACAATGAATTTAGGAATGGTCATTCTAAGTCACGATGTTCGCAGAGACGGACGCATTTATAATCCGGGCATTATCGGCTCCACCCATCCGTGTTTCGAAGCTGAAGCTAAAGACGCTATCGTTCAATGGAAGGCCGATCCACAAAGAACAGACATCAAAAATGTAGCGGTAAAACTCCACTTCGTAATTTCAGGGTCGACGAATGAGGAGTTGAATCAGCAATTGAAAAACTATCTTCAATAAAGCGAAACACCGGCTTCTCCAAAAAGCAGAATTCAGCATTTCGTGCGGTAATAGGGATTTGTCATGACGCATTTTTCAGCCTCTTTACTTCTGTTGTCCCTTGCTGCGCTGAGCTGCGCTTGTCAGGCTCAAGATGAAAAGTCTGTTCTTAAAGATCCCTATCTCGGACAACAGCCTCCCGGCTCAACACCTGAACGATTTGCACCAGGAATAGTTTCGACCGAGTACTGGGAATATGGCGGCGCTTTCACGCCAGATCTGAGAGAATTCTATCTCCTCAGAGACGGCGGTAAGTATGAAG
This sequence comes from Hyphococcus sp., assembly GCA_021604585.1. Classification (GTDB taxonomy): domain Bacteria; phylum Pseudomonadota; class Alphaproteobacteria; order Caulobacterales; family Parvularculaceae; genus Hyphococcus. Next base: position 54,537 of record BQJG01000006.1, read on the forward strand.
AAGCTTCGTTTGTGGTCTTTCGATATGAAGATGGCGAATGGCGAGAGTCAGTAGTTTCACGTAGGGCCGGGCAACCTTTCATCTCCCCCGATGGCAAGACCATGCATTTGGGCAGGCGTTATAAAAAGCGGACTGAGACAGGATGGTCAGAAATAAAGGAACTTGAGGCGCCCTTCAAAGACTTGCCAATCATGCGTCTTACGGCGTCCGCCAATGGAACTTATTATTTTGATACCTTCAACAGAGATCAATTGGATTTTCCTATCCGGTATTCGCGATTAGCGGATGGAAAGTATGAAGCCCCCAAACCCTTGAACGAAGCAATCAATACAGGCACATATCTGAACCATCCTTTTATAGCGCCTGATGAATCCTATTTGTTATGGGACGCCAAGAGAGAAGATGGATATGGCGATTCAGATATCTATATCAGTTTTCGACAGAGTGATGGTTCGTGGGGCGCTGCAATTACTCTGGGCAATGAGGTAAATACTGACGCATGGGAGGCGTCAGCGAGTGTTACGCCCGACGGAAAATACCTTTTCTTCAGTAGAAATATGGGCTCCGATGACTACGAAAATGTCGATATATTTTGGGTAGACGCCAAGATTATAGAATATCTCAGGCCCAAAAATAAAAACAGCACAACAACCGCATCGCCTTATTTCGGCCAAAAGCCCCCAAGTATGATTCCGGAGGTTTTTGCTCCAGGTATTGTATCAATTGATGGAAGGCTTGAGATGACCATTTCGTTTTCTTCCGATTTTACAGAAATGTATTTTTCAGCCGATAACGAAGACGAGGAAAAATCCATTTATTTCTCAAAACGCGAAGATGATAAGTGGACTCCAATAAAAAGAGTAAATTTTACGAATGGGAAAAAGAATGAAGAATTTCATCCATTCGTTAGCCCTGATGGCAAAAGGATTTATTTCACAGCGATGGACGCTGCTTTTACGGATGAGAAGATTTGGCATGTAAACCGTTTAGGGGACACTTGGAGCGATGCAGTTCAGCTTGATTCACCGATCAATGACGACCTGGTGTTTTTTTCCAACCAAGCTGAAAACGGCGATCTTTATTATTTCAATCTGACAAAAGGCAAAACGTATTATGCGCCGAACAAGAACGGTGAATTCCCCGAAGTACGGGAAGTGGCGCTTGAATCCGGTCATCATGCCTTCATTTCCCCATCTCAAGATTACTTGATCTTGACCGCGCGGAGCGATGAAGAAGATGGCAGGAGGGATAATGATATGTATGTTTATTTCAAAGAGAAAGACGGCGCGTGGGCAAAACCCATCAATCTTGGAAATGCGATAAACACTAGCTTTAACGAAAAAACGCCAACGATCACGCCAGATGGCAAGTATTTATTTTTTGGAAGAGATGAAAGCGATGAAAGCGATGAAAATGTCGGGCTAGCCAATATCTATTGGGTCAGTACGGAAGTTGTCGAGCGGCTCAGGCCTAAAATGTAAACCAGGCGGCAGGGCCGTTCGCGCAGAAATGAAGCGCGCCGATCCGAAATAGTTTAAGTACGGATAATAAACTAGATAGTGAGATTCGCGATCTTTAATAATTTGAAATTCAACAGTCTGATCATCGCCGCTCTATTAAGCGGCTGTTCCAGCTTTAGTGCTTCACATGATACTTCACTTGCTAAAAGCGATCTCCCGCAAGAGGCTGCGGCTGACCTGGTCGAGCATGGGTTCTGGAAGAATCCCAATGAGATATACGTTTCGACAGAGTGGCCGGTCGATGATGACGATCTTAAAATTTGGGATGTGCCGGAACTCGAAAAAGCCTTCATCGAAACAGCGCCAGGTGACCGAAAAGGCGGCATTGTCGTTGGCGAATTAGGCGTCGATGGCGGCAATAAAGACATGATTGTCCAGCTGGCCGAAGAGATCGCTGACGGTCAGCACGGTGACTATGATAGCTTACTTATTGTTCACAAGGGCAAGCTCTTGTTTGAATCTTATTATCGACGGGGTCGCGTGAACCTGACCCATCCGCAAGCGTCAGCGACGAAAACTTACACCAGTCTGGCGCTTGGCCGCGCAATCCAGCTCGGCTATCTGACGATGGAAGATTTGGACAAGCCAGTGATCAGTTTTCTCGACGAGCTGGATCCGTCAAAATTTGTTGAAGGAGCCGAAAGGGTTACCCTCCACCAGGCGTTGACAATGCGCACCGGCATACGCATCAGCGACGAACAGGGAGAAGAGTTTGACAATAATCCTGACCAGGTAGAGGGGCAAGAATTGGTTCAAGCCATTTTCGAACAAAGCGCACCTATTACCGAAGAGTCGCAGAGCTCTTTTGCATATGGAAACTGGGCGACACCCCTGGTGATGCAAGTCATTGAGGCCGTTGTTCCGGGTACTGCCGAAGATTTCATCAAGGAAGAAGTGCTCGGCAAGATGGGTATAACCACTTACCGCTGGCTTCCAGGCCCGGACGGTCTGCCGGCTGCGGGATGGAAATCAAGCTTTACATCTCGCGATATGATGAAGTTTGGATTGTTGGCGGCCAACAAAGGCGAATGGAATAATGAACAACTCATCCCGGAAGCCTATATCGCAAAAGCGACCAGCAAGATTCTCTCCACTGGCGATGATGATATTTATGGCGGCGGTAAAGACGTCTCCAATGAGGGATATGGTTACTACTGGTGGAGTGCAGATTTAAACGTTGGCGACAAGACCTATCAAACGCCGAATGCACAAGGCGGCGGCGGGCAGTTTATTATTTTAATCGATGATCTTTATCTCGTTATTGTGTCGACGGCGGGCATGCGTGAGCCGACGACATTGCAGCTGGTCGCAGAAAGAATTCTATCGGGTTTTGTGCAATAATATCCAGATTGTTGGATGGTGCAGGAAACTAAAACACAACTTGCTCCATATAATTCTGCATTTTGCTTGTTGGAGCCACCCTCCATTATGTCCGCTAAGAGGAGAGGCTGTGTGAAAACGGCAAATCAGATTAGCATTTTTTGGTTTCTGGGGAGGTCAAAATGCGCCGATTTGTTGAAGGAGAAGATCGAAATCAGCAGGCGCTATTGCCCGCCAGCCTTGAAGATTACATCGACGAAGAAAATTCTGTGCGCGTAGTCGATGCTTTTATTGATGAACTGAATCTGACCGAGTTGGGATTTGACGGCGTAAAGCCGAAGGCGACCGACCGCCCTGCCTACCATCCCTCAATGCTGTTGAAGATTTATCTCTATGGCTATCTCAATAGCATTCAATCGAGCAGGCGGCTGGAGCGCGAAGCAGGCCGCAATGTCGAACTAGTGTGGCTGACAGGGCGTCTGGCGCCGGACTTCAAGACGATCGCCGACTTCAGAAAAGACAACGGCCCCGCCATCCAGGCGGTTTGCGCGCAGTTCGTCGATTTGTGCCGGGAGCTTGGTCTTTTCGTCCGCGCTATTGCCGCAATCGACGGGGCAAGGTTCAAGGCCGTCAATGCACGGGTGAAAAACTTCACCAAAGGCAAACTGAAACGCCGCATCTGCCAGGTCGAGGCGAGCATTGCACATTATATGAATGCCCTTGATAACGCTGATCGCGAGGAAGTCGTCGCAGAAGACAAAGTCGCGTCAATGCAGGAAAAACTGGCGGCAATGAAAGCGAAACTCGCAGAGCTGAAGCTTCGGGAAGCTGAAGTTCTTGCCTCACCACATCATCAAGTATCACTGACTGACCCGGACTCCAGATCCATGGCGACAAGCCATGATATCGGAATGGTGGGATATAATGTGCAGTCCGCCGTCGACACTGAACACGATTTGATCGTCAGCCACGAGGTGTCGAACATCGTCTCCGACAAAGTGCATCTGTCACGACAGGCGGCAAAGGCAAAGATCGCCATGGGCAGGGACACGCTCGAGGTCTACGCTGACCGCGGATACTTCAGCGGCGTGGAAATTGTGGCCTGTAAAGCCAATGGCGTCACAGCGTTTGCACCCAAGCCGCTTACATCCAACTTGCGGGCGGCGGGCCGTTATGGCAAGGACGAGCTTACTTACATTGCGTCCGAAAAAGTCTATCGATGCCCTGCCGGTGAAAAACTCACCTATCGCTTTGAGAATGTGGAGGACGGCGGACGCTTCACTCTTATTGGACGACAAAGTGCGAGACTTGTCATCTCAAGCCGCGTTGCACCACCGGCAACATGCGCCGCGTTAAGCGCTGGGAGCATGAGAGCGTGATTGACGAGATGCTCGAGCAATTGGACAAACGGGACGCTATGACCATCCGAAGACGGACAGTCGAGCACCCCTTCGGCACAATAAAGGCCTGGATGGGCGCAACCCACTTCCTGTTGAAAGGCCTCAAGAACGTTCAAACCGAAATGAGCCTCAGCGTACTCGCCTACAATATAAAGCGGATGATTGCGATTATGGGCGCCAAGCCGCTCATTGCAGCGATCAAGGCAGCGTGAAGCCGCCTCGCTGCATTCAAATCAAAAATTTACGCTGGTCTGGCCGCAAACGTTTTTACACAGCCTCAGGATTAAGCAGAATCTGCTCCAACCTGCGGCAAGAATTTCAATAGCTTAGCGCCATTCGCCAGTTCGTAGTTCTGCTGCTTATGGTACGCCATCTTTTCAACTCATTGAAAATCCGGACGTTTTTCAATCACCATTAAGTCAGTTAAGAACCACATTGGATTTGATGGCTGCCTTGGGCCCGAAGCAAAGTTTCGTAGAATCCATTCGAGTGTCTGCTCTAAAACCGATGACGGACATTCGAACGAATTTGTAGCGTACCTGACGCCATAGGCAATTCGGTCCGAATTTACGGGGAGAGGCTATTAATCACTGATTGTCCCAAGTTTAGTCGAGACAAGAAAAAACATCCGGACCTTTCCATCCCCTTTCGCCTTTGCCTATCCCCACTCGACTGACCACCATACTGCTCGCATCTTCGATAGCGGGCCAAATATCGACGTTACAAAACTTGCTCGCATCGAGTTGATCGTATTCAGACAGATCCTGTCCGAAGTTTGTTCTTAGGGCTAATTCGAATCCCTTCCAAGTTTCGTAAGTAGTGTCCTGGTTGTTTGCTGTGAAATACAGATCGACAAAGTCAGCCGCATGCGGGCCAAAAGCGAATAGTTCAACAAATGGCTCCGAAAAATTTCCGCATTCTATACACCCCTGAGCGATTTCTATATCATCGTGCCGATAAAGGACCATATCCTTGATTGTAATTTCGAGGTTGGATTTATGGAAATTTGGATACCTATCTGACTCGTACTCGTCGCCCGACAGGTCCCACGAAGAAAAGTCTATTATTCGAGGCACCTCGAATTCGCAGGCAGTTTTCGCGTGAGACCCGTCAGGAAGAGGTTCATACCTGTAGAGATCAGTCGCGACGTATTTTGTAACGTCGTTGACATACTCGATATAGATTCGGCAACCTGAAATCAAATAGATGTACTGGCCATTCCGTATGTCCTCAGCCGGAGGCAAACGGGCGTCCAAGTAATCTTTAGGTCTTCCCAATGTGCGAACTCTGACAACCTCTTGAATGGTAAGGCACGGCTGTATCCGGCACGGTGAATCCAATCGCTCAGCAACTTTGGTAATGTTCGAGTCAACGTGCGTTATCTGTTCGGTTGTATCCGCGGCTTCTTTTCGATCGATTCCGAACCCGAAAACTGATAACAAAAACCCCAATATACCCAAGACAGCTAGCATTCCGGTTGCAAGCGGATGCGCCCCAAGTGTTTCCAGCACCGTTCTGAGGACGCCGCGACGTTCTGGGCAATGAATTCTCGTTGCCAGTTCTGGATCAACTGAGTCGACCCCTTGCGGGTCCAGCAAAGGCGGCTGCGCAGCGGGGCCAGCTTCTGCAGCTTGTTCTTCGTTGTCTGTGCTATCAGAGTTTTCGGTAGTCTTGCGCCTCTCATTCACGTTCGACAAATGCATCCGATTACGCGCTTTTAGAGTAGCTCAAAACGAATTCGATGGAAGGTAGAGACACTATTGGTATTAGTTCCGGTCGGCGCGTTCTCTAACGATGATCATCAGTGCATATTTAATCAGTAAGGGGCGTTACGCCCTCAAGTCGGACACTTGAAGGGAGAAGCATTCGATTTGTGGGCCCGGCATTCTGTCGATCGCTTTCTGATCGAAGCCAGACGACGCTATCGATGCCGTCGAGAACCGCCTGACGGAAGCAGCCAAGCTCTCAACTGCCCGGTTATGGCTTTGAACCGAAGTGGTTGGCGGGTGAGAATTCATGGCGGATGGCCCAATACTGGAAAGCTGCAAAAATTGCGCCCTGAGCTCCTACAGTAAGCCATGATTCACTGGACCGATTTCACCCCGCTAGGTGAACGAAAATCGAGCATCAGTTCAATCTAATGGAACATCACGAAATTCGTATTTCCTTGCGAAACTGGCGAGGTGTCTGGATGGCAAGGACACGCCAAAGCCACGCATTGATCAAAACTTAGTCTTCAAACAGAAATATCTCTTCCACCGGCTTACCGAACAGACGAGCGAGTTTGAATGCCAACCGGATCGACGGATCGTATTTGCCGGTCTCCAAGGCGTTGATTGCCTGACGCGATACATCAAGCTGTTCGCCGAGCGCTTGCTGGCTCCAGCCATGCTCGGCCCTCAACTCCCGCAAAATATTCTTCATTGAAACCGTCGCGCCAGCCCCGACAAGACTAGAGAATGAAACACCACCGCTACGGGAAGCAACAACGCTGCGTTGAGATGCGGAAGCTCTAGAAATTTCTCCGCGACGCCCCAAAAGGCACCTGCAAGAAGCGCGGCGCCGGCGCTGATGGCGATCGCCTGTAAACTCAACAAGCCTTTGAACTCGTCCAGCGCATTCACATAGCGATAATATTCATACGCCAAAAAGACCAGTGGCGCGGCCACCAGCACGGTCAGGCCAAAGCCGATCACCGTCGAATAAGGACCTGCGAAGTCGGAAAAAATCCAGTAGAGGCCAGCGAAAGCCAACACAGCGGCGCCCGTCCGCCGGACGAAACGCCGCTGTGCAATGGTCGCGTTCGATTGATTATGATCCAACCCATCTCTCCGCGGTTACACAGTACTAATCTCTATAGTCTAATTGCCTCGACGACGAAAGCTGCGCAGAGCGTTGATGGCGACGAGAATGACGCCGACAACGATGGCTAACTCCACGCCCTTGCCGGCAAACCCGTCCACTGGAAGAAACATTCTTGAGGCCTCCGTCAATCCAAACGCTGCAATCAGCGTGAGTACGACTGTCACCATCAAGCCTAACAATGTCGGGCACCCGCCCCGTTTTTTGTTTGGACACTCACTCATCGATAATCTCCTTCATAGTAAGCTGATCCGCCGCGCATTTTGCGCCAAGCAGTTAGCCGGTTTGCGAAAAGCGCCCAGCCACCAACAATGGCGAGCACCCAGATCAAGCCTTCCGTGGCAAAAGCCGCCACGGTTAGAGCGGCAGTCACAACCGCGAGGCTGTCAGACAACAACTTCGCTGCTACAAAACCGCCCCAAGCGGCGAGACAGACAATGAAAGCCAGCGTTATGATGGCCTTCCGGAACAGTGGTTTTTTCATTGATCCTCCATGTGTAAGGTTTGCCTTACATCTTTTATTGTAAGGCAAACCTTACGTCAAGAAGGCTTTACATATTTTGTAATCTATTGATTTAATTGTGTTTATAGAACTGAATGAAGTTAGCGGTCAGTCGGGCTCGACTTGTCATGCTGCTTTCGCGTCGCCGCGCATGAGGACCGGCTTGTTCACAAGCTTGGTTATTACAAATGCCATACCCGCGACCCGCTTCGCATAGCTGATCGATCCAGAACATGAAGCTGCGTGGACTTACGGGAGAAAAAACGCCGACAATCGCGCTCATCGCTCGCGTTAAACAGTTCGGTCTTTACGGCGATTGTCGCGTCAGCCGCCTTGCTCGGGCGAGACGGCTGACATGTGAATGAAAAGCGGCCTTATCGCATCTGGCTTCGTAATAGGAGCCAGTCAACAAAGATCATTCGCATTCTGCAAGCGGAGTAAGATCCAAATAGGCTTCCTTGGCGTTGCCAAATCCCAGCCAGAAACTGTCAGCCTCGTCGTCGAAGATTGACATGCCGCTCGCTCGCGGCGTTGGCCCTCCGTCCGCCAAAGGACGCCACGAGACATCGCCCTCTGGTGAAAACGTCAGGAATCCATTGTCGGTCGATGCTGTCCTGCCATCTGAAGTGCCGCCGAAAATAAGCAGACGCCCTGTCGAACCATCAAACGCGAAATGCGGATTGCGTCGGCCGGTTTTGGCGCTGACGTTTTCATCGGCCGGCAATTTCCGCCAAATGTTTTCTGCGCCCGTCGAAAGCGACCAGAAATCATTGGGGTACTCCGATGGAAACCGCTCATCAGCGCCGCCGGCGATCACAAGTGAATTGGTCCGCTCGTCGTGAAAATATGAAAAACCATATCGGGCGCTTGGGGCGTTCGCCGTCTCAATTTGCTCCCATACGCCGATATCCCCGCTCACGGTCAAGCGCCATGCATCATTGTAAAGCTGCGTGCCGACGCCACCGAATGTATAATATTCGTTCTCGTTCGCACTACGTACAAAAGCGTGTAGGAAACGCGCAGGGGGCGCATTCTCCTGATCCATTTTGACAAAATTCAATGCACTTTCGCTGGCCTGCATTTTGTACAAATCGCCTAAGGGCGCCTGTTTGGAATCGTAGCCGCCATAGATCAGCGCGATGCCAGAGTCCGATAATTTTGAGGCTCGCCGCGATCCGCCCAGCGCCGGCGCCTCCCCGGTGATTTCAAGCGGGCGCCAAGTCCTGTCCGCAATGTCAAAGGCCCATGCGTCGGCAAGCGGGCGAAGCTGCGGCTTGTAACCGGTACCGCCAGCCAGAATAATGCGTTGGCGTTTTGCATCGAACAGCATGATGGCGTGCTCGCGTCCAGCAGGTCCGGTCTCCGCCGTCCAACTCGTGGTATCGCCCCAAATAGGAGCGTCATTTGGTGAACATTCGCTGGATTGCCCCGCAATAACGGGTGATGAGAAAAGGCATATCACCGCAGAGATCGCAGCGCGTTGCAGTCCGGACAAAGAGGTGGCTTTGAATTGCATAAAAGTGTTCCGTTCTAAATTCGTATTCCACGCACGGTCAGCGCGACTCTAGTGATCGCCTTGGCAAGGATCAGGCGTATCTGCGCCGACAACAACGACTTCTCCGGGCAAGGTCAAAACATGGGTTTTGTATTCCTCTTCAAACGCCTCTCGCTGATCAGACGCCTGCGAGGGGAAATGAATGGCATTTGTACTTTGCGCGGCCACAAGTTTGTCGAGAATGCGCCGCCCAGGTTCAGATGTCACAAACCAGTACGGCGCAAAGGCGTAAGCCACTGGCGTACGTTTCCAGAGATCATGGTATCTCTGGAACAGTTCTAAATCCGGCGTTGAATCGCCCAGATGCATTACGATAGTCTCTGGCGTCAGGGCGACCCTAAAAGCCAAATTTTGGACGTCGGCCATTTGCTCTCCGCCATTGTGCTGTATCGCGGTAACCTCAATGCTTATTCCTTTTACGTGGAGCGGCGGATGGCTCTCGCCCGGTACTAGATCAAACGCCGTGATCCTGTCGATAAGCTGATCGTCTGCACCTCCATTTTTCAAAGCGTCCACTGTCTGGCGGGTGGCGAACAAAAGAACGTCGCGATGGGCGCGCATGTATCTGATGGTCGGTTCCGGTGAAAAATGATCACCATGGGCATGCGACACAAAAATCGCATCGACATTGTCATAGGGCGGAGCACCGCGAAATAGCGGCTCCTCGATTTCCGGAGGAACGAGTGTGAAACGTCCTCCATAGCTGTCGTTGAAAAACGCATCGAACATGATTTTTACGTCTTTTGTCGCCACCAATATTCCCGCGTTCCCGAGATATTGGGCGCAACTGGAATGTTCGTTCAGCGTATGCGATTGCGCGTGCCCCAACAGGCAGGCGGCAGGCACGCTAAACGCGACCAAAGCTCTAGGCGTTCGAATCATCAACATCGCTCCGTCACCATAATGAGTCACCTAGACGCTCAACTAGCGCATCGCCAGCTTGCAGAACCCGAAATGTGATGAAGTGCAGCGATCTTGTGAGGAAATGCCTGTGTGTCGAGATGAATCTGGCCCAAGTTGTGGATTTTCATAACGCCGTGCAACCAACTCGTCACTGTTGCAGTAGATCTCGGAACAATTGCCCCGGAGCAGGCGTTTTGCCCGTTGCTCAGCCAGCCGCAGGATCGCAAAACTCTAGAAAAGCATCAAAGGAGCGTCAATTGTGATCAGGGCATCGACCGCATTATTACTCATCCTGGGCTCCCTTTGGTTCCTTATCGGCTGCAATGCAGATCGCAACAATTCAAGCGCCGAAAATCAGGACGCGCTCGCCCAGGTAACGCTAACACTCAACGACGAGGAAGGCTGGACCGAAATCGATCGCTTGAAAATAGTCAGCAAAACCGGCGAAATATTGATCGGAAAATATGTCTATGAGTCCGTCGGCAATGATCTCGACGCAATGTTGAGATTGAATTCTGGCAAATATGCAGCACTGACGAACAAGCAGGAATTTGCCACGGCGATCACAAAAGATCTACGCGACCTGTCCCACGACATGCACTTGGCCCTTTATCTAAAGCCGCAAGTGATGCCCCAACATGGTGCTATGGATGCTGATACTCATGACATGTCTGGTCAATATGATGCTGAGCGGGACACGGTTGAAGCTGTTATGCTGGACGACGACATTGGCCTTCTGACACTGACGGGACTTGACTATTATGAGTCAGGCGATTTCGGCGCGCGGCTTGATGCGGAGATGGCGGCCTTGGCGAAAGCGAAGGCGCTGATCCTCGATCTGCGTGTAAACTACGGCGGCAATCCGGAGGCCGTCACGCATGTATCATCCTACTTTTTTGCGGAGCCGACGCATCTGGTTAGCTCGGACTTTCGTGGCGGCGCGCGGATGGAACGCTGGACGTACACGGGATTGCCAAACCGGACATTTTCGAGCGAGCCGCTATATGTGCTGACTAGCAAGCGCACTTTTTCCGCCGGCGAGTCGCTGGTGTTTGGGTTGAAGGCGTCGTCACGGGCGTCCGTTATCGGCGAAGAAACCGCAGGCGGCGGCAATTTTGGCGGGGAAGTTCGCGTCTCGCCGGACTTTGTGCTCTGGGTTTCGATCGGGCGCACCTTTGATCCGCGAACCGGCGATGGGTGGGAGGCGACAGGTGTTTCACCGGATGTGGAGGTCGATTCATCGCTCGCGTTCGATGTGGCGACAGAGTTGGCCAAGGCGAGTCTTGCTAAAGGCTGAGTGCGCTGTTTCGACCAGCTCTGGCAATCGCGACTATTCGTTGAGTTTAATCTGAAGTTCGCCCCGCGATTTCCACAGCACAACACATTTCACGTTTTGCTGTGTCGCTTCGCTGCGCGGGGAATTGTAAGAAAGCTCATGTTCATTTGCGGCGAATTTGTACTCAGCAAATCCTGCGACGGAGAGGAAATAGCATGTTTGTTTGGAAAGCGTTGTCGCCCATTCTGGCGACGGTTGTAGTAGCTTTATTGTCGGGCGCCGCTTTGGCTCAAGAACGAGACCCGTGTGCAGGGAAGCCATGGTGGACAGAGTCGGCGATTAGTTTTGAAGATTTCGATTTCTGGCTCGGCGAATGGCACGTTTACGACACAGAGTCCGGCAATTTACGTGGATTTGACGATGTCGAAAAGGATTTGGGCGGCTGCGTGATTACCCAACATTGGCGCCAGATGGACGACGCGTTTGCTCCTCCGGGTACCAATCGTCGGCTGCAAGGCAAAACCCTTTCAGGGATTAGCGGCGCAGGCGAGTGGCGTCAGATCTGGACCGATAATGGGGGCGGAAATTTGCTGTTTACGGGTGGCCTGCAAGGCGATGGCTCAATGGTGCTGTTCTCTGAGTGGTATTCCGTACCGGCGAAGGACGGCAAGACGGTGAGCATTCGGAACGTATGGCATTGGATGCCGATCGACGAAAACACCATTCACAATTGGGGTTTCATTGAGGTCCAAAAAGGCAAGAACGAGCCAAAGAAATATTTCGACATAACCTATCGGCGAAGCGCAATTGGTGGTCCATCTGCGAAAGCGCGAGACAAATAGTTAGCAACAATAAGGCGTCGCAGATTTCAGTTACAGGAGTCTGCGACGGTGCAGCCGGGCGACAATCACGCCTGGCCGATGCCGATATGTTGAAAATGCCTTCCGACGGAATCCCGAAATTTTTCACTGACAGGAATCGCCGCGCCGTTTGTAAGCTCCAGCTGTACAATGCATCCAGACGAAAACTGCGCTGCTTTCACATGGGCGGGATTCACCACATAGGAGCGGTGGGTTTGGATGAGCCCGGTATTGGTGATTTCTTCTGCAAACCTCGAAAACTTGACGCGTGTAATGTGCGTCTTATCGTCGGCGACGACTTCAACGTAATTGCCGGCCGCTTTCGCATACACAACAGCGCTGACCAAAACATATGCCACGCGAGTGCCGATTTGAATTGCGATGCGGGGCTCGTCCGCATTATTCCGGGCGGGCAATGCAGACAAATCGACCGGCTTAACTGACGCTGCGCCGGCCGCCGTCTCCACGCGGGCGCAGGCTTCCGCCAGGAGGTCTTTGGTGATCGGCTTGACTAGATAATCGACGGCGTTCACCCGAAACGCAGCGGTTGCGTATTTTTGAAACGCGGTGACAAAAATAATTTTGACGTCGCCTAATTCACCGGCAATCTCTCGCGCCGCCACAAGCCCGTTTTCGCCGGGCATTTCAATATCCAAGAAGCAAACGTCAATGCGCCGCCTTCGAATCGCCTGGCGCGCGTCCGCCAAGCTATTGAATGCTGTCGCCGACCAATGCTCTCGGGCGTTAATTAGGCTCGCCAAATCGTCCGCGATGATGGGTTCGTCATCGACAACAATTGCCACTATGTCTTGGGCGTGAATTTCCATGGCGCTCCTATCGTCACAATGTGTTCGTCGCGCTCGACTGAACTGTGTAGGCTGCAGTTTCCACCAAAAAATAATTTGAGCCGCTGTTCGACAATACGCAAGCCTTGCCCTGTCGCGAGATCAAAATCTGACCCTGCCTCAGCTGGAAGCGGAGGTTCGCGCCCACATTCAATCGAGTTTGAAATCGTGAGCATCAGCTGATTGCCATCCCGCCGTCCAGTAATGGACAACGCCAGATCCCCCCGAGCTGACATGCCGTGCTTGAATGCATTCTCCACGAGGGGCTGAAGTATATGCCGAGGAATGCACGAATCCAGCAGATCCGGATCGACATTCATGGAGATAGTGAAGTTAGGAAAGCGAATTGCCTGAAACTCCAGATAAGTCTCCAGCACCTGCAATTCGTCCCTAATTGTCGTGTGGTCACCATTTTGGTCGCGGCCAATATCTCGGAGAATGGCGCTGAGAATTTCCGCCGCTTTCTCAGCATCACTATAGCGGCTGCTGCGTATCAAGCCGACAATATTACTCATCGCGTTGAGCATAAAGTGAGAGCTGAACCGGTCTCGGAGAGTGTGGTTTTCAAAATCGATGAGCTCATTTTGTGTGCGCAAAACATCATTTCGCAATGCAGAGACTTCTATTTGCCGGGCGAGGGCACGGTCCGCATTTCCAACGTTGCTGCCATGGAGGAATAGGGTGATGAATATGAAAATATCCCATCCCCATTCGAGATAGGGCGTGGCGTCGATTACAGCGGCGGCGCTACCCCCGCGCAGGGTTGGAAGAAGTAAGAGAGCATGGCTCGCAATGACTGCGCCGGTCGTGATCGCGAGAGCGCCGATCGCACAAATTTTGCGAAATAAGCCGCGAGCACTTTCTCCAACCTGACGGCTGACGAGAAAAACTAGCGGCCCGCAAATGACCCAAGGCGCAAACCCAAAGGCATATGACTCTACAAAGGGCGGTAAGCCGTACTCCTCACTGTGCCGCCGCCAGTCCAAGTAAGCTGTTACGCCAAACAGTATCGACAAACAGACCCAAAGCGCCAGTCCCGCGATGGCGTAGAGTAGGATGCTTTTTGACTTGAAAGACAATCTCATCATGCAGGGCGACCGACTTGGCGTCATGGCCTGACGCGGGATACGGGAGAGTGAATTTGGCTAACGAATCCCTGATTGCGCAGCCACCTGCTATGTAACCATGAGATTGCTTTCGATGGAAGGTTGATCTGGCGGGAGGCGCTAATAACCGGTCGCCAGCTCACTAATGGCGGCGGCAGTGCATCTTTATCGTCAGCGCGTTCTGGCTATCGCCAATGCGTTGCACACTCCTCATAAAGCAAACGACAGGTCCAGCGCTCAGAGAGGGCGAGCTTGCCGCAGGCATGTTCAATAAACTCGTGTCGTGCCTCAATATAACCGAGCCATTTTCCGGGATGGAGACTAATCCGACAAGTTTCTCACAAAGTTCTGTGCAACGGCTCCCGCCACACAAAGCGGTTCAGGCTCTCCTTTCATTCGTAGAGTTGTCCCCCCAAAATTTCCAGGGATATCGGGCGGAATCGGTATCCCTTGATAAACCGCAGGACTGAACCGTAAATCGAAGGCGCCCAGGAAAAATTCCTTAACCCTTGCACGCGGAAGAATATCGCTTGGGCGTTCGGTCACGTTATTTCCGCGTTCAACTTTGACCCTCCCCCCACTCGCCGAGACGCTCGTCGACACGCCGCCTCTTCTTGTTGTTCGCTTGCTTAGTCGGGGAATGTCGCCGCTGCATGCGCATCGATGGCCCTCAGCGCGGCGCTGGCACGCGCTGTCAAAAGCGTTCCTTGGTATCGGACATTCTCGACGAACATAGCGTTGCCGCGCTTCACATCACTGGCGCAAGCTTTAATGTGCCCTGGCTGCTTGGAAACGCAAAACGATAGCGCTTGCGGCGCATCCAATGCCTTGCCGTAATGGTTGATCAGTTCCTGCAGTTCACGATTAGAGGCCATGATGCCCCTCCATGATCGCGAAGAACGACTCTTCAGGCATGACAATCAGCTTGCGGTTGAATGACTGGGCGACAGACACGTCGCCGCCTCTCATTAGCCTTTCGAGGAAAAGCAGCTTTCCTGCCGTGATCGATGAGCCGTAGACGGCGCGAGCGGTCGGCGTGGGAGCGAGAATGGCGCGATCTTATTGGATCAAGCAAAATAATTGCGGCTTATTGATTCCACAAAGCTTGAACAATGTTGGAAAGCTCAGCCAGACCATCCTCTGGAACAAGATTCGCGTCATCGAGAGCGTATAGAACTCCCGGAGAGCCCACTGACGCCATCACCCAACAGTTCGCTCGCTCGGCTGTTTCTAGTTTGAAATGGCGATCGTTACGAACCTGGAGCAAGTTTCCAATCATTAACAAATTCAGTTATTACACGCTTGGCTAAAACGTGACAGCGCTGAACAATTGCTCTTCACCCACCCATTGCGTCAAATAAGAAGTCTGTTTTCTAATGCTTTTGATCCCTGTTGAGCTCCCGGTAAATGTAACTAATGGTATTTTTATTTTTTGAATCCGAGATCAGCAATAACATCAATATCCGTTAGCATTCGTTTTGTTGCTTCAACACTGGCATGTGCAGGCACGTCTCGAAGTAAGATCTTTGCTCCTTGATCGCCGGACAAAGTTAGCAATCTTTCAAACCATTGCTCGCCAAACAGAGCCGGCGGCATTCGCACGCCGACACATATAGTGAATGCAATCTTTTCCTCATTGTCGGCTGCACGAAAGAGTTTGTGAAAATGTTGAGGGGGAAGGAATGGCATGTCAGCGAGAGCGATGAGTATTGCTTTGGCGCCGCGTTCGACAGCCCACTGGACTCCAAGCTTTATCGATCCACTGACACCGGAAGACGCATTTTCGTTAATGAGCGTAGAAAGGTTGCTGCTGTCTAGTATTTTCTGATGACAGTCCTTTTTGCGTGCAATTACGCCTGCATTGATAAAGCATCCTGCATGGCGCAACGCTGAGGCGCTTCTATCTAGAACGGACCGGCCTTCAATTTCAGCGCTTAGCTTGTCGCCGCCAAACCGCCGGGCTGCGCCTGCGGCAAGAAGAATGCCCGCAGTATTCTTTGGGGTGATTTCAGTTTTTACTGCTTCCATGCGGCGACGACCTCCGCCAGGACGGAGACCGTCAACGCAGAGGGATTACGCGTGGCGGGAATAAGCCCGATCGGCCCTCTCAGCTTCGCGAGACAACCATCATCAACACCCTGCTCTCGTAATGCTGCGAGCCGGGCTTCGCTGGTCTTCATGCTGCCAACAGCACCCACATAAAAAGCGTCGCTCTCAATCACCTTCTTCAACAACGCCAATTCCCATTCGCGGTCATGAAACAAGGAAACAAACGCCGTCCAGGGATCGAGAATTAATTCCGGCAACTGATTGCTCGATGAAAGCATCGCCGTTTGACCGCTACAATGTTCAAGAGTTTCAGCGTCAGGCGATAAAGCGCATATGCGATAGCCTGCAATCGTGGCCAGCCGGGTGAAAAGAATAAGCTCAACCCCGATGCCGGCTACGGTAATTTGTAAAGCGGGCTGATACTTCCGGACCTGACTTTTACCGTTCCAACCTTCCTTCGCTTCGCTGGAACAACATTCAGCGCCGCTCTCCATCAATTCGAGCGCGAAACACTCGCGTCTTTCCGCCGCCGACAAAGATCGCTCCAGTGCGTCTGGCTGAATATGCACAGAATATAGAATATCCACGCCCGACCCGCAGGGAAGGACGATGTCTAGATATTTCGACCCCTCTCCATAACGAACGATGCAACCATTTCCGGTGCGAAGCCTTTCACGCGCTTCATCAACAATCGCGCGTTCAAGGCAGCCTGAAGATATCGATCCCGCATATCGTCCATCCGCAGCGATGGCCATTTGTGTCCCAAGCCGACGGGGCGATGACCCATGAATGGCTGAAAGCGTTGCGATGCAGATCTCACGACCTGCACGCCGTTCCCCTAACGCAAAGGCAAGAACATCAAGCCCCGAAGCATCATGTGTGCGCCCGCCCTCGGTCTGTTGAAGACCTCTTCCTGATTGATCGTGTCGCCCGTAAGGCATGGCTTGTCACTCACTCTGCTGCCGGGCATGACGCACCAGACGACGCCCAAGCTTCAAGGAATGACATAACCAAGATTGCGGTTTCAGGCTATGGGCGCGTATTCTATCAAAGATAAATCAATAGCTTAGCGCCATTTGCAACCTCACTATTCTTGTGGTGCAGAGAGCCATTTTGCTCTCTCACGAATTCGCATAGGAACTGCCCCATGCATACGCCCAATTTTGACATTGAAAACGCGCATTCTGGAGTCATTGCCGGAATTGACGAGGCCGGGCGCGGCCCCTGGGCCGGGCCGGTTGTCGCCGCCGCGGTGATTCTCGATCCGCTGAATTGTCCGGACGGTTTGCGCGATTCCAAAACCATTGCTGAAAAAAAACGTGACACCATCGCCGAAGCAATCCGCGCAACATCACTTGTCGGCGTCGGCATGGCGAGCGTCGAAGAAATTGACGCGCTCAATATTCTGCAGGCAACGTTTCTCGCCATGGCGCGCGCCGAAGCAGCACTGGCGATGCAACCGGACATTTGCATCGTCGACGGTTCGCAAAAACCGAAACTGAAGGCGCGCACACAAATGGTCGTTAAAGGCGATGCAAAATCGCTGTCCATCGCCGCCGCGTCAATCATTGCGAAAACCGTTCGCGATCAGATGATGCGCGATCTCGCCTACGAATTTCCTTTTTTCGCCTGGGAGAAAAACAAAGGTTACGGCGCGCCAGCGCACCGCGAAGGTCTCGAACGTCATGGCGTGACACCACATCATCGCAAATCCTTCGCGCCGATCCACAAGATATTGTGCGTGGAGTCGTAACACAGTATCGATGGAAAGGTTTTGTTAACCTCGGTTAACTCGCTGAATCCAATAATAAATTTGGCGTGACTCTTGACGCGGAATCCGCGCCGACTCAAAGTGCCTCTCCTTTGAATGACGAAGGAAGAGCAAGCGGGGCGGCGATGGCGGCGCAGAAAAAAACCAAAAAGAAAAACGCGAAGAAGCCGGCGGCGAACGATATCGCGCAATATCTCGACTCGATCATCACCGGCGACTGCATTGCGGCGATGAAGAAGCTGCCCGACGCTTGCGTTGATCTCATTTTCGCCGACCCGCCCTACAATCTTCAGCTTGGACAGGGCGACCTGACGCGCCCGGATAATTCGCGCGTCGATGGTGTTGACGATGAATGGGACAAGTTCGCTTCGTTCAAGGAGTATGACGATTTCACCCGCGCCTGGCTGAAGGAAGCGCGGCGCGTGTTGAAGCCTGACGGCGCGATCTGGGTCATCGGCTCTTATCACAACATCTTCCGCGTCGGCGCAGCGGTGCAGGATGAAGACTTCTGGATTTTGAACGACGTTATCTGGCGCAAGTCGAACCCGATGCCGAATTTCCGTGGCACGCGCCTGACCAATGCCCATGAAACACTGATCTGGGCGGCGAAGTCGGAAAAGTCGAAATACACGTTCAATTATCGCGCGCTGAAAACCGCCAATGACGATCTGCAGATGCGCTCCGACTGGGAGTTTCCGATCTGCACCGGGAATGAGCGCATCAAGGGCGAGGACGGCGCGAAGACCCATCCGACGCAAAAGCCGGAAAGCCTGCTCTACCGCATCCTGATCGGCTCGACCAAACCCGGCGACGTGGTGCTCGATCCGTTCTTCGGTTCGGGCACGACCGGCGCGGCGGCAAAATATCTCGGGCGGCGCTGGATCGGCTGCGAGCGCGACAAGATTTACATCGCGGCGGCGAAAAAACGCATCGCCAAGGTCAAACCGCTGGGGAGCGATGATCTGCTGACCCAACCATCGCCAAGAGCGGCAACGCGCGTTCCGTTCGGCACGGTGATCGAACACAAGCTGATCAAGCCGGGCTCGAAGCTTTACTCTCCGCGCGGCAATCACTCGGCGAAAGTGCGCGCCGACGGTTCGCTTTATGTGAAAGATGGCGAGCACGAAATTCAGGGCTCGATCCACAAGGTCGGCGCCGCGGTCCAGAACGCTCAAGCCTGTAATGGCTGGACATATTGGCACTACGAGGAAAAGACCGGCCGCAAACCCATCGACTTCCTGCGCGACAAGATCCGCAAAGGCATGGCGGGGTAGGTACGTTGCGCGATATATATATTAAGCTCCCAACCAAAGGTGTTTTGAGGGCTCTTGCATGGTCGATTTGGCGCCTATCGTTGAAAACGTCCGCGATCACTACTTCGCTCAATTGGAATCATTTGTGGAACAAGAACTTGCGGCCTGCACAATGTGCAGTCCCGAGGTTAAGTTCCAAATGCCAGAAGACAACGCCATCTACGGTGATCTTTATTGTGTCTATTTCGTTGAAAACGATAATGGGCCGGTTGTAACAGAATTAGCGATAGAGACCGGTTTAGGGTTTTCTGAATCGCGTGGTACTCGAGGAGGAGTTGAGATAACATTGTCTACGATGCGTTGGGATAATGTACGCATCGAGGCGAACAAACCGATAGCCGATGAAGATATTGAGACATGGTTCAACTATTGGTTCGATGTTGAAGAAGTTCGATATGATGACGCAAAAACCCTCGGCAACATCATTCATTCCGCGCTAATCGATGGCCCCTCCATTTCAATTGACTTCGGATCATCCGAGCCGCGTGCTTTCTGGGAACTAGTTGATGCACTTTCTGTCACTGGCGTAACTTCAATTACTGTTACTTATGGCGACGGCATTGAAGCCATTGAGGACTAGCCGTTAAGACTACAAAATCTGCTCCGTCCAATATAGCGCTTCCGTATCATATCCCATTGCCTGCAAGTCGCTGATCGCCTCGTCGCGCACCTCCTCCGAAATCATCGGTGTACGGCTTAATATCCACAAATAGCGCCCTTCCGGTTCACCGACGAGGGCGAGGGAATAATCCTCCGCCAGGCCGATCACCCAATAGTCACCCCAGAACGGGCCGAAGAAACTGACCTCCAGCTTGGCGTTGGTCGCCTCATCGACGATGCGCGCGCGGGCCTTCGCAGCCTTTTCCTCTCCGCTGGGCGATCCCTTGCGGCAAGTGTTGACCACGGAGATCAGCCCGTCATCGCGCAAGCCGTAATCGGCGGTGACGCCTTCGCAGCCTTTCTCGAAGCGGTTCGGAAAGCGCGCAATCTCATACCAGCGGCCGAGATATCGCCCGGTGTCCACATAGCTCACCGTCTGGAGCTGCGCCGATGCGTCGCGATTGACGGGTGGCTTGTCGCAAGATGTGAGCAGCAAAGCGAAGGCGAGCATAGCAATTGGGCGCATGATAAACTTGGCTCCTTAAAGGGACAATATAAGCGCTTTACCGGCAAGGCGCAGCTTCTATGCTCAGTCAAATAGCTATCGGAGGAAATCATTCCATGCGGTCATATCAAGCTTCACTGAAATGCATCTCTGTCTTTGGCGTCCTGCTCGCGCTGGCCGCCTGCACCACAACTCCAGCGCCACAGGCAGTGAATGGCGTTACACCCGATGACCGGCTCAACGCAACGCTGTGGATGCAACAGTCAGTCGAATACAAAGCGACAACGGAAGCAGTCTACGCCCTCGCTGCAAAGCGGCTCGATGAAGCACTCGCCGACAAAACATGGACCGCAGCGCCAGTTGAACAAAAATCCGGTTATGAATCGCTGCCGCCCGCAATTATTCTTGATGCGGATGAAACCGTCCTCGACAATTCACGCTATCAGGCGTGGATGGTCACCACCGGAGCCAGTTTTTCAGGCAAGAGCTGGAATGAATGGGTGGGCGCGGGACAAGCTGATGCCGTTTCGGGCGCTTTGGCGTTTACAAAAGCCGCTGCCGCGAAAAGCGTTAAAGTCTTTTACGTCACCAATCGCAGCGCCGAAGTTGAAGACGGCACAACCCGCAATCTGGCGGAACTGGGTTTTCCAATGGGTGGGAATGTGGACACGGTGCTGACCAAAGGCGAGAAACCGGACTGGACGTCAGCCAAGGGAACGCGCCGGGCCGCCGTCGCAGAGACCTATCGCATCCTGCTTTTGCTGGGCGATAATTTCGGCGATTTCACAGACGAGTATACCGGCTCGCCCGCCGCGCGCCAGAAAGTTTATGTCGTGAACGCCGAACACTGGGGCCATGACTGGCTGATGCTGCCAAACCCATCCTATGGATCATGGGAGTCTTCAGCTTTTGGCGGTGATTATTCACTCAGCCCGCAAGAACAGCGCCAGCGCAAGCTGGATCAGCTCAAAGCATGGTCGCCGGAACTTGAGTAAAGCCTAGTTCAGCTTGTCCTTCAAACCCGCAATCGCCTTGTCGATAAACGGCCCTTGCGCGCCGCCAGCCATCCGGTCACGGATGATGATGCGCGCGGCTTCAATGGCGAGGTCGGCTGTCTGGCCGCGCACTTCGGAAATCGCTTGCGCTTCTGCGCGGGCGATCTTTTCTTCTGCGGCCTTGATCCGGCGCTCGGTCTGTTCGGAAATTTTCGCGCGCGCCTCATGGGTCATGCGGACAGCGTCTTTTTTCGCCTGGTCGATGATGCCGCTCGCCTCTTCTTCGGCTTCGCGCTGACGGCGCTGGTAGGAGGCGAGAAGCTCCTGCGCTTCTTCGCGCATCTTGCGCGCTTCATTAAGTTCGTCGGCGATCTTTTGCGCGCGCTTGTCGAGGCCCGAGACCATCATCTTGTGCACGCCGGCGCGGGCGAAGACGCCAATCACGATCAGGAATGCGATGAGGACGTAAAGTCCCGGATCCTGAAACAGGCCCGGCGACGCGTGATCGGCTGTGTCAGCTGCGCCGTGGGCGGTTTCAGCGGCGGCGAGAGCGATAGAAGCAAGATTGATCATCGTTGGTTTCCTTGACTCGCGCCTTTAAGCTTGCGCCGCAGCGATCGCCTTGGACACGGCTTCGTCGGCCGGCGCCTCGTCGATCAGCGTTTCAACAACCGCCCTCGCCGTCTCAGCGGCCGCGTCGCGAACTTTCGCCGCCGCATCTTTCTTCATGCTCGCAATGCGCGCTTCGGCGGCTGAAAGCTGGTTTTCCAGCGCCGCTTCGGTTTCGGCTTGCAGGCCGGCGATTTCCTCGTCCATCTCCGCGCGCGTGTCAGCGGCAATCGATTGCGCCTTGGCGCGGGCGTCGGCGAGCGACTTGTTATAGCCACTCTCCGCTTCCTCGGCCTGACGCTTGAACTCGGACGCCTGATCGAGATCGTCGGCGACCCGGTCACGGCGCTCTTCAATAGCGCCGCCAAGCGACGGCAGGAACTTGCCCGCCATCAGCCAGTAGAGAACGCCAAAGGTCAGCGCGAGCCAGAAAAGCTGGCTCGGCCATGACGACGGATCAAGTTGCGGCAGGCCCGCAGACGCGGCTTCCTCGTGCGCTTCGACTGCGCCCGCTGCTGCAACAGAGATTAAAGATGCGAAGACGGACAAGGTCTTCTCCCTTTGTTGGCGATTACTCGCTTAGAACGTGTAGAGAATGATCATCGCAATCGCGAAGCCGAGCAGACCGGTGAATTCGGTCAGCGCGAAGGCGAGCAACATGGTCGGCTGGTTCTGGGCGGCGACTGACGGGTTGCGGAATGCGCCCGACAGGAAGTTGCCGAAGATGAGGCCGAGGCCGACGCCTGCGCCCGCGAGCGGGATCGAGGCGAGACCGGCGCCGATAAGTTTTGCTGCTTCTGCTTCCATTGTCTTAACTCCTGAAGTTTCTTTTTCGTTGAGCCGTTTGTCCCGGTTCCGCGGCTGGCTCTTCGCGCCGCGCGGGAAACTGTTGGTTAGTGGTCGGCGGCGTGGGCCGCGTCGGAGAGATAAATGCAGGTCAGCACCGCAAACACATAGGCCTGCAGCGCGGCGACCAGAAATTCGAGCATGGTGACCGCAACCGCGCCGAGAAACGGCGCGACGCCAAACAGCTTGATTGCGCCTTCCGCAGCCAGCAACGACACTACGAAACCGGCAAACAGCTTGAGAATGATGTGGCCGGCGAACATGTTGGCGAAAAGACGAATGGCGAGGCTCAGCGGGCGCGACAGGAACGAGATAACCTCGATCAGCGGGATAATCGCATACATCGGCCAGGGAAGGCCCGACGGCCAGAACAGTTTTAGAAATTTCAGACCGTTCTTCCAAAATCCGTAAACAATCACGATGGTGATCGTCAGCAACGCCAGCGCCAGCGTGACAATCAGATGACTGGTCGGCGTAAAGGTATGCAGCTCGTGCGGCGAGCCAGGAACAGACGGCAACAAGCCGAACAGGTTCATCACCAAGATCCACAAAAACAGTGTGAATACATAGGGAAAGAA